>NZ_JBELLZ010000124.1:0-7540 GCF_042096255.1 Sphingomonas sp. | reverse complement strand
CCATCTTGCCTTCATCGGCACTGCCGGGTTCAGCGGCGGTGGCCAGGTGCGGTACGACACCTATGTCGAGGGCACGCTGATCGAGATCGATCTGAACGGCGATCGGCAGGTGGACATGAACATCGGGATCAACAGCTACCTGACGCTGACCTCGGCGGACTTCATCCTGGGGTGAGGCGGACCGTTCCGGCGGGGCGGCCACCGCCCTGCCGGAACCCCGCCCGCATCACACCCGCATCGGCATCAGCACGTAGAGCGCGGCGGCCTTGTCGTTCTCGCGGATCAGCGTCGGCGCGGCGGCGTCGGCGAGGTGGACCTCGACGAGGTCGCCGTCGATCTGGCCAAGGATGTCCATGAGGTAGCGGCTGTTGAAGCCGATCTCGAACCCGGCGGCGGCATAGTCGACCGGGATCTCCTCGGCCGCGGTGCCGTTCTCCGGGCTGGTGACCGAGAGCGTGATCTTGTCGCGGTCGAGCGCCATCTTCACCGCGCGGGTCTTCTCGGTGGCGATGGTGGAGACGCGGTCGACACCCTCCATGAAGGTGGCGGGATCGAGCTTGAGGATCTTGTCATTGCCGGTCGGGATGACGCGGCTGTAATCCGGGAAGGTGCCGTCGATCAGCTTGGAGGTGAGGATCGCCTGGCCGAGATCGAAGCGGATCTTGGTGGCCGAGAGCGACACGCCGACCGAACCGTCGACCTCGTCGAGCAGCTTGCGGAGCTCGGCGATGCACTTCCGCGGCACGATCACGTCGGGCATGGTCTCAGCGCCGTCGGGGCGCGGCATGGTGACGCGGGCGAGGCGGTGGCCATCGGTCGCGGCGGCCTTGAGCACGTCCTCGGCGACATGGAGGAAGATGCCGTTGAGATAGTAGCGCGTCTCCTCGGTGGAGATGGCAAAGCGCGTCTTGTCGATGATCTGCTTGAGCGTCTCGGCCGGGATCTCGAAGCTGGTCGGCAGCTCGCCCTCGGCGATGATCGGGAAGTCGTCGCGCGGCAGCGTGCCCAGCGAGAAGCGCGCCCGGCCGGCGGTGATCGCCATGCGGCCCTCGGCGGCGCTGAGCGAGACCTGGGCCCCCTCGGGCAGCTTGCGCGCAATATCGAACAGGGTGTGCGCGGAGACGGTGGTGGCGCCGGGCTGGTCGACGGCGGCCTGCACCTGCTCGTTGATCTGAAGATCGAGATCGGTCGCCATCAGCCGCAGGCTGCCCTCGCCCGCCTCGATCAGCACGTTGGACAGGATGGGGATGGTGTTGCGGCGTTCCACCACGGACTGAACGTGACTCAGTCCCTTGAGCAGCGTCGCACGTTCGATGGTCGCCTTCATTGTCATCCCCCGGGCCCACCGGACTCGGCCAGGGGCAGCACTCGCAAACCGTTTCGGACCCTAGCCAGAAGGCAAGGGGCGGAGCAAGCGCCCCGCCCCCCGTTTTTGTCCGTCCCGGGTTTAGAAACGGATACCGGCGCCGACCACGACCTGGTGACGATCGGTGTCCACCGAAAAATTGTCGGTGTTCGCACCGTTCGCATATTCGAGACGGGCGTCACCGTAGTTCGAATAGCGATACTCGGCCTTCACATAGGCCTTGCCGCCCATCGACTGCTCGACGCCCGCACCGATGCGATAGCCATCGAGGTTGTAGTGACGATCGGTGGTGACGTCGTTGCGACGGGTAAGGTCCAGACGCGCGTTGGTGTAGCCGCCCTTGACGTAGGCAAGCGTGGTGGGGGTGGCGAGCACGCCGACACGCGCACCCAGATAGAGGTCGCGGCCCGCCTTCACCCGGCCATAGCCGAAGTTGTCGACGTTGTTCTCGACCTTGGCGGTCGAACCGGTGATCTCGCCCTCGACGCCGACCACGGCACCGTTGAACGCCATGTCATAGCCGATGTCGCCGCCGTAGAGCAGGCCATCCGCCGATTCGTCACCACCGCGGAAGTCCGAATCCTCGGTGCTGCCGGCGCGCAGGCCATCCCAGCCGAGAATCGCGCCGACGCGCGGGCCAGTGAACGGGCCGCCGACGTCCTGCGCCAGGGCCGGGGTGGCTACGGTGGCGGCGGCAAGGGCGCCCAGAACAAGCTTACGCATGAAAAACTCCATTCCATGGACCCGTGCTCGGGTCGGGATGCGCCAAATGGGCGGTCGGAGGCGAAGTTGCATGAACCCCAGATAAACGCGGTTTTCCGTTGCTTTTACGCCACAGGGGGTTGAACGGGCGGGGCATGATTCCAAGCCAGCGCAAAGGGCGCGATATCATCGCGCGACACGGCGAAACCGTGTTCAATGCCGCGCGACGACTTCAGGGCGATCACCCGCACACGCCGCTGACCCGCGCCGGCTTCGCCCAGGCCGAGGAGATGGGGCGGGCGCTGCGCGCCGCGCTGGGCGCAAAGCCGGCGCTGACGCTCTGGGCCTCGCCCACGGGGCGCGCGCTCCAGACGCTGGCGGTGGTGGCCGAGCATCTGGAGCTCGACTGGCACCAGGCGCGCACCGACGCACGGCTGACCGAGATCGGCATGGGCTCGTGGGGCGGGCGTTATTACGACGATGTCGTCGGCGAGGTGGGGCCGGTGATCGACCCGGGCGGCCTGCTGCGCCCCGCCCCCGACGGCGAGCGCTACGAGGCGATCGCGGAACGGGTGTCGGGCTGGCTCGCGGACACCGATGCGCCGGGCGATCGGCTGGTGATCATGCATGGCATCTCCAGCCGGGTGCTGCGCGGAGTGATGACGGGGGCGCCGGTGGACCCATGCGGCGCGCCGGTGCTGCCCGGCCATCCGCAGGGCACAATCTCGATGATCGAGCGCGGGGTGGAGACATTGGTCCACCTGGGCACGGGGCGCGCACCTGCATGATCGCGGCGCTGCTGCTGGCGGCGGCGCCGGTCGGGGTGTGGGAGAGCTGGGGCGCGTTCCGCCGCGACGACGGCGACTGCTATGCGATCGCCGCGCCGGCGCGCAGTGGTGCGGCATCGCGCGTGCGCCCGTTCGCCAGTGTCGCAAGCCGCTGGGGCCGCGACCGGCGCAACCGGATATTCTTCCGCCTGTCTACGCGGCGGACGCATCGCGGGCCGGTGACGTTGTCGGTGGGCGAACGCCGCTTCACGCTGGCGGGCAATGCCACCGCCGCTTGGGCGCCGGACGCCGCCACCGATCTCGCCATCGTTCAAGCGATGCGGGGACAGCGGAGCATGAGCGTGGCGGCAGTCTCCGAACGCGGCCGGCCGTTTGCGGACACCTATGCGCTTCCGGGCGCCGCCACCGCGATCGACGCGGCGGCGCTGGCCTGCGCGGGGCGATAATCAGAGCGGGAAGATAATCAGAGCGGGAAAGAGATCAGAGCGGGGTGAGTGCCCGCTCCTGGTTGATCTGGTCGGCACGCAGCATCAGTTCGCGCGCGCGGGGATCGTTACGATCCGCCTTTCGCAGCCGGATGGCTTCCGCCAGGGTGCGCTGGAGCTCGATCGTGAGTTCACCGTAGCCGCGTTTCCGGTCCATGCGATCCATATAATCGATCACGCGATCGGTTGCATCACTCATCCTCGGCCTCCTCATCGTCGACCAAGCGATCCATGATGGCGAGGAGGGCGGCATAATGCGTCACGTCGCGGATTGCTTCCACCGCCTCGGCGCCCTCCGCCGCGGCGAGGTCGAACCGACCTGCCCGGTCGCTCGTCGCGGTGACGATGCCCCAGACCACGTTGTCGACGAACACCGGCATCGCCGCCGCCGAGCGGTAGCGCACGCGATCATGGGCGCGCTGCTGTTCTTCAGGAAGTCGGAACGCGTCTGCGACCGAGGCAGCTTCCACGTCGGGCACCACGATCGGCCCGCCGACCTGCCAGGCGACACCGGTGAACCCCTCTCCCTTGTGCCAGCTTCGGCTCGGCCGCGCGCTGGCGGTGACGTCGTTCCACAAGGCCGCAACCTTGCCCATTTCATCGCCCGCATCGGTGACAGCGAAAATCGTGACCGCCCAATATTCGGCGGCATCGAAGCCGCAGGCCGAGATCAGGCGTAGCCTGGCAGCAGCGAGCATCGCATCCAGCGCGTCGCCGATCATCAGACCGCTGATCAAGCCGAGGCTGATCGCCTCGCGCATCAACTCGCCCGCCCTGAGCCGTTCCTCGCGCCGCTCACGTCGCCGGCTCTGCTCGTCAAGCGCGGCGGCGTCTGCGGCAGCGCGGTCGAGCGCGTCCTCGGCGATCGTCAGCGCGTCGCGCGCCTCGCGGGAGATCTCCAGCTTGCGAAAGTCCGCCCAGCCGACGAGGCCGCCGAAGATCAGCGCAGCCGTGATCCCGATCACGGCGAGAACGATCCCCGGTACGTCCGCGACGAAGCGGCTGCCCGCGGTGAGCGCCGCGCCCAGCCCGGCGCCGACCACGAATACCGGGCGCACTCGTTCGACCGCGTCGACCCGGCCGGAATATTTGTCGAGCAGTGAGGTCTCGCCGCTGCGCAGGCGGCGGCGCAGCGCTTCGATCTCGGATTCGGCGGGCCCCATGGTGATGACGGTGCCACCCCCGGCCCCTCCTCGCAACGGCGCCGCTGGAAAACCGGCCCGATCTGGACTATGTGCGCGTCCCATGCCGACAGCGTCGCCCGCCATGCCCATTCCGGGGCACATCGATCCCGTGCCCGTCGCGCGCGCCATCGCGCCGCGAACCGACGGGCGTGTCGACCTGGTCGGGCTGTCGCGCGACCAGCTGCGCCAGGCGCTGCTCGAAGCGGGGCTGGACGCCAAGGCGGCGAAACTGCGCGCCAAGCAGATCTGGCACTGGATATACAATCGCGGCGCGACCGAGTTTTCGGCAATGACCGACATCGCCAAGGCGCAACAGCCCTGGCTGGCCGAACGGTTCGTGATCGGGCGGCCCGAGGTGGTGGAGGCGCAGGTCTCCAGTGACGGCACGCGCAAGTGGCTGCTCCGGTCGGACGACGGCCATGATTTCGAGATGGTGTTCATCCCGGACGCCGATCGCGGCACCCTGTGCGTCTCCAGCCAGGTCGGCTGCACGCTCAACTGCACCTTCTGCCACACCGGCACGATGCGCCTGGTGCGCAACCTGACGCCGGGCGAGATCGTCGGCCAGGTGATGCTCGCCCGCGACGGCCTGGGCGAATGGCCCAGCCAGCCCGAGGGCCGCATGCTCACCAACATCGTAATGATGGGCATGGGCGAGCCGCTGTATAATTTCGAGAACGTCCGCGACGCGCTCGCCGTGGTGATGGACGGCGATGGCCTCGCGCTCTCCAAGCGGCGGATCACGCTCTCCACGAGCGGCGTGGTGCCGATGATGGCGCGCGCGGGCGAGGAGATCGGCGTCAACCTGGCAGTGTCGCTTCACGCGGTGACCAAGGAAGTGCGCGACGAGATCGTGCCCTTGAACCGCAAGTACGGCATTGAGGACCTGCTCCAGGCCTGCGCCGATTATCCCGGCGCCAACAACGCGCGGCGCATCACCTTCGAATACGTCATGCTCAAGGACAAGAACGACAGCGACGACGATGCGCGCGAGCTGGTCCGGCTGCTGCGCCAGTATCGGCTGCCGGCGAAGGTGAACCTGATCCCGTTCAATCCCTGGCCGGGCGCTGGCTACGAATGCTCGACTCCCGAGCGGATCAAGTCGTTCAGCAACATCGTGTTCGAGGCGGGTATCTCCGCGCCGGTGCGTACCCCGCGCGGGCGTGACATCGATGCGGCCTGCGGGCAGCTCAAGACCGCGGCGGAGAAGAAGTCGCGCGCCGAACGGGATCGCGAGACGGCACACGCGGCCATCTGAAAGCGACCGTGCGGTTCACGGATGTGCGGAGTCTTCGCGTCACTGTCCGGCGAAGAGGGTTAACTGCGGCTTTACTGGCCCAGGCTGCGCGCAACATCGGGAACCATAAGAGGTCATGAGTCTTCCTGGTTTCAGGAGGGGACATGCGCCACGTTCTCGTCATCGAAGACCAGTATCTTTTCGCTCAGCTTGTCGCGGACATAGCGTTGGTTGCCGGGGCGTCCTCCGTTGCGATCGCCGAGAATGAAGAGGCGGCCGTGGAACTGGCACGCAACCACCGCCCCTGGCTGATCCTGTCCGACCTGAAGCTGCGCAACGGCCGCGGCACCAGCGCGGTGGAGCGGATCCGCGCCGCCTGCGGGCCGGTGCCGACGATCTACATCACTGCCTGGCCCGACGACCTGCACACCGACAATGGCCCGGCCGCGATCATCCGCAAGCCGATCACGGTGGATCAGCTGACCTCCGTGTTCGACACGATGGTGGCGCAGATCCCCCCCAACCGCGTCGCCTGCCACTAGGCGCGGCCGCGCCTCCGCCCTCGACAGCCGCCCGCGCCGGCCTAAAGCGGGATGGATGGCCCTCTCGACCCTGCTCCTGTCCGCGGCTGCCGGCTTCGTGGGCGGGGCGATGAACGCGCTGGCGGGCGGGGGCACCTTCGCCACCCTGCCCTCGCTACTCGCACTCGGGCTGCCGGCCAATGTCGCCAATGCCACGTCCAACGTCGCGCTGCTGCCCGGCGCGGCGACCAGCGCCTGGACGTTCCGCGACGAGCTGGCGCCGCTGTCGGGCGTGCGGGTGCGCATGCTGGCGGCGATCACCTTCGCCGGCGGGCTGATCGGATCGGCGCTGCTGGTGCTGACGCCGTCCGACGCGTTCGACGTGATCATCCCCTGGCTGGTGCTCTACGCTTTCGTGGTGCTCGCCTTCGGCAAGCGTGCGGCGGCGTGGCTACAGCGCCGCGTGACGATCGGGCCGGGCGCGCTGATGGCCGCGCAGGCGGCATTGGGCGTCTATGGCGGCTATTTCGGAGGCGGCGTCGGCATGATGATGACCGCCACCTACGGCCTGCTCGCCGGCCACAGCCCGCGCGCGCTTTTCGCGCCGCGCACCCTGATGCTGGCGGTGGCCAATGCCGCAGCGGCGCTGGTATTCGTCGCCGCGGGGATGGTGCGCTGGACGGCGGGCCTGCCGATGCTGCTGGGCGCGATCGCCGGCGGCTGGGCGGGCGCGCACGTCGGCAAGCGACTACCGGCGGGCGCGGTGCGGGCGTGGACCCTGCTGGTCACCGGCGCGACCACCCTGGTCTTCTTCTGGCGCGCCTACGGCTAGAAATCGACGCCCAGCGACACCGCCGGGCCCGATCCGGGACGGGCGTCACCGGCGACACGCTGGCGCCAGTCAGCGGCGAGGCGGAAGGTGCGGCCGGCCACCGGCACCGCGACGCCGATCGTCGGGCCGAGATCGAGCCGCGCCGCCCCGCGTTGCGCCGCACCCCAGGCACCGAGGCCGAGATCGACCGGCCCGAACGTTTGGGTGACGCGCGCCGAGCCGTCGACGAACCCCTCCACGCGATCGCGCAGGATCGCGCCGGCCTGGCCATAACCTTCGAGGCGCAGGCCGGCGCCGATCGCGGTCGGGCCGATGCCGCCGATCGCCCCGGCGGCGGTGCCGCCCCTGACGCCGGCGATGCCGATGCGGCGTTCGAGCACCAGATGGACGGGTGCGCGGGTCGGCCGCCAGTCCAACCCGATCGC
>NZ_JBELLZ010000123.1:1274-7604 GCF_042096255.1 Sphingomonas sp. | reverse complement strand
CTTGAGAATGCGCTCGCGTGCGTCACGCGAGAATTTCACGTCCTTGGCTGCCATGGTGGCTACCCTTTCCTTGAGACGAATTGAGACAGTTTAGGCGCAGGAACGATCGCTCAGCCGACGATGCCGAGGATGTCCGATTCCTTCATGATCAGCAGGTCCTCGCCGTTGAGCTTGACCTCGGTGCCCGACCACTTGCCGAACAGGATACGGTCGCCGGCCTTGACGTCGAGCGGGGTGACGGCGCCGTCCTTCTCGCTCTTGATGCCGGTGCCGGCGGCGACGACCTCGCCCTCCTGCGGCTTTTCCTTGGCGGTGTCGGGGATGATGATCCCGCCGGCCGTCTTCTCCTCCGCCTCGACGCGGCGGACGAGAACGCGGTCGTGCAACGGACGAAAGTTCATTGCTGTACCCTCTCTTTGAGCAATGGTGACAATGCGATTGGCACTCGGCTGAGTCGAGTGCCAGCGAGGCGCATATGTGAGGACGTGCGCGGAGCGTCAATGGGGACAGGACCGGCTTTCGGAACCTTTTTGACGGTCCGTTCAGGCGGGGCGAGCCGGGAGCAGGCCGAGCCGTTCGCGCGCGTGCCAGCGCCACAGCAGCAGCACCGAGACGACCAGCAGGCCTACCGCGAGGCCGATCCAGACGCCGGTGCCCTCCAGCGGCGTGCGGAAGCCGAGTGCCACCGAGCAGACGAAGCCCACCGCCCAATAGCCGAACAGCGCGACCAGCATCGGCACGCGCGTGTCCTGCAGGCCGCGCAGCACGCCGGCCGCCACCGCCTGCGCGCCGTCGACCAACTGGAACACCGCCGCGACCGCGAGATAGCGGATCGCCAGCGCGACCACCGCCGCATTGGCCGCATCGTCCACGTCAACATAGGCGGAGACGAACAGCCGCGGCGCGATCCACATCGCCGCGGCGCTGATCGCCATGAAGCCGATCCCGAGCACCAGCGCGACCCGCCCTGCCCGGCCGATCCACACCGGATCGCTCGCGCCATAGGCCATGCCGACGCGGATCGTCGCCGCCTGCGCGACGCCGAACGGCACCTGGAAGGCGATGGCGGCGATGTTGAGCGCCACCGCATGCGCGGCGACTTCGGTGACGCCGATCAGCCCCATCAGCAGCGCGGCGCCGCCGAACAGCGCGCCTTCGAACATCCAGGTGAGGCTGATCGGCACGCCGAGGCGGACGATCTCGCGGAAGCGCGGCCATTCGCTGCGCCACCAGCGGCCGAACAGGCGATAGCGGCGCAGCCGCGGATCACGGGTGAGGATGGCAACATAGGCGAGCGCCATTGCCGACAGGCTGAGGACGCTGGCGATGGCCGAGCCCTCCAGCCCCAGCGCCGGCGCGCCGAGATTGCCAAAGACGAACACCCAATTGCCCAAGATGCCGAGCCCCAGCGCCATGCCAGTGACCAGGAACGCCCATCCGGGCCGGCCCAGCGCCGCCGCCGCCGTGCGCATCACGCCCGAAGCGACGCCCGGGAGGGTGGCGATCAGCAGAATGTCCAGGAACCGTCCTGCCCTGCGCGCCACATCCGGGTCCTGCCCGGCGAGGCGCAGCAGGGTCTCACCATGCGCGAGGACCAGGATGACGAGGAGCGATCCGGCCGCCCCCACCCACATCGCCATGCGGAAGCTGCGGCGGACCTCGCGGACCGCGTGCTTGCGGCGACCGAGCTCGGCAGCGATGAGCGGCGCGGCGGCACTCGTTAGGCCGATCATCGCATACATCAGCAAGTTGAATAGGAAGACGCCGAGAGTGGAGGCGGCGAGGTCTCGGGTGCCGAGGCGCGCAACGAAGATCACGTCCACCGCGCTGACCGCCATCTGAAGCAGGTTCGCGCCGACCAGCGGCAGGGCCAGCCGCGTCAGCGCGCCCAGCTCCGCCCGGTCGGTCGCGGGCGCGGAGCCGGCGAGCGGCGCGAGGACAGGCGTTTCCATGGTGCGGGCGCGTTAGGCGGTTCAGAGCGCCTTGGAAACATGGCCGCCAGCTACAGCGACCGTGGCAACGAAACGGCGGTCAGCCGCAGCGGTCGTAACCGTGTTCGCCGCTGCTGCCTCGCATAACCCTGAATTTGATTCGCACTGCCACGGCCTAAGAGTCGCTCAGAACAGTTGCACGGAAAGATCCATATGAGCGAGCAAGTTGGGGATCATTGCCTCACGATTGCCAATCATGCGTGATTCAGTCATACTTGGCTCAAACGCCGGCTCTGCCGCTGGAGCGTGATTCGGCAGAAAGTCGTCAGCATCAACGACCATGAAGTCGCTTTTCCGGATAACGGACTTGGTGGTGACGTGACCGACCAGCATCTGAGCTTCGGGGCCGCTTCCATCCCTATCGAAAAATACGTCCGCCTGGTTGCTTCGAGGCATGTTGCTCACGACAAGACGATCATCGGGATCGACGGCAGCGGTGCCGAACACGATGTTCTGCTTTGTGACTTTGCCGCCGAGCTCTTGAAAGAATTCGTCGTCCAGCGCAATCTTATCGATTCGATGCTCGAAGTCCTTCGCAATGGAAGGTCTCCATCCCCTACCAGTACCGGTAACCACGAAGGTGTCGGCACCACTCCCTCCGTAGCTACCGTAGTAACCAGGACGACCAACCAGTACGTCATCACCGGCACCGCCGTACAGGCTAGTATCGGAGACCCGAGATGCGATCAGGACATCATCGCCACCGTAGCCATAGATGTTCCGCATTGCGTCATTTGCGCGGATCACATCGTCTTCTGCGAGTAAGTTTTCTAGGATCTCCTCAGCGCTCCTGCCGTTAGCGATCTCTCCGGCAAGAAAATCTCGTACGTTGCTACCGCCGATCGTGCCAAAAATGACCCCATCGGGATCGAAGCCGAGCTTACCATTGGGTGCGATGATGACGTGTCCGAGATAGCTCGTGTTCGTCTGGGTAGTAAACACGGTCGAATCGTAGATCGTGCGATCGGAGAAGAATGCTTGCTGTGCGCCGGATCGCAGAGTACGATCATATTGTCGGCTGAGCTCGAAATA
The DNA here is from genome assembly GCF_042096255.1 of Sphingomonas sp. GTDB lineage: Bacteria > Pseudomonadota > Alphaproteobacteria > Sphingomonadales > Sphingomonadaceae > Sphingomonas. Next base: position 4,581 of record NZ_JBELLZ010000123.1, on the reverse strand, counting down.
AGTACTTGGCTCCGCCTCGCCAAGGCCGCTCAGGAACGTTACGTCCACCATTGCCTCGCCCTCCCCACCCTGCGTTCAGCAATCAAGCGTAACCTAGCAGAGCCAGCAGACGAGGTCACGCTTGTTCGCGTTCCGCCAGCAGCGCGGTTCTCGGACGCGCGCGCAACGCCACCACCAGCACGCCGAGCAGGGCGAGCCCGGCCCCCGCGATCATCCGCGCGTCGAGCTGCTCGCCGTTGAGCATCACGCCGAGCGCAATGGCGGACAAGGGCGTCATCAGCGTGAGCGGGGACCAGCCCGGAAACACCGCGAAGCGTATTGCTTGAACATGACACGTCGGGGTAGAGCGGTGCGATAGGAGTTCGGACATGAAGCTGGTGCGCGGCGCCTGGAAGTTGCTGGTCGGGATCAAGGACGCGCTGGTGCTGGTCGCCATGCTGCTGTTCTTCGTGGCGCTGTTCGCGGCGCTCAACGCCCGGCCCAGCGCCACCACCATCCGCGACGGCGCGCTGGTGCTCGACCTGTCCGGCTCGATCGTCGAGCAGCCGGAGGAGGTGGCGCCGTTCGCGCTGCTATCCGGCCAGGAGGTTGCTCGCCAGCTGCGGCTGCGCGACCTGGTCCGGTCGATCGACGCCGCGCGGACCGACAGCCGGGTGAAAGCGATCGTGCTCGACCTCGACAGCTTTGCCGGCGGCTACCCCGCCGCGGTGACCGAAGTGGCGGATGCGCTGGCGCGCGCGCGCCGGGCGGGCAAGCCCGTGCTCGCCTTCGCCACCGCCTATACCGACGCTGGCTACCGACTCGCCGTGGCGGCCAGCGAGATCTGGGTCAACCCGATGGGCGGCGTGCTGCTGACCGGGCCGGGCGGAAACCAGCTGTACTACAAGGGGCTGATCGACAGGCTGGGGGTGAACACGCACGTCTATCGTGTCGGCCGCTACAAGTCCTTTGTGGAGCCCTACACCCGCACCGATCAGTCGCCCGACGCACGCGCGGCGATGGAGGCGCTCTACGGCAGCCTCCTCGACCAGTATCTTTCCGGCGTCGCCAGAACGCGGCCGAAGGCGCAGGTGCGCGGCTTCCTGGCGCAGCCCGCCGCGGCGGTGGTGGGCACCGGCGGCGACGTGGCACGCGCGAACCTGAATGCGGGGATGGTGGACAGATTGGGCGACCGGCTGGCGTTCGAGAAGCGCGTCGCCGCGATCGCGGGGACCGAACCGAACAAGGCGCCGGGCAGTTTCCGCCGCATCCGCTACGACGACTATCTCGCCGCGCATCCGCTGCCGACCACCGGCGCGGTGGGCGTGGTGACGGTGGCGGGCGACATCATCGACGGCAAGGCCGATCCGGGCACCGCCGGGGGCGACACGATCAAGGACTTCGTCCTCGACGGCCTCGCCAAGGGCAACCTGAAGGCGCTGGTGGTGCGGATCGAATCGCCCGGCGGCTCGGCGCTCGCCTCCGAGACGATCCGCAATGCGGTGATGGAGGCCAAGCGGCGCGGGTTGCCGGTGGTGGTCTCGATGGGCGGCGTCGCCGCATCGGGCGGCTATTGGGTGGCGACCGCGGGCGACACCATCTTCGCCGAGCCCAACACGATCACCGGATCGATCGGCATCTTCGGCATCATCCCTACCTTCGAGAACAGCCTGGCCAAGATCGGCATCACCACCGACGGGGTGAAGACCACGCCGCTGTCGGGCCAGCCGGACGTGATCGGCGGGGTGACGCCGGAGGTGGACCGGCTGTTCCAGGCCGGCATCGAGAAGGGCTATCGCGACTTCATCGGCCGCGTCGCCGCGGCGCGCAAGTTGTCGCCGGCGCGGGTGAACGAGATCGCGCAGGGACGCGTGTGGGACGGCGGCACCGCGCGGCAGATCGGGCTGGTCGACCGGTTCGGCACGCTGTCGGACGCGATCAAGGAGGCGGCGAGGCGCGCCAAGCTCGATCCCGCCAAGGTCGAGGTCCAGTACCTGGAGAAGAAGCCCGGCTGGGCGGCGGACCTGGCGCGCCAGCTCAATCGTCAGGAAGAGGATGCCGGCGCGCCCGCCGACGCCTTCACCCGGATCGCCTGGGGGCAGCGCCAGCAGTTCGCCCGCGCGATCGGCGACATGAAGCGGCTGGTCCTCTCCGGCGCGGCGGTGCAGGCGCGTTGCCTGGAATGCGGCGGCTGGGGCCCGGCGGCGGCGACGCCGGGCGACGCGACGCTGATGGTGCGGGTGCTGGAGCGGATCGGGCTGTAGTTCAGCTCCTGCCGCGATAGGTTGGCAAAGCGAGATGCCAGCGGATCGCCGCAGCCCGGAGTGCGAAACCGGCGATCGCCGCCACCGGCGCAGCAACGCCGAAGGGAACGCCGGCGAGCACCATGCCGACGTGGAGCGAGGAGGCGAGTGCTGCGGCGGTGACGTAGAGTTCGGGGCGCATCAGGATCGACGGCTCGCCTGCGAGCACGTCGCGGATGATGCCGCCGACGCAGGCCGCGACCACGCCCATCACCGCCGCGGGCACGGGCGGGATGCCGTAGCGTAGCGCCTTTGCGGTGCCATAGACCGCATAAGCGGCGAGGCCGACCGCGTCGAACCAGTCGAGCGCGGCGCCGCGCCACCAGCGCTCGGGCGTCGCCCAGATCAGCAGCGCAACGGCGAGACACACCGCCGCTGCCCGCGTGTCATGCACCCAGAACACCGGCGCGCCGATCAGCAGATCGCGCACGGTGCCGCCGCCCACACCGGTAACGAGGGCGAAGAAGGCGAAGGTGACCAGGGTCTGCCGGTGCCGCGCCGCCGCCAGCGCGCCCGATGCGGCGAAGACGGCGAGCCCGGCCAGATCGAACCAGGGGATGAAGGCGGGGATCAGCGGCGACATGTCTGCGTGCGATACCCCTCGATGCCGCCCCTGCAAAATCCTGAACCGCACGTTGTCGGCAGTTCATGCAACCGCGCCTAGACGGGTGACGTTACGCCCCCGTCATCGTTCTTCAGGAGCCGAGTTTATGCGTAAGCTGATGCTGAGCCTGGGCTGCGCCGCCATGGTCGCCCCCGCGCTGGTCGCCACCACCTCGGATGCGGACGCGCAGCGCCGCCGCTATGCGTACAAGGAGTGGCGCGGGAAGGACGGGCGCACCTACTGCCGCCGTTCGGATGGCACCACCGGGCTGATCGTCGGCGGCGTCGCCGGCGCGCTGGTCGGCCGCACCATCGACACGCGCGGTGACCGGACGCTGGGTACGCTGGGCGGCGCGGTCGCGGGCGCGCTGGTCGGCCGCGAGGTGGACCGGGGCGGCAAGCGCCGCTGCCGCTGACCCGAT
>NZ_JBELLZ010000123.1:0-1264 GCF_042096255.1 Sphingomonas sp. | reverse complement strand
GGGGGGGGGGGGGGCGGGGGGGGGCGGGGGGGGCCAGGCCGGGGGGCGGGGCCCGGGGGGGGGGCGCCCCCCCGCGGCGCCCCCCGCCGCCCGGATCAGATCAGGCCGCCGCCGAGCGCGAGGCGGATGCCGAAGATCACGATCAGGATGAGGTTCAGGTTGCGCCCGCCGTTGCTGGAGGAGAGCGCGCCGATCGCCGCGCCGACCACCGCGATCGGGATGACGAACCAATAGCCCCAGGCGAAGAAGGGCAGGAACGGCACGATGCCGAGCAGCAGCGCGACCAGCCCGATCAGGATCGAGAAGATGTTGAGCATGACGCGCACATGGCCCTGCATCGTTACGCGCACAAGTCGTCGCCCTACCCGATCTTAACCGTGGCAGGCTATGCATGCCGGTGATGCGCCCGCCCTACCCGCTCCTTGTCACCGCCCTGCTCGCCGCGTGCGGCAGCCCGGCCCAACCGCCGCGCGAGCTCGATCAGCTCGATCGCGAACTGGCCGCGGTGAACAGCACGAGCCCAACCGCCGATCCCGCGCTCCGCTCCGCGCTGCGCGACCAGATCATGGTCGATCCTGCGCTGGTGCAGCAGGCCAATGGCGATGCGCTACGCCCGCCGCCGCAGCCGCAGACCGGGATGGTCGCGCCCGACCGGGTGATGGAGCCGCGCGCCGCGGAGCGCGACCGCGTCCGCCCCGCCCCGCCGCCGACCCCGAACTGCCCGCAATGTGCCGCCGCTCGTCGGTCGCTGACATTGGGGGCGCTCGCCGAATCGCAGGGCGGCCGCACCGCGGGCTGCGCGGAAGCGGTGAATTACTCGGCGGCCTGGGCCAACCGCTTGCCCGCCAGCGTGCCGCTCTACCCCGATGCGCGCGTCGCCGAAGCGGCGGGGGCGGACCGGCCGGGGTGTCGGCTGCGGGTGGTGAACTTTGCAAGCGCGGCGCCGATGAAGCGGCTGCTCGACTGGTATTATACGCGCACCGCCGATGCGGGCTTCGCGGTGCAGCACCAAGCGGACGGCAAGATGCACGTGCTGGGCGGCACCAAGTCCGGCGGCGCCTTCCTGCTGATCCTGACTCCGCGTGCCGATGGCGGCACGGAGGCGGACCTGATGGCGGATGGGAGCTGAAGCCGAGCTAGCCCGTCGATCAGGTGTGTCCCCGCGAAGGCGGGGACCCAGGCTGGGCTCCCGCCTTCGCGGGAGCACACACGTACCTAACGTCCCACGTCGTTGACCAATGGCCGGTCAAGCGTCTGGTCGAAC
>NZ_JBELLZ010000122.1:0-7854 GCF_042096255.1 Sphingomonas sp. | reverse complement strand
AGAAGATGTAGAACAGGAAGATGTCCTGCGCCGCGAAGGTGCCGATCATCAGCACCTCGGTGAACAGGAACGCGGACATATATTCCGGCACGCGCTTCTCGATCGCGTTCCAGCTGGCGCCGATGCAGATCGGCATCAGGAACACGCTGAGCGCGATCAGCAGCAGCGCGAAGCCGTCGATCCCCAGCGCCCAGGAGAAGCGGCCGAACAGCGGCGCATATTCGACGAACTGCCACTGCGCGCCGCCGACGTCGAAGCTCATCCAAAGGACGACGCCCAGCGCCAGATCGGCCAGCGTCGCGACCAGCGCGGTCATTCGCGCCGCCGCGGGCGACAGGAACAGGCACGCCGCCGCCGCGACCGCGGGGATGGCGAGCATCAGCGAGAGAATGGGAAAACCCGTCACGACTTGAAATCCATTCGCCCGGACGATGGGTGGAGGGGACCGCTCATCGCGCGATCACCCAGGTGACTGCGGCGGTCAGCCCCAGCAGCATCACAAAGGCATAGGTGTAGACGTAGCCGGTCTGGAGCCGCGCCGCCGCCCGGCTGCCGATCTGGACCAGCCAGGCCGAACCGTTCGGACCAAACCGGTCGATCGTCTTCTCGTCGCCGCGGTGCCACAGCAGGCGGCCGATCGCGAAGGCGGGGCGGACGAACAGCAGGTGGTAGAGCTCGTCGAAATACCATTTGTGGGCGATGAAGTCGTACAGCGCGTCGAATGTCGTGGTGAACTTCCGCGGCAGGTCGGTCGAGCGGATGTACGCCAGCCACGCGCCGAACAGGCCGAGCAGCATCACCACCGTCGCCGCGAGCTTCACCCACAGGGGCACCTCATGCATCTCATGCATCAGGTGCTCGTTGAACGCGATCGAACCGCGCCAGAACCGCTCGCCCGCTTCCGGCTCGATGAACCAGCCGTGGAATACGAAGCCGGCCGCGACCGCGCCGATCGACAGCACGATCAGCGGGATCAGCATCGGCAGTGGGCTCTCGTGCGGATGGTAGCCTGCGGTGCCGTGTGGAACTTCGTGAACATCGCGCGCATGAGCATCAGGCGCGTGGCCCGCGTCCTCTCCTGCCGGGTGCTCGTGGTGACCGTGCGCGTCGTGGACGGCGTGCTGGATGTGCTCCGACCCGGCCCAGCGCGGCTGGCCCCAGAAGGTCAGGAACATCAGGCGCCACGAATAGAAGCTGGTGAGCAGCGCCGCTATCGTGCCGACCCAGAAAGCCCCCTGACCGCGGCCTGAGGCATAGGCGACCTCCAGGATCGCGTCTTTCGAGTGGTAGCCCGCGAAGCCGCCGACGCCGTAGATACCCACGCCGGTGATCGCCAGCGTGCCTAGCAGCATCGCAATGAAGGTGATCGGGATCGCCTTCCGGAGGCCACCGTAGAAGCGCATGTCCTGCTCGTGGTGCATCGCGTGGATCACCGAGCCCGCGCCCAAGAACAGCAAAGCCTTGAAGAAGGCGTGCGTGAACAGGTGGAACATCGCCGCGCCGTACGCGCCGACGCCCGCGGCGAAGAACATGTAGCCGAGCTGCGAGCAGGTCGAATAGGCGATCACGCGCTTGATGTCGGTCTGCGTCGTGCCGATCGTCGCGGCGAAGATGCAGGTCGCGGCGCCGACGCCGGTGACGACCATCAGCGCGGTCTGGCTGGTCTCGAACATCGGCGACAGGCGGCAGACCATGAACACGCCCGCTGTCACCATGGTCGCGGCGTGGATCAGCGCCGACACCGGGGTCGGGCCCTCCATCGCATCCGGCAGCCAGGTGTGCAGGCCAAGCTGCGCCGACTTGCCCATCGCGCCAACGAACAGGCACAGGCACAGCACCGTCATCGTGTCGAAGCGCGCGCCGAGAAAGCCGATGGTCGAGCCCGCCATCGTAGGCGCGAGGCGGAGGATCTCCGGGATCGAGACGGTATCGAACACAAGATAGGTGCCGAAGATGCCGAGCATGAAGCCCAGGTCGCCGACGCGGTTGACCACGAACGCCTTGATCGCGGCGGCATTGGCGCTCGGCTTCCTGAACCAGAAGCCGATCAGCAGGTAGGACGCGAGGCCGACGCCTTCCCAGCCGAAGAACATCTGAATCAGATTGTCCGCGGTCACCAGCATCAGCATCGCGAAGGTGAACAGCGACAGATAGGCGAAGAACCGCGGCTGATCCGGGTCCTCGCTCATATAGCCCCAGCTATAGAGGTGGACGAGCGCCGAGACGCTGGTGATCACCACCAGCATTACCGCGGTCAGCGCATCGACCCGCAGCGCCCAGGACACGTCGAAGCTGCCCGAGGTCATGAAGTGCAGCACCGGAGTAACGCTCTCGGTCAGGCCGCCGGTCATGAAGCCGATGAAGATCGGCCACGACAGGGCGCAGGACACGAACAGCGCGCCGGTGGTGATGCCCTTGGCGACGATGCCGGGAATCGACTTGTTGCCCAGCCCTGCGATCACCGACGCGAGCAGCGGCAGGAAGACGATGAGGAGAATAGACGTCACGTTAGCCCCTCATCCGGCTCGGGTCGTCGACCGAGATCGAGCCGCGGCCGCGGAAGAAGATCACCAGGATGGCGAGCCCGATCGCCGCCTCGCCCGCGGCGACGGTGAGCACGAACATCGCGAACACCTGGCCGACCAGGTCGTTCAGCGCGGCCGAGAAGGCGACCAGATTGATGTTCACTGCCAGCAGGATCAGCTCGATCGCCATCAGGATGACGATGATGTTCTTGCGGTTCAGGAAGATGCCCAGCACCCCCATGGTGAACAGGATGGCGGCGACCACCAGATAGTGGATGAGGCCAATCGAGCCGTTCACAGCTGCACCCCCTGGCCGACGGTCGGCCGCATGTTGCGCGTCGCGTCCTGCGGCCGGCGGGCGACCTGGCGCGCAATGTTCTGGTAGCGCGAGCCGGAGCGCTCGCGGTGGGTCAGCACGATCGCGCCGATCATCGCCACCAGCAGCACGAAGCCGGCGGCCTCGAACACGAACAGGTAGCGCGAATAGAGCAGCATGCCGACCGCCTGGATGTTGGGCATCGCCGGATCGACCGGCGCGGCACGGCGGGCCAGATCAATGCCGCCTGCGCTCCACGCACCAACGCCGATCAGGATTTCGCACACCAAAGCCACCGCCAGCACCAGCCCGATGCCGAAATAGCGGACGAAGCCGGCGCGCAGCTCGGCGAAGTCGATGTCCAGCATCATCACGACGAACAGGAACAGCACCGCAACCGCGCCGACATAGACGATGACCAGCAGCATCGCGATGAACTCCGCGCCCACCAGCACCATCAGCCCCGCCGCGTTGAAGAAGGCGAGGATCAGCCACAGCACGCTGTGCACCGGGTTGCGCGACGAGATCGTCATGGCGCCCGAGAGCAGCACGACGAGCGCGAAGAGATAAAAGGCGAATGCCTGGATCATAGCCCTGCCCCCCCGAGACGAGGGTTCTGGTCGTGAATCATGTGAGCCCCTGAGAACACGCGCCGCCTACCGGTACGGCGCATCGGCGGCAAGGTTCGCGGCGATCGCGCGCTCCCAGCGGTCGCCGTTGTCGAGCAGCTTGGCCTTGTCGTAGATCAACTCCTCGCGCGTCTCGGTGGCGAACTCGAAGTTCGGCCCCTCGACAATCGCATCCACCGGGCAGGCCTCCTGGCACAGCCCGCAATAGATGCACTTGGTCATGTCGATGTCGTAGCGCGTGGTGCGGCGGCTGCCGTCGTCGCGCGGCTCGGCCTCGATCGTGATCGCCTGCGCCGGACACACCGCCTCGCAAAGCTTGCATGCGATGCAGCGCTCCTCGCCGTTCGGATAGCGACGCAGCGCATGCTCGCCGCGGAAGCGGGGCGAGATCGGGTTCTTCTCGAACGGATAGTTGATCGTCGCCTTGGGCTTGAAGAAATACTTCAGCGTCTTGGCATGGGCGCCGATGAACTCCCAAAGCGTGAAGGCCTTGATGGTGGATGCGATACCCATGTCAGAACCCCACACGCGTGGCCATCAGCACGCCCGAAACCAGGAACACCCAGAACAGCGACACCGGCAGGAACACCTTCCAGCCCAGCCGCATCAGCTGGTCGTAGCGATAGCGCGGAACGGTGGCCTTCACCCAGCTGAAGCAGAAGAAGAAGAACAGCATCTTGGCGAACAGCCAGATGATCCCCGGCACGGCGTAGAGCGGCGCCCAGTCGAACGGCGGCAGGTATCCGCCCCAGAACAGCGTGGCGTTAAGCGCGCACATCAGGATCACGTTGGCGTACTCGCCCAGCCAGTAGAGCGCGAAGGCCATGGACGAATATTCGGTCTGGTAGCCGGCGACCAGCTCCGACTCCGCCTCGGTCAGATCGAACGGCGCGCGCTGCGTTTCGGCAAGGGCGGAGATGAAGAACATCACCGCCATTGGGAACAGCAGAGGATTGAGGAAGAAGCCGTTCACCGGCGTGCCCAGCACGCCCTTCTGCGCTTCCACAATCGCGGTCAGATTGAAGCTGCCCGACCACAGCACGATCGAGATCAGGATGAAGCCGATCGCGACCTCGTAGCTCACCATCTGCGCCGCGGCGCGGATCGCCGAGAAGAACGGATACTTCGAGTTGGACGACCAGCCCGCCAGGATGATGCCGTATACGCCTAGCGACGAGGCGGCGAGCACGTAGAGCAGGCCGACGTTGATGTCGGCGAGCAGCACGCCCGGCTGGAACGGCACCACCGCCCAGACGATCAGCGCGACGGTGAAGGTGATGATCGGCGCCAGCAGGAACAGGCCGCGGTTGGCCGCGGCGGGGACGATCGTCTCCTGGAGGAAGACCTTGAGCCCGTCCGCGAACGACTGGAGCAGGCCGAACGGCCCGACCACGTTGGGGCCGCGGCGCAGCGCCATCGCCGCCCAGATCTTGCGATCGGCATAGATGATCATCGCCACCGCCAGCATCACCGGCAGCGCGATCAGCAGGATGCCGATCAGCGTGGCAAGGAACCACGCCCAGCCGTAGGGCAGGCCGATGGTGGTGTTGAAGAAGGCGGTCATTGCTTAGCGTCCAACCTGTCGAATGGACGGCGCTCAATCACGGTATAAGTGTTCACATGCACCGGGAGGAGATGCGCCGTCTTCCGCCACTCGTAGAGCGCCGGATTACTATCGCGGAACTTCTCAATCTGGGCGATCTCCCAGTCCGGGAAGCCCTCTGGATACACGCCCCTCACTCTGCCGCCTCCGCGAAGCTCTCGCCATGCACCAGCTCGGCCGAGCAGCGCTGCATCGTCGGCGAGGCGCGGCAGATCGCGTTCGTGAGGTAGAAATCCTTGACCGGATAGCCCTCCATCACACCGCTAGCAGTGGTGCCGAGCGCCGGCGGATTCCAGGCGAACGTCTTGAGGCCTGGCGTCGCCAGCTCGGGGCAGTCAAGCGCCATCGCAGCGCGCAGCTCCGGCAGCGTGTCGAACGCCAGCGTCTTGCCGAGCCGCTCGGACAGTGCGCGGAAAATCGTCCAGTCCTCGCGCGCGTCGCCCGGCGCGAACACCGCACGCTCGCCACGCTGGACGCGGCCCTCCAGGTTCACCCAGGTGCCCGACTTCTCGGCATAGGTGGCGCCCGGCAGGATCACGTCGGCATAGTGCGCACCGCGATCGCCATGATGGCCGACATAGACCTTGAAGCCGGTGAAGCGGGTGAAGTCGCACTCGTCGGCGCCGAGGAAGAAGGCGAGCTTCGCGTCGTAAACGTCCGCGATGCCGCCCTTCTGCGCATAGCCGAGCATCAGCCCGCCCATCCGGCTAGCTGCCATGTGGAGGACGTTGAAGCCGTTCCAGCCATCGCGAACCAGGTTGAGCGACGAGGCGAGCCCCAGCGCCGCGCCATGCGCGCCCTTCAGCGCCCCGCCACCGACGATCACCATCGGCTTCGCGGCCTTGCCGAATGCCTCGGTGACATGATCCGGCAGGCTGGCGAGCACCGAAAGGTCGGCACCGAGCCAGTCGGCCTTGTAGGTCAGCTCGGTTTCCGGACCGACCGCGAACACCTTGGCGCCCTTCTTCACCGCCTTGCGGATACGGGTGTTCACCAGCGGCGCTTCCCAGCGCAGGTTGGTGCCGACCAGCAGGATGACGTCCGCCTCCTCGGTGCCCGCAATAGTGGTGTTGAAGTTCACCGCGGCGAGGCTGGACGTATCATAGTCCATGCCGGTCTGCCGGCCCTCGAGCTTCGACGAGCCGAGCTCCCTGAGCAGCGCCTTGGCCGCGAACATCGTCTCGCAATCGACCAGGTCGCCGGCGATCGCCGCGACGCTGTCGCCCGCCGCATCCGCCGCCGCCTTGACCGCGGCAAAGGCGTCGTCCCAATCGACCGGCTGGAGCTTGCCGTTCACCCGCACATAAGGCCGATCGAGCCGGCGCCGCACGAGGCCGTCGACATGGTGGCGCGTCTTGTCGTGCGCCCATTCCTCGTTGACGTCCTCGTTGACGCGGGGAACGCAGCGCAGCACCTGGCGGCCGCGGCTGTCGAGGCGGATGTTGGTGCCCACCGCGTCCTGCACGTCGATGGTCAGCGTCTTCTTGAGCTCCCACGGCCGCGCCTCGAAGGCATAGGGCTTGGAGGTGAGCGCGCCGACCGGGCACAGGTCCACCACGTTGCCGCTCAGCTCGCTGGTCACCGCCTTTTCGAGATAGGAGGTGATCTGCATGTTCTCGCCGCGATAGATCGCGCCGATCTCCTCCACGCCCGAGACCTCCTCGGCGAAGCGGACGCAGCGGGTGCACTGGATGCAGCGAGTCATGATCGTCTTGACGATCGGGCCCATATACTTGTCGGTGACGGCGCGCTTGTTCTCGGCGAAGCGGCTGTGGCCGCGGCCATAGGCCATCGCCTGGTCCTGCAGGTCGCACTCGCCGCCCTGGTCGCAGATCGGGCAATCGAGCGGGTGGTTGATCAGCAGAAATTCCATGATGCCCTCGCGGGCATGCTTCACCATCGGCGTGGTGGTGAACACTTCCTGGTTGTCCGCCGCCGGCAGCGCGCACGACGCCTGGGGCTTGGGCGGCCCCGGCTTCACCTCGACCAGGCACAACCGGCAATTGCCGGCGATGCTGAGGCGCTCATGATAGCAGAAGCGCGGGATCTCCTTGCCCGCGGCCTCGCAGGCCTGGAGCACGGTGGCGCCAGCGGGGACTTCGACTTCGATCCCGTCGACTTTGAGCTTGGGCATTCCGCTACTTTCCTTGCGCCACGGCTGTCGGCTGAACACCGCGATACAAAACTTCAGCCAAGGCGCCCTTGATCGTCGATCGATCCAACTTCACTTGCACATCCGCAGTGACGCACGGTCCGAGCACTGGCGTTATGCGCTGCAATGTGACATTCTCTTCATTGCTAAGTGTTTCGGACGACACGAACTGCTCCGCTGCGGGCCGATCCTTGGCGACCACACAATCGGCAAAGTCGATGAGCCACCAGTGAACCTTTATGGCCGGGCTGTCGCCGGTCGCCTGAGCGAGACTGTAGCCTGCCACGACGGGCAGATGCGTGTCGCCCTCAAGCCGTCTACGGTAAAGCTCGACGAAGAGAGCGCGGCGAAACAAAATCGGATTGAACCGCATTTCTCCGAACAGGAGGCAGTCTGCAGTGGCCAATCGCGCCAAAGCGCGGTTCTGCCCCTCGCCCATTGGCTCTGCCAGAGCGCGACCGACACCGGTAGCCGAGCGGACCAGGACGCAGCGAGCAAATTCATCCATCGCAATTCGGCCGCGGTCGGCGGGCGACAGCCGCGCGTTCTGGGGCACGCGCGCGGGACGGGGACTGGGCAGATATGATTGCCCCAGCGCTTCGTAGCGCTGCGCCACGACAGGTTCTGAA
>NZ_JBELLZ010000121.1:0-8206 GCF_042096255.1 Sphingomonas sp. | reverse complement strand
CGATGCCGATCCGGTCGGCCAGCGCATCCGCCGCCATCGTACCGTTGACCAGCAGCGAGCCGTCGTCACGCATCACCACGTTGGGCGTGTCCTCGGGGTCGGCGTCGCTGGCGAACTCGCCCGCGATCGCGGACAGCAGGTCGGCGGGAGTCACGATCCCCTCGAAATGCCCGTATTCGTCGTGAATCAGCGCCATCGGGATCTCGGCGCGGCGCAGCGCGTCGAGCGCATCCATCGCGTCGATCCGGTCGATCACCACCGGCGCCTTGCGGACCAGTCGCCTGAGGTCCAGCGTCTCGCCGCGGAACAGCGCGCTGGCGATGTCGCGCGCCTGCACCACGCCGATCACCGCGTCGATCGTCCCCTCCGCCACCGGCAGGCGGGTATGGGGCGTCTCCAGCAGCGCGGCGCGGATGCTGGCATCGTCCAGCGCCACGTCCAGCCAGTCCACCTCGGTGCGCGGCGTCATAACCTCGCGCACCGGCCGATCGGCAAGACGCACAACGCCCGAAATGATCGAGCGCTCGTGCTCTTCGATCACGCCGGACTTGCTCGCCTCAGCGACGATCAGGTGGAGTTCCTCCGCGGTGACATGCTCGTCCGATTCGCGGTTCAGCCGCAGCAGGCGGAAGGCGAGCGCGCTGGTCGAATCGAGCAGCCAGACCAGCGGCTTGGTCGCCAGCGCCAGCCAGCGCATCGGCACCGCCACCAGCGCGGCGATCGGCTCGGGCGATCGCAGCGCGATCTGCTTGGGCACCAGTTCGCCGATCACCAGCGAGGCATAAGTGGTGAGGCCGATCACCAGGGTGAGTGCCAGATTGTCGGCCAGCGTTCCCGGCACGCCCAATGCCTCCAGCCGCGCCGCGGTGGGCACGCCCAGGCTGGCGCCCGAATAGGCACCGTTGATGATGCCGATCAGGGTGATGCCGATCTGCACGGTAGAAAGGAACTTGCCCGGATCGGCGGCGAGTTCGATCGCGGTGGCGGCGCCGCGGCGATTGGCGCGCGCCATCGCCTCCAGCCGGGCCTTACGCGCCGATACGATGGCCAGCTCGCTCATCGCGAACACGCCGTTGAGCGCGACGAGCGCGAGGATGATGAGGACGTCCGTCCAGGGAAAGGGAGGCATGGTGAAGCCCCTAATTGCCGATGGTGCCGCCGCTCTGCAATGACTTGTGCCGCGCGGGCCGGAACCGCTGTGCTACCGCAATGTTTTCGCAGGCGTAACGAGGGAGGGATCATGCGAGTGCTGATGATGCTGGGGGCGGCGCTGATCGCCGGGGCGACGGTGGCGCCGCTGACGGCGGCGCCGCTCAGCACCGCGATCCCCGCCTATCTGTCGGGCGAGCTGGTCGAAGGGCGGCAGGCGCGGGTGGCGCGGGTGAAGAAGGCGGCGATGGCGGGCGTGACCTCGGCCGACCTCGGCGGCTACATGAACCAGCAGGAGCAGGCGCTGCGCGTGGCAGTGGCCGACTCGGGGGTGCGGGTGGTGCGCAGCGGCGACGAGCTGCTGCTGACCATCCCGAGCGGGATCAACTTCGCTTACAAGTCCGCAACGGTGGACCCGCGCTTCGCGCCGACGCTGGACCGGGTGGCGCAGGTGCTGGCGAAGTTCGACCGGACCTTCGTGGACATCTACGGCCACACCGACTCGATCGCGTCGGACGGGTACAATCTCAAGCTGTCGAAAGATCGCGCCGGCTCGGTCGCGCGCTATCTGGAGGCGCGCGGCGTCGCCCCGGCGCGGGTCGGCACGCAGGGGTTCGGCGAGGGCGAGGCCTTGGTCTCGAACGAGACGGAGGAGGGCCGCGCCACCAACCGACGCGTCGAGATCCGCATCGTCGCCATCCCGCAGATCGAGTTGGGGTGACGACAATCCTCTCCATGGTGGGGGAGGATCAAGCTTATCCCCGCCGCTCCCGGAAGAAGTTCCGCAGCAGCGCAGCCGCCTCACCCTCGCCCACTCCCGCCAGTACCTCGGGCCGGTGGTGGCAGGTCGGCTGGCCGAACCAGCGGGGGCCGTGCTCCACCGCCCCGCCCTTGGGATCGCCGGCCGCATAGACCAAGCGTGCGATGCGGGCGTGGGAGATCGCGCCCGCGCACATCGCGCATGGCTCCAGCGTGACCCACAGGTCGCATCCGTCCAGCCGCTCGCGCCCCAGCTCGGCGGCGGCGGCGCGGATCGCCAGCATTTCCGCATGCGCGGTCGGGTCACACAGCGCGCGCGGCGCATTGGCGGAGGTGGCGATCACCCGCCCGGCCAGCGTCACGGCCGCGCCCACCGGCACCTCTCCCCGCCCTGCCGCATCGCGCGCGGCATCCAGCGCCGCGCGCATCGGGTCTGGCAGGGGAAAGCCGGTCATGCGTCAGGGATTAGGCGCCTCGCCCGGCTTCTGCACGTCGATCGTGGGCACGGTGACCGTCTTGTTCTCGGTGCCGAGGTCGATTTTGCCCACGTCCGCCTTGAACTCGGGCGCCTGCCCGCCTTCGATCCGCGGCAGCGAGGCCGTGCGGGTCTGGTCGATGTTGATGAAGCCGGTCGCCATGCCCGCGAGCACGACAAGCGCGGCGATGCCGACGAGGACAAGCAAGGTCCGCATGATTGATCTCCCTGTTACGCTGGTGGAACAACGCCGCCGCGACGCAGGGGGTTGCACGGCCCAGCGCAGTTGACGATGGCGCCGCCAGCGGCTAACGGCACCGGCTTTCCGGGCTTATCGAACTTCAGGAACCAACCATGTCGCGCATCTGCGAGCTGACCGGCAAGGGCCGGCAGGTGGGGAACAACGTTTCCCACGCCAACAACAAGACCAAGCGCACCTTCCTGCCGAACCTGCAGAACGTGACGCTGATCTCCGATTCGCTGGAGCGGTCGGTGCGCCTGCGCGTCTCCACCCACGGCCTGCGCTCGGTGGAGCACAATGGCGGGCTGGACAATTGGCTGGTCAAGACCGCTGATGACAAGCTGTCGCCGCGCGTCCGCCGCCTGAAGCGCGACATCGTCAAGAAGCAGCGCACGGTCGAAGCCGCGGCCTGATCCGCCGGCGCGATTGCCGACTGCAAAGGCCCGCCGGTCCACGATCGGCGGGCTTTTGCGCGTCAGTCCAGCCGGAACTTCGCCAGCAACGTGCGCTGGACCAGCGGCTCGTCCTCGTCCGAGACCATCCACAGCATCGTCGCGCCGCCTTCGCGGGTGACCGCCAGCCCCTCCCAATTCTCGGCGAGCGGCCCGTCCAGCGTTGCGATCTCGCGACCCGTCACAACCTTGCCGGCACGCAGATCCGCCCGCCGCACCAAGGTCAGCTTGGCGGTGAAGCGCACTGGCGGCCGCCATTGCCGGGTCAGCACCAGCAGATCGCCGTTCGGAAGCGCCGCCGCGTCGGACGGGTCGTAGCCGGCGGGCGGGCGATACCCGAACCGCTGCGGCGTGCAGCCCGCAACCGGATCGCAGTCGAAGATCAGCCCCGGCCGCGGCAGCCGACGCTTGGGCCCACGCTCGGCGATCACCACGAAGCGGCCGTCGGGCAGCCGCGCCATCGATTCGGCGCCGCCATTCTGCCGCCAGCGCCGCATCGCCTGCGGGCGCACCTCGCCGTCGCCGCGCCGCAGGCCGGGCGCATAGCGCCAGATCGCATTGGCCGATTCGAAGCCGATCCAGGCGCGCCCGCTTTGCGGGTCGAGCACCAGCGATTCGCTGTCGCGGTCGCTTTTCTCCCAGCCGATCCTTGGGCCATCAGGCAGGAAGCCCATGAGCGCGTCGATCGGGCGGCCATGCCGGATCGCGAACGAAACCCAATTGCCGCCATCGTTCAGCAGCACCAGCCTTCCCTGATGCAGCGCGATCGCGGAGAAGCCGCCGAACGCCGGCGCCTCGCTGCTCAGCCGATAGACGCCGATCAGCGTCAGCCGGCCATAGCGGCGCTGCGCGAGCGGCAGGCGCACCGCCGTCAGCTTGGCGTCGCGATCGAGCAGCGGCAGCCGCACCTCGCCCGACCAGGTCGGCACGAACATCAGGACCAGCAGGATGGAGAGCAACAGGCGCACGCGCCGCCGCTCATAGCCGCTGGCGCGCCGCCCGCCAGCAAGCATCGACCTTAACGGCAGCTAACCGCGCCATTCAGCCACGGCTCAACGCGAGTCCGCCAGAGCAGCGATCGGCGATGGCACGCCGACATCCTCGTTTTCCGCCGCACGCGTATCGGTGCGGCGGAGGCCTTTCCCTCGCGTAGCGTACCGAGGGCGCGGGCCCGTCGCCGCGAGGCGGCGGGCCCGTTGTCTGCCGGAGCCGAACGGCTGCCGTGCTCGTTGAGCGATGATGACCGAAAGATCGCTCCGGCTCGGCTTTCCCGTCAAGGTGATGGGCAAGCCCGGCCTCAAGTCCAACGACACCCGCCGCTGGCAGGCCGGCCCGCACCTCAAATGCTCGCTGGAGCATGTCGACAAGATCCTCGACTATCTGAAGTCCGTGGAGCTCGACATGTACCGCCTGTCCTCGGACCTGGCGCCTTATGCCACCCATCCGGACATGCCGCAGTTCCACAACATGGTCGCCGAAAGCGACGCCGAGCTCGCCGCGCTCGGCCGCAAGGCGCGCGAGCTGGACATGCGCCTGTCCTTCCACCCCTCGCAATATGTGCTGCTGAACAGCCCTAATCCGGAGCTCACCGCCAAGAGCATCTGGGACCTCAGCTCACAGGCCGAGATGCTCGACCGTATGGGGCTGGACGACGAGGCGGTGATGGTGACCCACGTCGGCGGCGTCTACGACGATCATGAGGCGAGTCGTGCGCGCTGGATCGAGGGCTGGGAAAGGTGCCCCGAGCACGTCCGCCGCCGGCTGGTGCTGGAGAATGACGACATCCGCTTCTCCTGCGCCGACGTGCTCTGGATCCACGAGCGCACCGGGGTGCGGCTGATCTTCGACTATCAGCATATGTGGTGCCTGAACCCCGAGCGGCTCGACATGCGCGAAACGCTGGAGAAGTTCCTGGCGAGCTGGCCCAAGGGCGTGCGCCCCAAGATCCACTTCTCCAGCCCGCGCACCGAGATGCGCGAGGTGAAGCAGAAGGTCACCGCCAAGGACCGCGCCGCCGCCAAGGATGGCAAGGCGCGCACCCGCAAGGGCGAGGTGACCAAGGCCCCGGTCAAGGCCACCGCCCGCGTGAAGACGGTGCTGCGCCCGCCGATCTGGACCGGCCATGCCGATTTCACCAACCCGTTCGAATTCGCCACCTTCATGCGCATGGCCGAGGGGCTGAAATTCGACGTGATGATGGAGGGCAAGAGCAAGGACATCAGCCTGCTCAAGCTCCGTCCCGATCTGCTGCGTTTTGCGCCCGACGTGGCGGCGCGCTTCGGGATCACCGACGCCAAGGCCGAGGCGCTTGCGCGCGACGAAGCGGCGCTGGAGGGTGGCGTCAGCGCGGAGGAGGAACCGGACGTCGACGAGGGCCTGCTTGCGGCGGCGGAGTGACCCTCCCCTCCCGCTACCCACCTCCGTTCACGCTGAGCGAAGTCGAAGCCCCCTCAATACATATGCTGGCCGCCGTTGATGCTCAGCGTCGATCCCGTAACGAACCCCGCCTCCTCCGAGCACAGGAACGCCACGCCGCGCGCGATCTCGTTCGCCTGGCCCAGCCGGCCGACCGGGATCTTGGCGACGATCTTCTCAAGCACGTCCGCCGGCACCGCCGCGACCATGTCGGTATCGATATAACCCGGTGCGATCGCGTTCACCGTCACGCCGAAGCGCGCGCCCTCCTGAGACAGCGCCTTGGTGAAGCCATGAATGCCGCTCTTCGCTGCGGCATAATTGACCTGGCCGTATTGGCCCGCCTGGCCGTTGATCGATCCGATGTTGACGATCCGCCCCCATTTGCGTGTCCGCATACCGGGGAACACCGCCTTGGCCATGTTGAAGCAGCCGCCCAGGTTGGTGTCGATCACCTCGCGCCACATCTCATACGTCATCTTCAGGATGGTGCCGTCGCGCGTGATGCCGGCATTGTTGACGACCACATCGACCGGACCGAGCGCCGCTTCCACTTCGGCGACGCCATCAATGCAGGCCTGGTGGTCGGACACGTCCCAGCGATACGACTTTATGCCGGTTCGCTCGGTGAACTCGGCGGCGCGCTGCGCATTGCCCGCGTAATTGGCCGCGACTTGCATGCCCATGTCGCGCAGCGCGACGCTGATCGCCTCGCCGATCCCGCGCGTTCCTCCGGTGACGATCGCGACCCGAGCCATCCAGCCTCTCCCGATGTAAGTGTCGCCTGACGCTACGGCAGCGACACCCAGCCTTCAAGCTCCCCGGCGATAATGCTGCGCAACATTTCAATGCCGAGCGGCGTGTCGTTGAGGCATGGCAGATAGGCGAAATGGGTGCCACCCGCCGCCTCGAAGGTCTCACGGCCGCGGATCGCCAGCTCCTCCAGCGTCTCGACGCAATCCGCCGAGAACCCGGGCGCGACGATCGCGACGCGCTTGACACCCTGTGCGGGCAGCGCGGCAAGCACCGTATCGGTCGCCGGCTCCAGCCATTTCGCCCGGCCGAACCGCGACTGAAACGTAATCGTCACCTCCCGATCCAGCGCCTGGTCGAGCAGTCGGGCGGTCTTCTGACAATGGCAGTTATAGGGATCACCCAGTTCCAGCGTCCGCTGCGGCATGCCGTGGAAGCTGGCGAGCAGCGCATCCGGCACGAAGTCTAGCGCCGCGATCGCACTCTCCACCGAACTCGCCAGCGCGTCGATGTAGGCGGGGTGGTCGTGATAGGGCGGCAGCGTCCGGATCGCCGGCTGCCAGCGCATCGTCGCCAATCGTGCGAACGCCTTGTCGTTCGCCGTTGCGGTCGTCGCCGCGCAATATTGCGGGTAGAGCGGCGCCAGCAGCACCCGCTCGCACCCCGCCTCCTTCAGCGCCGCCAGCCGGTCGCCGATCGCCGGCCGCCCGTAGCGCATTGCATAGTCGACGATCACGTCTTCGCCGAATGCCCCGTGCAGCGCGCTCGCCTGCGCGCGGGTGATCGCGGCGAGCGGCGAGCCGTCCTCGCGCCACACCTGCGCATAGGCATGCGCCGATTTCTTCGGCCGCGTCGTCAGCACCGCGCCGCGCAGGATCGGCTGCCAGATCAGCTGCGGGATCTCCACCACCCGCGGGTCAGACAGGAATTCGGCAAGGTAGCGTCGCACCGCCTTGGGCTCGGCCGCGTCGGGGGTGCCGAGATTGATCAGCAGCACGCCCACTTTCGGCGCGGGAACAAGGGGATGGCCAGCAGGTCTCATGCTGACGGCCGTAGAGGCAAGCCGCGCAGCCGCAAGCCCGTTGCGGCATGCACCGCATTGGCGATCGCCGGCGCCACCGGCGGCACCGCCAGCTCGGAGACGCCGCCCGGCGACGCTTCGCTCTCGATCAGCTCCACGGTGATGTCCGGCGTGTCGGCGAGCCGCGGCAGGTGCAGCCCGCCGGCAAGGTCCGCATCCGCAATGCCGTTCGCATAGCCCACCGCCCCGCCCAGCGCCGCCGCCATGCCGAAGATCAGCCCGCCCTCGATCTGCTGGCGGACCAGATCGGGGTTGATCTGCCGCCCGCAATCGACCGCCGCGACCAGCCGATCGACGCGCACCCGCCCCTCCTCGACATGCGCCTCGGCGAGCACCGCGATCTGGCTGCCGTATGCCGCATGGCAGGCGATCCCCTGCCCGCTTCCCGCCACCCCGCCGTTCCACCCGCCCAGCGCCGCCGCGGTGGACAGGCAGCGCGCGAGCCGCGGCTTGCCCCCCAGCATCGCGATGCGGAACGACATAGCCTCGACCTGCGCATAATGCGCCAGCTCGTCCAGGAAGCATTCGGTGAAGAAGCAGGCGTAACCCGCGGCGCCGCCACGCAGATATCCCGGCTGCACCCCGGTGTCGCAGGGATGGTGGTCCACCGCCCAGGCCCGAATGCCATAAGGCGGCACCGCGCCCGCGACCGCCGCCGCATCGCCTTTCGACAGCGCCAGCGCCGCGCCGACCACGGGATCGCCGGGCAGCAACCGCTCGGCCAACGCATGGCCGGTCGAAGGCGCGGCGATCTTCGCCAGCCAGCCCTGGATCGCGCCGCCGCGCCCAAGCCGTGCCGCCAAATGCGCCCGCGCCGGCGCGCGCACCGGGTCGCGCCGCAGCGCCTCCGCGCGGCTGCGCATCGCCAGCACCAGATCGGA
>NZ_JBELLZ010000120.1:0-8240 GCF_042096255.1 Sphingomonas sp. | reverse complement strand
CACGCCCTCCTCACCATCGAGAATGATGCGTTGCGACCACCGATTGAACCCACCGACGAAAGCAGACGTGGACAATCCTCCCCTGCAAGGGGAGGTGGCAGCCCGCAGGGCTGACGGAGGGGTATCCCGGTTTGTACCGCAGCGCACCCTCGCCACCGGCGACACCCCTCCGTCGCGCGCCGCGCGCCACCTCCCCTTGCAGGGGAGGATGAGTCAGGCCACGCCCACCCCATGGCCATCGCCGAACCCGCCCCCGCCAAGCTCAACCTCGCCCTCCACGTCCGCCGCCGCCGCGCGGACGGGTATCACGACCTCGAAACCCTGTTCGCCTTCGCCCGCCACGGTGACACGGTGACGGTGGAGCTGGCCGAGGAGGAGGCGTTCGAAATCACCGGCCCGTTCGCGCACCAACTCTCCGCCCCCGAAGCGCCACCCCGGCGAACGCCGGGGCCCAGTTGCGAAACCTCCGATACTGGGCCCCGGCGTTCGCCGGGGAGGAGCGAGGCGGAACCGTCAGACAACCTCGTCCTCTGCGCCGCCCGCGCCTTCACCGCGCGCTTCGCCCCGGACGCGCACCACGCCATCCACCTCGCCAAGCACCTCCCCGTCGCCAGCGGCATCGGCGGCGGCTCCGCAGATGCGGCGGCGACGCTCAAAGCGCTCGCCCACCTCCACGGCATCGAGGACACGCCCGCGCTCACCGAGATTGCCCGCACCCTCGGCGCCGACGTCCCCGCCTGCCTGCTCGGCCGGCCCGCCTTCGGCACCGGTCGCGGCGACGATCTCCAGCCGCTCGCCGCGCTCGGCGACATCCCTGCGTTGCTGGTCAACCCGAACGTCGCGGTCTCCACCGCGGCGGTGTTCGCCGCCTGGGACGGCATCGACCGCGGCCCGCTCGACCCCGGCCACTGGCGCGAAGGCCGCAACGATCTCGAACCGCCCGCCCGCGCCCTCGCCCCCGTGGTCGGCGATGTCCTCGAAACCCTGGACGCCACCGGCGCCACCCTCGCGCGCATGTCCGGTTCGGGCGCGACCTGTTTCGCGCTCTACGCCACCCCCGTTGCCCGCGACGCCGCTGCGGTGGAGGTCGCGCTGGCGCATCCCGACTGGTGGTATCTCGCGACCAGCCTCATCTGAGCGCTGTCCTACAAGGGCCGAATCGTGCTATAGGGGTCCCGCTCTTTTCCATCGTCGGCTATCCGCGCGTCCATGCGGCCGCGCCATGCCTCCGCTCGGCCGAGCGCGCATCGACGCGCCCGGCGAAACGCGCGCGAGGGTGTCAAGTTAGTGTCAACTTCCGCGGCAAGCAGCTTTGGCCATCCACAAAACAGTCGGGCCGCGGACACCCCCCGATGCCGCGGCCCTCTCCCCGATACGCCGGGAGTGATCCCTCTCGGGAACCGTCAGGCGACCTTGGCGGCCACCTCGTCGGGCTCGCGCAGCACATAGCCGCGGCCCCACACCGTCTCGATGTAATTCTCGCCATCGGTCGCCATCGACAGCTTCTTACGCAGCTTGCAGATGAACACGTCGATGATCTTGAGCTCGGGCTCGTCCATCCCGCCATAGAGATGGTTGAGGAACATCTCCTTGGTCAGCGTGGTGCCCTTGCGGAGCGACAGCAGCTCCAGCATCGCATATTCCTTGCCGGTCAGGTGCACCCGCGCGCCGTCGACCTCGACGGTCTTGGCGTCCAGGTTGACCGAAAGCTTGCCGGTCTTGATCACCGACTGCGAGTGGCCCTTCGATCGGCGCACCACCGCATGGATGCGCGCCACCAGTTCCTCGCGATGGAACGGCTTGGTGACGTAATCGTCCGCGCCGAAACCGAAGGAGCGGACCTTGGAGTCCATCTCGTTGACACCCGACAGGATCAGCACCGGCGTCTGGATCCGCGCCACCCGCACCTTTTTCAGCACGTCATAGCCGTGCATGTCGGGCAGGTTCAGGTCGAGGAGGATGATGTCGTAGTCGTACAGCTTGGCGAGATCGAGGCCTTCCTCGCCCAGATCCGTAGTATAGACATTGAAGCCTTCGGTCGTGAGCATCAGTTCGATCGCCTTGGCGGTCGTCGGCTCGTCCTCGATCAGCAGCACGCGCATCAGCATTCCCCGTTGCAAGGCCGGCCTGCCGGCTCACGGCGTGAATCATTAACTATCCTGCATGTGAAGGCAAAAGGTTAATGGACACTTAATCCAGCTTTTCCGGCGAGTCGCGCCTCCGGCCGCCCGGCGTGAACAGAGTCGTGTGGCGCGCGATCGGCACATCCTCCCCCAACACGTCACGCAGGTAGAGGCTCCGTACAAGCGTGAAGATCACCACCAGCAGCGCCGCGGAGAAGAACAGGCCGAACAATCCGAAGATCGCGCCCACCGCCAGGATCGCGAACAGGGTCACCGCGGGCGGGATCGCGATCACCCGGCTGGTGACATAGGGGGTGACGAGATTGGTCTGCACCAGCCGCACCACCGCGAACACCACGAGTGCCTTTACCAGCGGGCCGGTCCCGGCGGTCGCGGCGAGGCCCAGCGCGGGCACCATCGCGGCGAGCGGCCCGACATAGGGGATGAACTCGGAAAGGCCGGTCAGCAGCCCCAGCGCCGCCGCGGAGGGCACGCCCGATGCCCACAGGCCCAGCCCGACCAGCACGCCCATGCTGGTCATCTGGATCAGCTGCGCGCGCAGCCACAGCTTCAGCGTCGAGGCGGCGTCGGCAAAGGCGTCCTCGAACACCGCGCGCTTGGATCGCGGCAGCAGCAGCAGCACGCCGCGCTCGTACACCTTCGGGTCCAGCGCGAAGAAAATCGCCCCCACCAGCACCAGCAGCGCGTTGAGGATCAGCTCGCCCGCGCCCTCCACGATCCCGCCGATGTCCTGCGCGATCCGGCTACCGGCATAGGCGGCGCGCACCGCATCCGCGATCTTGGCGCCCACCGGCGACTGCGCCATATAGGCGGCCAGCTGCTCGGCCAGCCCCGGCAGCCGCGTCACCAGCACGTTGACCTGCTCGCGGAACTCCACC
The DNA here is from genome assembly GCF_042096255.1 of Sphingomonas sp. Taxonomy (GTDB): domain Bacteria; phylum Pseudomonadota; class Alphaproteobacteria; order Sphingomonadales; family Sphingomonadaceae; genus Sphingomonas. The sequence goes on along the minus strand of NZ_JBELLZ010000120.1, from coordinate 5,218 downwards.
CCGAACAGCCAGACCAGCAGCGCGATCACCGCCAGCATCAGCGCAATCGACAGGCCGAGCGCCGGCTTCGGGGGCACCCGCAGGTGCGAACGCAGTGCCTCGGCGACCGCATGGATCACGATCGCGCCCAGCACGGAGCCAAAGGCCAGGATCAGGTAGTCGCCCGCCTTGAACAGCGCCGCGGCAAGCCCCGCGATCAGCAGCAGCAGGATCGCCCGGCGCACGAAGCGCGCGTCGTCGTCATCGGGCGCGAGCCGGGGCACGCTCAATCCTTCAGCCGCTCGGTCAGGAACGCGATCAACGCCTCCACGCGCGCCGGACGCAAGGTACTCGGCGGAGTCAGCAGGTGGAGCGCGGTGGGGGAGGGGCGCCAGTCCGGCAGAATCTCCACCACCGCCCCGCTTTCCAGCGTGTCGCCCAGGATGAAGCCGGGCAGGCGCGCGATGCCGAGGCCGGCGAGCAAAGTCGGCATCAGCGCGTCGCCGCTGTTCGCCGCCAGCGGGCCATCGGCGCGCACCGAAACCTCCGCGCCGTCCGGTCCCTTGAACCGCCACGGGCCGGCTACATTGGTGTAGCCTAGCAGTCGATGTTCGCCGAGCTGCCCGGCATGGGTCGGCCGACCCGCCCTCTGCAGATAGGATGGGGCAGCGACGAGATGGACCTGGATGCTGCACAGCCGCCGCGCGCGTAGCGAACTGTCCGGCAGGTCGGCGATGCGCAGCGCGATGTCGAACCCTTCCGCAACGATGTCGACGCGGGCGTCGGACAAGTGAAGCTCGATATCGATTCCCGGATTGGCGGCAAGGAAGTCGGGCAGCAGCGGCGCCACGTTGACCACCCCGAAGGTCATCGGCACCGCCAACCGCACCCGGCCCATCGGGGCGCTTGCGCCGTGGCGCGCCATCTCCTCGGCGGTGCGCGCCTCCGCCAGCAGGCGAGCGGCATGATCGGCGAGCGGCCGACCAGCCTCGGTCAGCGCCAATCTACGCGAGGTGCGGTGGAACAGCGATTGGCCGAGCTGCGCCTCCAGCCGCGACACTGCTTTCGACACTGTCGCCTTGCTCAGCCCGATCGCCTCGGCCGCGGCGCTGAAGGAGCGGTGCTCCGCCACTTCCGCAAAGATCGCCCAGGCTTCGAGATCCGGCAGGCGCATTCCAATATCTCCCTTTCGCCCCAGTATCCACCGAAACGATCCGTTTCAATCGTTTCCGTTTACGCGCGTCCCACCCTTCCTACATTGGCGGCAACACACCGAAAGGTCCCCATCATGACCGACACTCGCATCCGCATCGATCGCCGCCCCTTTGCCACCCTCGGCCATGCCGATCATGGCTGGCTGGATGCGCGACACCACTTCAGCTTCGCCAATTACTATGATCCCGCCCGGATGAACTGGGGGGCGATCCGCGTGTGGAACGACGACACGATCGCGCCGCAGAACGGCTTCCCGCCGCATCCCCACCGCGACATGGAGATCGTCACCTATGTCCGCACCGGCGCGATCACGCATCAGGATTCAATGGGCAACACCGGCCGCACCGGCGCCGGCGATGTCCAGGTAATGAGCGCCGGCTCGGGCGTTCGCCATGCGGAATACAACCTGGAGGACGTGCCCACCACGCTCTTCCAGATCTGGATCGAGCCGCGCAGCAAGGGCGGTGCGCCGAGCTGGGGCGCCAAGCCCTTTCCGAAGGGTGATCGCTCTGGTCGCTTCGTGACGCTGGCGAGCGGCTATGCCGAGGACGCCGACGCGCTGCCGATCCGCGCCGATGCGCGGGTGATGGGCGCGACGCTCAAGGCGGGCGAGCGGGTGACGCTCGACCTCGCCGAAGGCCGCCACGCCTATCTCGTCCCCGCCATCGGCCGCCTCACCATCGATGGCGAGGCGATCGCGGCACGTGATGGCGTTGCCCTGACCGGCGGCTCCGCGTTCGAGATCGTCGCGGTCGAGGATGCCGAGATCGTCCTCGTCGACGCCGAATAAACTCAGAAAGGGAAAACCATGACCAAGGTTCTCGTCCTCTATTATTCGTCCTACGGCCATGTCGAGCAGATGGCCGATGCCGTTGCCGAAGGCGCGCGTGCCGCGGGTGCCGAGGTGGACATCCGCCGCGTCGCCGAAACTGCGCCCGAGGCGGTGGTGAAGGGTGCCGGGTTCAAGACCGACACCGCGCATCCGGTGATCGAGAGTCCCGAAGTGTTGGCCGGCTATGACGCGATCGTCGTCGGCGCGCCGACCCGCTTCGGTCGCATGCCCAGCCAGATGGCGGCGTTCTGGGACACCGCCGGTGGCCTGTGGGCGCGCGGTGCGCTCAACGGCAAGGTGGGTGCAGCCTTCACCTCGACCGCGTCTCAGCACGGCGGGCAGGAGACTACCCTCTTCTCCACGCTGACCAACCTGCTGCACTTCGGCATGACCATTGTCGGGCTCGACTATGGCTTCGCCGGGCAGATGGGCGTCGACAAGGTCCGCGGCGGCGCGCCGTATGGCGCCACCACCATCGCCCATTCGGACGGCAGCCGCCAGCCCGATGCGGACGAGCTGGAAGGCGCCCGCTATCTCGGCCGCCGCGTTGCCACCACCGCGGCGAAGCTGTTCGCCTGAGCTAGCGGAAACTCTCCGCCGGCGGCTCGCCCAGTCCGGGCGCCGCCGGCGGCTCCGTGACGACCGGCTCCGGTCGATCGAATCCGCCCTCCCACTTCGCCACCACCGCGCTCGCCACCGCATTGCCGATCACGTTGGTGGCGGTGCGGCCCATGTCGAGGAAGTGGTCCACCGCCAGCACCAGCAGCAGGCCCGCCTCGGGGATGTCGAACATCGGCAGCGTCGCCGCGATCACCACGAGGCTCGCGCGCGGCACCGCCGCGATGCCCTTGCTGGTTACCATCAGCACCAGCAGCATGGTCACCTGCGTGCCCAGGTCCAGCTCGATGCCGTAGGCTTGAGCGATGAACAGTGCCGCGAAGGTGGAATACATCATCGACCCGTCCAGGTTGAACGAATAGCCGAGCGGCAGCACGAAGCTGGCGATTCGCGGCGGCACGCCGAACTTGTCCAGCGCCTCCAGCATGCGCGGATAGGCCGCCTCCGACGAGGCGGTGGAGAAGGCGACCAGAAGCGGCTCGCGGACGTGGCGCACCAACTCGCGGATGCGCCCGCCGATAAAGATCGTGCCCACTGCCAGCAGGATCGCCCACAGCACCAGCAAAGCCGCGTAGAAGCTGCCCATGAAATAGGCGAGCTGACCGATCACGCGCGGCCCCCGCTCCACCAAAGTCGCCGCCACCGCCGCGAACACCGCGATCGGCGCGACACGCATCACATAATCGGTGATCCGCAGCATCACCGGCACCAGCGCCTCCACCGCGCGCGCCAGCGGCCGCGCCTCCTCGCCCACCGCGGTGATCGCGATGCCGACGAACAGCGAGAGCACCACGATCTGCAGCACCTCGTTCTTGGCCATCGCGTCGATCATCGAGGCGGGGACGATGTGGGTGACGAAGTCGTGCAGGTTGAACGCGCCCGTCTCGATCCCGCTCGCCGCGGTGGCGGCGGGCAGGGGCAGGTTCACCCCCACGCCCGGATCGAACAGATTGACCATCAGCAGGCCGAGCCCCAGCGACAGCAGGCTGGCGGTGATGAACCACCCCAGCGCCCGCGCCCCGATCCGCCCCAGCGCCTGGGTGTCGCCCATCTGGACGATGCCGGAGACCAGGGTGCCGAACACCAAGGGCGCGATGATCATCTTGATCAGCCGCAGGAACAGCGCGGTGACGATCTGGAAATAGCCCGCGATCTCCTTCAAGAGCGCCGCGCTCTCGGGCGTTCCTGCGTCCAGCGCCGCGTTGAGCGACAGGCCGACGACCAGCCCGAGGACGAGGCCGATCAGGATAAAGGTGGTCAGGCGCTTGCCCATGCATACTCCGGGGCTGGTGTCGCCTCCCCGAACCCCGTTCGGGCTGAGCTTGTCGAAGCCCTGTCCTTCTTCGATCCCCGCGACGGAAGAAAGGGCAGCGCTTCGACAAGCTCAGCGCAAACGGGGAGGAGGCGTGGCAGGTCAACGGGATTGCGGCGCGCAGGTCAAGGACCCTAACGTGCGGCGTGCTCCATCAACCTTCTCGCCGCTCGCTCCTTGCCGCCGCCGCCGCGCTCCCCGTCGCCAGCCTCCTCCGCGCCGCCGAGCCGGACCTCGCGGGCTTGCGCGACCTGACGACCGCCACCCGCCAGATCGACGCGGCGGAGCGCGCCCGTCGCCTGTCCCGCGCCCAGGCGCTGATGCGGCAGCACGACATCGCCGCCGTCCTGATCGAGCCCGGCTCCAGCCTCCTCTACTTCACCGGCGTGGTCTGGTGGCGCTCCGAGCGGCTCACCGCCGCGATCCTCCCGCGCGAGGGCGAGCCCTGCATTGTCACCCCCTTCTTCGAGGAGCCGTCCGTCCGCGAGACGCTTGCCGTGCCCGCCGAGGTGCGCACCTGGCAGGAGGATGGCGACCCGCTCGCCACCGTCGCCGGCTTCCTCAAGGACCGCCGCCTCACCGGCACGATCGGCATCGAGGAGACCGCGCGCTTCTTCGCCTTCGATGGCCTGCGCCGCGTGCTCCCCGAGGCGCGGCTCGTCTCCGCCAACCCGGTCGTCCGCGGCTGCCGCATGATCAAGTCCCCGGCCGAGATTGCGCTGATGCAGGCCGCCACGGACGTCACGATCGCCGCCTATCGCTGGCTCCACCCGCGCGTCGAGAAGGGCATGACCGGCACCCAAATCGGCGCGCTGATGTCCGCCGCCACCCGCAGGCTCGGCGGCGCGCCGGAGTTCTCGATGGCTTTGGTCGGCGAGGCGAGCGCCTATCCGCACGGCAGCAAGCAGGTCCACCGCGTTGCCGAAGGGAACGTGGTGCTGATGGACTGTGGCTGCGCGGTCCACGGCTACCAGTCGGACGTGTCGCGCACCTGGGTGCACGGCGCCGCTACGGCGGAGCAGCGAAAGGTGTGGGACCAGGTTGCACAGGGTCAGCAACTCGCCTTCCGCACCGCCCGGCTCGGCGTCGAGGCGGGCGCGGTCGACGATGCGGTGCGCCGCCTTTACGCCGGCTGGGGCTACGGCCCCGACTACCGGCTCCCCGGCCTGTCGCACCGCACCGGCCACGGCATCGGCATGGACGGCCACGAACCCGTCAACCTCGTCCGCGGCGAAGCCACCAGCCTCGCGCCCGGCATGTGC
>NZ_JBELLZ010000119.1:0-8267 GCF_042096255.1 Sphingomonas sp. | reverse complement strand
AGCGCCTGCTCGGCACGCAGGTGACCGCAATTCGCCATTTCGGCAGCTATTCCTGTCGGCGGCTCTACGGCCGCGACGCGGGTGCATTCAGCGAGCATGCCACCGCCGACGCGGTCGATATCGCCGGCTTTGTGCTGGCGGACGGACGGACGATCAGCGTCGTACGGGATTGGCAGGGGAATGGCGACGCCGCGACGTTCCTGCGCACGGTGCGCAACGGCGCGTGCGGGGTCTTCGCGACGGTGCTGTCGCCTGACTATAACGCCGCGCATCGCGACCATCTCCACCTCGACCAGGCGGCGCGGGGTGCGTGGGGCGGGCGGGCCTGTCGGTAGGCTGGTGCGGGCCGATCAGTGCGGCAGCGCCGCTTCCACCTTCTCCACCCAATAGGGAAAGAACTGCGGCTGCCGCGATGACCAGCCCGATGCAGTCGCGGCCGCCTCGCTGATCGATTGCAGCAGTGTGCGGCGCAGCTCCGGGTGGAGGTGCGGCAGCGCGGCGGCGGCGCAGAAGGCGGCGGGCAGCCACGGCCGGACCCGCGCGTCGATCAGCCGTTCGTATAGGAAACGATAGGCCGAGAAGGTGGTGAGGCGGCCCTGGCCGAGATCGAAGGCGGTTACGGCGATCAGCGCCCCCATCAGGCCGTCGATCGCCTCGATCCCGCTGTCTTCGGGGATGCGTGCCCGCACGTCCGGCAAACGATCGTACAGGCGTGCCTGCGCCCGGATGCTGGCTGCCTCCACCACGTCGCGTGACCAGCGGGCGAGGGCGTCCTCCCGATCCAGACCGATGTCGAGGCTGCGGCGGATGTAGCGCTGGGTCGCGGCCGGGAAGCCTGCGAACTCCTTCATCTCCGCCAAAGTGAGCACTCCGTCCGCCGGCTTCATCCTTGCGCCCATGTCCGCCCTCCACACCCGAAGCGGGGAAGATGACCCAGGATGGTTAACACCAGCCTTAACGCCTCCGTCACCGCACCGTCATCAAGGAATCACGGATGATGCCGCGCCGCAACATGGGATGCGACGAACCGAGTTCGTCATGGTTGTTCGAGAGGCTGTTGCGGCATTTCCGCAACGACGTTGCGGAACGGTCATTCGGCCTACGGATCGTTGGGCCTGTATCCCGACGATGGCGCGGGGTCGTTCGAGCTGCCGGGCTGGGTGGTCGAGGGCGGGTCGGATGCGTCCATCGACTCGTCCAATGCCTCATCCAGCTTGGCGTCGTGGCTTTCGGGATGCTTCTCCAGCCGCTTGGCGATGGAGCGGTCCTGCCCGGCTCGCTGGCGCTCGTCCTGCGCCGGCCGTTCCTCGGGTGCCACCGACAGGCTGTCCAGGGCCTTGTCGTCGATTGGGCTCGCCATCGTTTCCCTCCTGTTGCTGGAAAGAACGAACGTGCGTCGCGCCGGCCCGTTCCTGTATGATCACGCGATCGCTCGGACGCACACGCGCTGCTGAACGAGATCGGCGGTGCCGAACACGGTCATGAAGGCGATATCGGTCGCGTCCCGCCCGACACAGACGCGCGCGAGGTCCGCCGAGGATCCCATTTCGGTCGGGTCGACAAGGTGCCACGCACCCTCCAGCCAGAGTTCCGCCACGGCATGGAAGTCGGGCGGGTCCACTCCCGGGGCGTAGGCGGAAACGCAGCGCGCGGGAATCTCGGCTGCCCGGGCGAGCGCGACCAGCAGGTGCGCATAGTCCCGGCACACGCCGCGCCGCTCCGCAAAGGTGTGGAGCGCGGAGGTGCCCAAGGGGCTGCCATGCCCGTCATAGGTGAGCGCCCCAGCCACCCAGTCGACCAGTGCCGCAGCGAGCCGGCCGCCCTCCAGGCCTGCGAATTCCGCCGCCACGAAATGCTCGAACCGGTCGGACTCGCAGTATCTGCTCGGCAGAAGGTAACTGACGACATGGCCTGGCAAGTCGCGCGAGGCCGTCGCACCCAGCCCGGCCAGATCGGCGACCGCGCGGGAGACCTGCACTTCCGCCGTGTAGTGCGCGGTGAGGCGGCGCTCGGCGCGCGCCCACGTGCGCTGGCCGATGCCCTCTTCGCCAGGCACCGCGCGGATCGGATTGTCCGACCCGATCACAAGTGATTGCGCCAGCAATCGCTGGTCCGGCAGTGCCGCCGCCTCGATCTGGAGCAGCACGTCCGCAGGTCGCGGAAAGGCATAGTCCAGCCAGGCTTCGATGGAGAGCAGCATGGTATCGTCCGATCCGTGGCGGAGGAACTTGGCCTAGCGCCTCGTCAGATAGGCGAAGCGGCCGAGATCATGGGGAGCCGCCCGGATCGGCGCGTCCGCGGTCAACGCCACCGCGCGATAGCCGGGAGGCGGAGCTACATCCATGGGCAGCAGCCAGCCGACGATCCGGCGGACTTGCCAGGCGGGATCGCTGAGATGCCGCTCGCCAAGCGCGCCGAGATAGGGCTCGGTGCTGTAGGCCACGCGCGGGCCCTGGTGCAACTCGTACACGGGCAGGCACGCCGAGCAGAAGCGAGCCGCCAGTGCCAGTTTCGGGCCCGCATCGATCCCGCAGACGGCCAGTGCGCTGCCGCCGCACAGCCCAGTGAGGTCGCGCGCGGGCGGCACCGTCATCGGTCCGATTCGGGCGCGTGTGGCCAGCGCTGCCGCCCGCCGCGCCACCTCGGCGCGGCCGCCGAACACCAGATAGCTGGTCGCCACCAGCGCCTCGCCTGGCGCAAGCGTCCGGTCCCTCACGCCGTTGCTGATCACGAAGATCTGCTGTCGCGTCTCCACCCCGTCATCGGCCACCGCGCGGATCGGGCGGTTACCGTAGCGCAGCCGGGTCCCCTGGCCCGAGGGGCGGACGATCGCCAGGCCCGGCGCTTCGACGCCGCTGCCCGCGAAGCCGCCGATCCATGCGCCCTGCGGCACCTCCTCCCCCCGCGGGTTGGGCCAGCGCGTGTCAGTGACGTCGGCGCCGTCCACCGCGAAGCGGGTCAGCGCGTCCGCGTTGAGCGTCAGGTACGGGAAGTTGAAATGGTCGAGCGTCGGCGCCTCGCCCAGGTCGTCGCGGCTGGTGTTGATCCAGCCCTGGGTCAGCTCGATCGTCCTGGGATCTAGCGCGCGGATGCGCTGGTAGGCGAGGAAGCGGTCGCCCGCGACCCGCGTCGGGTGGGCCTGCACCGCCAACGTCAGCGTTTCCAACGTGCCGCCGCGCGGGTCGAGATGCTCCCATACGATGCGGGAATAGGTCGGCGCCCGCCCGGCGAGCACGCCGCGCTGGTAGGCGCCGGCCTGGTGGTAGTGCCAGCCCGGCCCCGGATCGTTGCCCCCGGCCGCCGCGGCGGCGCCACGCGGCGAGCCGCGCCGCTCGGACCGATTGGTCGCCACCGTCTGGAGCACGCCATCGACGAACGGCGCGTCCGGGCGACGCATCGGGATCAGGTCGCCGGCGATGCCCGGCATTCGAATGCTGTATACCTGCCCACCGCGGCCGACGCCCAGCGCCACGCCGGCGCTGGTGGTCAGCGTCATCAGCCGCGTCTCGGCCGGACCGCGGGTGCCCGGGCCGCAGGACAGCGGCGCACCCTTGGGCGCGGCGGGCGCCAGGCCGTCGATATCCAGGAAGGCGGTGTCGGTGAGGCTGACGGCGCAGCTCGGCCCGCTGGCGGTCGGCTCGGGAGCGATCGGTTCCGAAGTTTGGGCGCGGCAGGCGAGGGCGAGGAGCGTTGCCGCCGCGGCGAGGAGAAGGCGGATGCCCCGGATCACTGCCCGCGCACGGCGCGGCGCTCGGCCTGCCGCTGCGCCACGCGTTCGGCGCGCCGGGCGGCACGCAATTGCTCCGCGCGCGCGTCCGCATCAGCCGCGGGTGGGTCGGCGGCGGCGGGCGCCGCTTCGGACGGCGTGGAGGCACGGGCATAGCCGAACCGTTCCAGCACCGGAGCGAAGGTCTCGTTGAGAGCGCCGATCGTCTCGGGCTTCAGCTTGTCGAGATGGTCGCCGGGCGCGACCTTGCGAATATGCTGCCCTTCGTCCTCCGCCGTCGGCCGCACGTCGTTCTTCGCGACCACATTTGCCACCACCTGCCCGGCCACGGTGAGGCCGAGATAGGCGATCACCGCATCGACCCACTCGCGCTTGGCGAAGATCACGTCCTCGTAGCGGAACAGCTTGTGCGCCTTGCCGTCCATTGCGGCGGACACGCTCTCGTAAGATGCCTTCAGCCCCTGCGCGCGCTGGAGCGCGAACTCGTCGATCGACATCGACAGCGCGCGCTGGCGCCGCTGCTCGAACTGCTTGAGCAGCGCATCGCTGGCGGAGGCGCCGGGTGGCACATGGCTTTTCGCCTCGCTGAAATAGAGTGAGGTCAGCATGTCACGCGGGTCGCGGACCAGCAGCACGGTGCGCCCGTCGGCGTATTCGGGCAAGACCATGTTGCGCTCGATGCCGCGGAAGCCGCCATAGGTGTAGCCGGTCGGCCGGAACACGTCCGCGATCCCGTCGCGCACGTTCGCCGCGGGCACGCCGATCGAGTGGAGCTCGTTGGGCAGCGAGAAATAGGGCAGGCCGGCGCGGTTCGCGATGGGCTGCATCAGGCGGTAGAACAGGGTGCTGCCGGCCTTGGGCAGACTGACCAGGAAAGCCGACGGGGCGGTACCTGGCTCGGGCAGGGTGAGCGTGACGGTCTTGCCGTCTTCCAGCGTCAGGCGAACGTCGGGCACGGCGGGCACTCCAGCAAGGCTCCCCGGTGATCTAGCCTTACGAAGGGGGGTAGGCAACCGCACGGGAAGGCAGGCGCCCTCACCACCAGGGGTAGTCCTTGGGCATGTCCGTGGACACCCGGCCGGGAAACGCCGGCGCGCGCTTTTCGAGGAAAGCGGCGACGCCCTCACGCACGTCGGCGCCGCGGCCGAGCGCCATTGCCATACGGCCGTCCACCGCCAGTGCGCCATCCGGCGATGCCTCGCCGGCGAAGCGCCACAGCATCTGCCGGGTGAGCGCGACGGAGACGGGCGCGGTGGTCTCGGCAATCTCGGCGGCGATCGCGCGGGCGCGGGGCAGCAGCGAAGCGGGCGCGGTCACCTCGCTCACCAGACCGCCGGCGTGCGCCTCGGCGGCGTCGAACAGCCGGCCGGACAGGCACCAGCGCAGCGCCTGCGGCAGGCCGACGATCTGCGGCAGGAACCAGGCGCTGCCCGCCTCCGGCACCAGTCCGCGCCGGGCGAAGACAAAGCCGAAGCGAGCGGCATCGCTGGCGATGCGGATGTCGCAGGGCAGGGTCAGCGTGACGCCCACGCCCACCGCGGCGCCGTTGATCGCTGCGATCGTCACCTTTTTCGCGTCGAACAGCGCCTGGACGAAGCCGTTGCCGTCACGCGGCTCCCCACCCGAGCCGAAGTTGGCCGATCCCTCGCCGAAGCTGTCCGCGCCGCCACTGATATCCGCCCCGGCGCAGAAGCCGCGACCCTCCCCGGTGAGGATCACCGCGCGGACCGCGTCATCGGCGTCGGCAAGGGCGATCGCCTCGGCCAGTTCGGCGCCCATCCGGGCGGTATAGGCGTTGAGCTTGTCGGGGCGGGACAGGATGACCGTCGCGACCGGCCCTTCGACCGCATAGCGCAGCTGCTCGAACTCCATCGCGCCTCTCCTCTAATGCGATCGACTTAGCTTCTATTCTCGCTTCCGAGCAATGGGGTTCAGTGCGGGGTGGCGCCCATCTCCACCCCCGTCTTGTCGTGGAGCGCGAACCGGTCGATCAGGTCGGCGCTGGCGCGGTTGTAGCCGACCACGGCGACGCGGGCGCCGGCCTCGCGCAGCCGGTCGACGATCCGGTCGAGCGCCGCCACCGCCGAAATGTCCCAGAAGTGCGCGGCGGAGACGTCGATGGTGATCCGCTCCGCCGGCGGCGCGCTGCGGAAGGCGGCGGTAAACCGGTCCACCGAGGCGAAGAACAACTGGCCGGTGACGCGATAGGTAGCGTGCGCCGCATCGCCGTCTCGCTCGACCGCGAACATCCGGCGCACCTTCTCGGCGAAGAACACGCCCGACAGCAGCACGCCGGCGAGCACGCCCAGCGATAGGTCCCGCGTGCCGACCACCACCGCTACCGTCACGAGCATGACGACCGACGAGGTCCAGGGATGACGACGCAGGTTCGGGATCGAGTTCCAGCTGAACGTGCCGATCGACACCATGATCATCACCGCCACCAGCGCCGCCATCGGGATCTGGCCCACCCAGGGGCCGAGCACCGCGAGCAGGAACAGCAGGAACGCGCCGGCGGTGAAGGTGGACAGGCGGGTGCGCCCGCCCGAGGTGACGTTGATCACCGACTGGCCGATCATCGCGCAGCCGCCCATGCCGCCGACCAGCGCCGCGACGATGTTGGCGCCGCCCTGGCCCATACACTCGCGGCGGCGATCGCTCTCCGTCGCGGTCATGTCGTCGACAATCTGGGCGGTGAGCATCGATTCGAGCAGGCCGACGGCCGCCATGGTGAGCGAATAGGGCAGGATGATCCGCAGCATCTCCCAGCTCAGCGGCACGCCCGGCAGGTCGAGGCTGGGCAGCCCCTCGGGCAGCCGGCCCATGTCGCTGACCGTGCGCACCGGCAGGCCGAGCGCGATGCCGAGGCCGGCGAGCACCAGGATCGCGACGAGTGGGGAGGGGACGGCGCGGGTAAGGCGCGGGAAAAGGTAGATGATCGCCAGCCCGGCCGCGACCATCGCATAGGTATGCCAGGTCACGCCGACGAACTGCGGCAGCTGCGCCAGGAAGATCAGGATGGCAAGCGCGTTGACGAAGCCGGTGATCACCGATCGCGAGACGAACTGCATCAGCAGGTCGAGCCGGGCGAGCCCCGCGACAATCTGGATCAGCCCCATCAGGATGGTGGCGGCGAAGAGATATTCGACGCCATGGTCGCGCACCAGCGGCGTCACCACTACCGCCACCGCGGCGGTGGCGGCGGAGATCATGCCGGGGCGGCCGCCGATCAGCGCGATGGTCATCGCAATCGCCACCGAGGCGTAGAGGCCGACGCGCGGGTCGACGCCGGCGATGATCGAGAAGCCGATCGCCTCGGGGATCAGCGCCAGCGCGACGACGATGCCGGCCAGAACGTCACGTCGCACCTGCGCCGGCGCGGGAAGGAGGTTGGAAAGGGTCATGAATTCAGCACACGCAAGCATGGCGGCGCCCCGGAGGAGCGCGTCAGGAAAAGGCCATGCGTGGGTTGCCCGGCGGATCGGCGGCCGGGATAGCCATCCGGGGTCGCACCGGATCCTTGCGATGTGTGCGGTGCGGTAGCGGGGTGGGGTGCGCAGCGCAAGCGGAGCCGGGGCAGCCGGGCGTGGCCGTTCGCGCGCGGGTGACGCGGGGCGGCCCGGAACGGCGAGACGAATTGAGGCGGTTGAGGCCCTCGCGATGTTTGCGCCGGATGCGCCGGAAAGGCGACGCGAGAGCGGCGGGGACGCGCCGCCGGGGCAACATCCCGCGACATATGCGCGACGTGGCGCGACACCCACGTGCCACAACCGCGCCGAATCGCCGCGCCGGCAGGGGAGCGGCGCGGAAGCGGGGAGGGCGGGCCTGAAGACGCAGCGCGGATCGGCATGGCGCCATGTTATCATGGCACCGCCGCTGTAGGACAGCGGCCGGTGGGGCAGGCCCGTCAGACCGTGAAGCGCACCTTGTCCTTCTCGCGGATGCTGGTGTTTCGCACGATCACATCGGAGGGCGCCAGCGTAGAGCGCCGGCCTCGACGATCCGGCGCCGGGTGGCCGCGACCGTCGGCGTGACCCGGCCATCGGGGCTGACCGGGCGCGCAAAGGAAAACCGCCGCCCGGATGTCTCCGGACGGCGGCTTCCTCAACGCACAGCTGAACGCGATGATCAGCCGTTCAGATACTCGCCGGCGTCCGCGTCGGTGCCGGTGCCGCTCGGCACGACCGACGCGAGCGGGTCGTTGCCGGTGCCCGCGGCGTCGCGGGGCGAGCGGGCGTCCTCGGCCTTGCGGAGCTCGGCGGCGCTGGTGGGGGCCACCAGCATCGCGTCGCTCAGCTTCTTCTGCTGTGCGCGAAGCGCGGCATCGCGGCTGGAGGCGGCGACGCGCAGGCGGTTCATGCCCGCGCCCGTGCCCGCCGGGATCAGCCGCCCGACGATCACGTTCTCCTTGAGGCCCATCAGCGTGTCCTGCTTGCCTTGGACCGCCGCCTCGGTGAGGACGCGGGTGGTCTCCTGGAACGAAGCGGCCGAGATGAAGCTGCGGGTCTGCAGCGACGCCTTGGTGATGCCGAGCAGCACC
>NZ_JBELLZ010000118.1:0-8493 GCF_042096255.1 Sphingomonas sp. | reverse complement strand
GGCAAGGGCGACATGCTCTACATGCCCGGCGGCAAGGGCATCGTCCGCGTCCACGGCCCCTTCGTCTCGGACGAGGAGGTGCAGGCGGTGACCGACCATTGGCGCGCGCAGGGCCAGCCCGATTACATCTCCTCCGTCACCGAGGAGCCGGAGGAGAGCTTCGCGCTCGACGGCGCGCCGACCGGCGAGGATTCGGAGGAGGACCAGCAATATCGCGCCGCGATCCAGCTGGTGTGCGAGAGCCAGAAGGCGTCGACGAGCTGGCTCCAGCGCCAGCTGCGCATCGGTTACAACTCGGCGGCGCGGCTGATCGAGCGGATGGAGAAGGACGGGATCGTCGGGCGGCCGGACCATGTCGGGCGGCGCGAGGTGCTGAGGGATCGGGACGGGAATCCGGCGTAGGACCACCGTGCAGTTGAAAATGCCTTGTTCTTTCTCGGAAGGTTATTGGCCGAGGTTGTTCCTTCTCCTGCTCTCCGCCACCGCCGGTGTTGATTCATGTCTGCTCGTGGGCGGCAAGCGAACATTGCTCCAAAGCCGCAGTCGAGGCAGCCCCGGCGCCGCGCCGGTCAGGAAGGCGCGTCCCCCTTCCTTTTCCTGAAGCGTGCGGATCGGCGGTGCAGGGCGCAAGCGATATCCTGACTTGGCTGGCGCAATGCTCGACCGCTAAGCTCCGGGAGCGTTGGCGCATCGACTTGGGCGGGAGGGTTGGCGATGAACTTCGTCCAGTGGCTGAACTCGCTCGACGAGCTGCTGTACGAGGTGATGAGCTGGCTGGTCTTCTACCCGGTCACGCTCTGGCGCATCCTCCGGCGACCGCTGGCGACGATGCGCCATGCAGAAGACCAGCTGCGCCTGGAGCCGGAGCGGCAGTATCGCGACACGGTGAGCCCGCCGATCATGCTGATCCTCACCATCGTGCTGCTCCAGGGGATCAGCCTGGCGCTCGATGGCGCCAACGCGATCGTCACCAATCGGCGGGGCCTCGCCGGGCTGGTCGATGACAACACCACGCTGCTGCTGCTGCGCATCGTCCTGTTCGGCGCCTTTGCGCTGATCCTGGCGACCCGCAAGGTGCACCGCAGTGCGCTGGCGCTCGATCGCGATACGCTGAAGGCGCCGTTCTACGCGCAATGCTATGCCGTCGCGCCGCTCGTACTGCTGTTCAGCGGCGGCCTGGAGGCGAGCGGCCACGGGACTGCCGCGGTGCGGGTGCTGGGCGCCGCCGCGATCCTGGTGGCGCTGGTCTATTATTGGGTGGTCGAGACCCGCTGGTTCCGTAGCGAGCTGAACCAGTCGGTGCTGCGGTCGCTCGCCGATGCCGGGCTCTGCCTGCTTGGGGGCCTGGCGCTGCTGATCTGTATTGCCTTGCTGTTTCGCTGAGCACAAAGGGCTGATAAACTTGCGATCGGCCCGGTCTGGGCCGGACAGGAGGCCTGCATGCGTCTCACCCCATCCCACCTCGGATCGATCCTTGCGCTCGCTTGCGCCGCGCCGCTCTACGCCCAATCGACCGGTCTTGAAGACATGGTCGGCGCCCGGGCCGGTCAAGCGGAGGGCGAGATCCAGCGCCGCGGCTATCGCAATGTCGGCGGGGAGAAGAGCGACGACCGCAGCTACACTTATTGGTGGAGCGACGAGCGCCGCCAGTGCGTCACCATCGCGACGATGGACGGGCGCTATGCCTCGGTGACGCCGAGCCCCGCGCCCGATTGCCGCCAGTCGGCGGATCGGCACGGGGAAGAGGCCCGGAACGGCGGAAGGGATCGCAGCGGGCGGGACGGGGACGACCGACGTCCGCACCGCTCGGGCGAAGATCATCGCCGCGGCTCGGGCTATGCCGCGGCGGACGAGCTTTCCTATGCCTGCCGGAACGCGGCGGCCGCCGAGTTCGATCGCCGCCCGAGCGAGATCACCGCGAACTATCCCATTCGCCAACCCTATGGCTTTATCGTCCAGGGCTGGTTCAAGGACGGCGAACGCTCGCGCTTCTTCAACTGCCGCTTCGACCAGGACGGAGAGCTGGTCAGCGTAGGCTGAGCAAGGCCTTACCTCAGGGAGACGCGATGTGGTCCGGATCACGGCGTTCGCGGCCGGTGCGGCGATGCTGCTCGCCGCCGCGCCCCTTCACTCCGCAACCGCGCCGCCCGACCTCGCGCCGGTGCTGGCGCGCTGGGATGCGGATCCGCACCCGGACCTGCGCGGGGCGGTGGTGCTGCGCGACGGGCGGCGGGTGGCGGAGCGCTACTTTAACGGCGCCGGCGCCGACGACCTCCACGACATGCGCTCCGCGGGGAAGAGCGTCACCGCCTTGCTGGTCGGCATCGCGCGCGATCGCGGCGCGATCCGCTCGGTGGACGATCCGGTGGCGCGCTACTGGCAGGCGGCGAAGGGGAGCGCGGTGGGCGCGGTGGCGCTGCGCGACGTACTGACCATGCGCTCGGGCCTCGCCGCCTTCGACGAGGACCCCGCCTCGCCCGGCAACGAGGATCGGATGGACGAAGCCGCCGATCCGCGCGCCTTCGTGCGCGCGATCCCCGCCGCCGACCCGCCCGGCACCCGCTACCGCTACAATTCCGCCACCGCCTATGTCGCGGGCGTGGTGGTGGCCGAGGCGACCGGGCAAAGGATGGACGCCTTCGCCAAGGCGCAGCTGTTCGCGCCGCTGGGCATCACCCGCTGGCGCTGGGATGCAGATGCGGCGGGCGTCACCAAGGGCCAGGGCAACCTCTGGCTCACTCCGCGCGGCATGGCGGCGATCGGCGAGATGGTGCGCCGGGGCGGCATAGCGGGCGGCAAGAGGGTCGTCGGCCGCGGCTGGATCGCCGAGATGCTGGCGCCGCGCGTCGCCATCGCCGCGGACGATCCCTATGCCGACCATTACGGCTATTTCTGGTACCGCAAGACGCACGCGATCCGCGGCTTGCCGATCACCGTTTCCTTCGCCTCGGGCAATGGCGGCAACAAGATCTATGTCGCCCCCGCCTGCCGGATGGTGGTGGCGATCACCTCGGCGGCCTATGGCCGCGGCTATGGCCAGCGCCGCTCAGAGGCGATGCTGAAGGCGGTGCTGGACGCCGAGGTGGCGGCCGGCGGCTGCCGGGGCTAGCCCCGCCGCATCAGCAGCGCACCGCCCACGATCGCGATCACGCCCGCGCCCAGCAGCGCCAGCCAGGGTGCCGGGCTGCGCCCCGATCGCGCTTGCGGAGCCGCGGGCGCGCGCGGCGCCGCCGGTGGATGCGGCGGCTCCTGGAGCGGATAGGGCGAGCGGTTGGAGGCGGGCACCGGGGGAGCATGGGTCATGGGGCCGGCAACGCCCGCCTCCGTGCTCAGGTTCATCGACTTCGCCGGGATCATCCCGCGCGCCCGCTCGTTACCTCGCCGATGCATCACCCCCGTAACGATCTCCTGCCGCCGCCCGACCTGCTCGACGGCGCCGCGCTGTTCCTCGACTTCGACGGCACGCTCGTCGAGATCGCGCCGCGGCCGGACATGGTCAGCGTCGACGAGCGGCTCGCGCGACTGATGGCGCGGCTTTCCGAAAAGCTGGAGGGGCGGATCGCGGTGATCTCGGGGCGTCCTGTCGGCGACATCGCCGCGCTGTTCGGCGCGCCCGGCTTCGCGATCGCGGGCAGCCATGGCCTGGAGGTGCGTCATGCGGATGGACGCACCGCGATCTCCGAACGGCCGCCCGCGCTCGACATCGTCCGCGCCGGGCTGGCCGAGTTCGCCGCGCGCGATGCCGCCTTGCTGATCGAAGACAAGCCGGTCGGCGTCGCGCTCCACTACCGGCGAGCCCCCGAATATGAGGCCGAAGCCAACGTTCTGGCGCGCGCACTGGCGGACCGCCACGGTCTGCGGCTCCAGCCGGGCAAGATGATGGTGGAGGTCCGCTCAGGCGCCGCGGACAAGGGCAGCGCACTGACCGTGCTGATGCGGGAACCGCTGATGGCGTCCGCGCGTCCGCTGTTCCTGGGG
Source organism: Sphingomonas sp. (assembly GCF_042096255.1). Classification (GTDB taxonomy): domain Bacteria; phylum Pseudomonadota; class Alphaproteobacteria; order Sphingomonadales; family Sphingomonadaceae; genus Sphingomonas. The sequence goes on along the minus strand of NZ_JBELLZ010000118.1, from coordinate 4,515 downwards.
GACGACGATACCGACGAGCCCGCCTTCGTCGCCGCCGCGAACCTTGGAGGAGATGGCATCCTGATCGGCCCCGACCGACCCACCGCCGCCACGCACCGCCTGCCGGACGTGGCGACCACGCTCGATTGGCTGGAGCATGCCGCACGATGACCCCCGACCTCGATCTCTGGCCGATCGGCAACTGTCAGGTCTCCACCCTGGTCGACCGCGCCGGCCGCTTCGTCTGGGGCTGCGTGCCGCGGGTGGACGGCGACCCGGTGTTCTCGGCGCTACTCGGCGGCGAGGCGCCCGAGGCGGGCTATTGGGCGGTGGACCTGGAAGGCTGCGTCGAGACCACGCAGGAATATCTGCGCAACACGCCGATCCTGGTCACCCGCCACACCGACGATGCCGGCAATGCGGTGGAAGTGGTGGATTTCTGCCCGCGCTTCTCGCGGCTGGGGCGGATGTATCGCCCCACCGCCTTCGTGCGCATCGTCCGCCCGGTGGCGGGCAGCCCGCGCGTCACCATGCGCCTGCGGCCGACCTGCGGCTGGGGCGGCGGGTGCAACCGGCGGATCGGCGGCAGCAACCACATCCGCTTCGCCACCGAGGGCATGACGCTGCGCCTCACGACCACCGCGCCGGTGGGCATGCTGATCGAGGAGCGCACCTTTCGCGTCGAGCAGCCGCTGCACTTCTTCCTGGGGCCGGACGAGAGCTTTACCGGCGACCTCGCCTCCAGCATCGAGGACATGCTGGTTCAGACCACGCGCGACTGGCAGGAATGGGTGCGCGGCCTGGCGGTGCCGCTGGAATGGCAGGAGGTGGTGATCCGCTCCGCCATCACGCTGAAGCTGTGCCAGCACGAGGAAACCGGCGCGATCGTCGCGGCGCTGACCACCTCGGTGCCCGAGCACGCCGGGTCGCAGCGCAACTGGGACTATCGCTACTGCTGGATCCGCGACGCTTATTATACGGTACAGGCGCTCAACCGGCTGGGCGCGCTCGACGTGCTCGAAGGCTATCTCGTCTACCTGCGCAACATCGTGGACGAGGCGCGCGGCGGGCACATTCAGCCGCTCTACGGCGTGCTGGGGGAAGCGACCCTGGTGGAGCGGTTCGCGCCCGACCTGCCCGGCTATCGCGGCATGGGGCCGGTGCGCGTCGGCAACCAGGCCTATGAGCAGATCCAGCACGATGCCTATGGCCAGATCGTGCTGTGCAACACGCACGCCTTCTTCGACCAAAGGCTGTTCCGCCCGCCGACGGTGGAGGACTTCCACGCGCTGGAAGCGGTGGGCGAGCGCGCCTGGGCGCACCACGACCAGCCCGATGCCGGTCTGTGGGAGCTGCGCACCCGGCAGAGCGTCCACACCTATTCCTCCGCCATGTGCTGGGCGGCGTGCGACCGCCTCGCCAACATCGCCGAGCGGATCGGATCGCGCGACCGTCAGGCCTTCTGGAACGAACGCGCCGAGCACATCCGCGCCACCATCGAGACGCGCGCCTGGCGGCCCGATACCAACCGGCTGTCGGCGACGTTCAGCGGCGACGACCTCGACGCCAGCCTGATCCAGTTGCTCGACCTGCGCTTCCTGGCGCCGGACGACCCGCGCTTCGAGGGCACCCTCGCCGCGGTCGAAACCGGGCTACGCCGCGGCTCCACGATGCTGCGCTACGATACCGAGGACGATTTCGGCCTGCCCGAGACCGCGTTCAACGTGTGCACCTTCTGGCTGATCGAGGCATTGCAGGCGACCGGCCGGTCGGAGGATGCGCGCGCGCTGTTCGAGGAAATGCTTGCAAAGTGCACCGCCTCCGGACTGCTCTCAGAGGACATCGACCCCGTCTCGGGCGAGCTGTGGGGCAATTACCCGCAGACCTATTCGCTGGTCGGCATGATCAACTGCGCCGTCCTCCTGTCCAAACCGTGGAGCTCGATCCGTTGACCCGCCTGGTCGTCATTTCGAACCGGGTCGCCGCGCCCACGGGCTCGCACTCGGGTGCGCAGGGCGGGCTCGCGGTTGCGCTCCAGGCCGCCCTCAACGAATATGGCGGGCTGTGGTTCGGCTGGTCGGGCGAGGAGACCGAGGCGTTCACGGGCACGCCCGAGATCGTCGAGGGCGGCTACACCATGGCCACCGTCGACCTCGAACCGCAGGACGTGGAGGAATATTACGAGGGCTATGCCAACCGCACCCTCTGGCCGCTGTTCCACTATCGCGTCGACCTGACCGAATATGAGCGCAGCTTCGCCGGCGGCTACAACCGGGTGAACGAGCGGTTCGCCGACAGCGTGTTCCCGTTGCTGCGCGCCGACGACGCGATCTGGATCCAGGATTACCACATGATCCCGCTGGGCGCGGAGCTGCGGCGGCGCGGCTGCGCGCAGCGGATGGGGTTCTTCCTCCACATCCCCTGGCCGCCGCGCCGCCTGCTCACCACTTTGCCCGAGGCGGCGGAGCTGGTGCGCACCCTGCTCGCCTATGACGTGGTCGGCTTCCACACCCAGGAATGGCTCGATTCCTTCCTTGATTATGCGCGCGAGGACCTTGGCGCTGCCTTCAAGGACGGGGTGCTGTCGCTGGACGGGCGCAGCGTGCGGCTGCTCGCCTGCCCGATCGGCATCGACGCCGCCGAGTTCCGCGAGATGGCGCGATCCCCTCGCGCGCGGCTCAGCTATCGCCAGATGCGCGACAGTGCGACCGGGCGCGACATGATCGTCGGCGTCGACCGGCTCGATTATTCGAAGGGACTGGAGGAGCGGTTCCTCGGCTACGAGCGCTTCCTGATGCACCACCCGGAGGAGCGCAAGGAGCTGTTCCTGCTCCAGATCGCGCCGCCGTCGCGCGCGACGGTGGAGACCTACCAGCGCATCCGCACCTCGCTGGAGGGGCTGGCCGGGCGGATCAACGGCGCCTTCGCGGACATCGACTGGGTGCCGATCCGCTACGTCAACCAGGGCTATGCGCGCGACATGCTCGCCGGCATCTATCGCGCCGCCAAGATCGGGCTGGTCACCCCCTTGCGCGACGGCATGAACCTGGTGGCCAAGGAATATGTCGCGGCGCAGGACCCGGAGGACCCCGGCGTGCTGATCCTCTCCCGCTTCGCCGGGGCCGCCGAGCAGATGACCGAGGCGCTGCTGATCAACCCGCACAGCGCCGAGGAGATGTCGGACGCGATCTACCAGGCGCTGCGCATGCCGCGCGACGAGCGGATCGACCGCTGGCGCGCGCTGATGGCCGGAGTGGAGCGCGAGGATGTGGTGTGGTGGCGAAAGCGTTTCACAGACGCGCTGCTGAGCGCGGGACCGGTTCACGGCGGGTTCAATGCGATGGCGTAGAGCCGAGCGGTAAGCCCCTCCCCTATAGGGGAGGGGTTTGGGGGTGGGGCAGGTGTCTCACCGAGACCTTGCCCTCGCGGACAGCCCCCACCCCAACCCCTCCCCTGAAGGGGAGGGGCTTATGAAGTCAGGAATGGATATGCATCGCCTCCTCCCCCTCGCCGCTACCATCGCCCTCGCCGCGCCGGCCCTCGCCGCGCCTGCGCCCGAGCTCCAGCAGGTCCAGGAACACCTGCGGGCCGCCGGCACGATGACCGCGGCGTTCGCGCAGACCGGACGCGACGGCAAGACGCTGACCGGCACGCTGACCCTCAAGAAGCCCGGCCGCATCCGCTTCCAGTACCAGAAGGGCGTGCCGATCCTGATCGTCGGCGACGGCAAGGCGCTGACCTTCATCGACTATTCGGTCCGCCAGGTGCAGCGCTGGCCGATCGCCAACTCGCCTTTGGGCGTGCTGGTCGATCCCTCGCGCGACATCGCGCGCTTCGCCAAGGTGGTGCCGAGCGGCAATCCGAACGTGCTGTCGGTGGAAGGCTATGACGCCAAGCACCCCGAATATGGCCGCATCACCATGATCTTCGCGCGCGACGCAGCCGCGCCCGCCGGGCTGATGCTCCAGGGCTGGGTCGCGCTCGACAGCCAGGGCAATCGCACCACCGTCCGCCTGTCCGAACAGAAGTTCAACGTGCCGGTGAGCGACGGAACGTTCCGCTGGAACGACCCGCGGAAGACCGGGCGGCGTAGCTGACGCGATCGTTCATCCACGCGACAGGTTGCGAGGCCTAGACCCTGGATGTGGACGCGGGGTCTTTCGGGATTTCCCCCTGTTGCTCGGATGATGCTCCGCCGTCCCCCTGCGTGACGAACGACAGGTCGGCCCCCGCTCCATGCCCCCGGAGCGGGGGCCATTCTGTGCGCGGCGCGGACTGCTGCGCGTCGCGGCAGAACTCGCGCAAGCGCGGCCGGCGTCGCGCAGCGACGTCCGACGGCGCGGCTTTGCCGCGACGCGGCTCCGACCTCACCTCCTCGCCTTTGCATGCCGCCACCGCCCCGCTACATCGCGCGCGTGAAAATCGTCTCCTGGAACATCAACTCGGTCCGCTTCCGCCTCGACATCGTCGAGCAGTTCCTGCGCGAGGCGGCGCCCGATATCCTGTGCCTCCAGGAGACCAAGGTGATTGACGGCG
>NZ_JBELLZ010000117.1:0-8465 GCF_042096255.1 Sphingomonas sp. | reverse complement strand
GACGCGAGTGCGATGCGGCCGTCGAGCGAGGTCGCCAGCTTGAGCGTGACGTGGGGACGGCCATGCGTGCGCCGGGTGAGGAAGCCGGCCATGGCGCGGCGCGCCTCCGCCTCGTGCGCGCCGGTCGCGACCGCAATCCCAGCGGCGGTCAACCGCGCCGCTCCGGCACCGTCGGTCCGCGGATCGGGATCGCGCAAGGCCATGACAACGCGCGACACACCCGCCGCGACGAGGAGATCGGAACAGGCCGGCCCACGGGCGCTTTCGTGCGCACATGGCTCCAGCGTGACATAGGCAGTTGCGCCGCGCGACTTGGCGCCCGTCTCGGCCAATGCGATCGCCTCGGCATGCGGACGGCCGCCGGGCTGGGTCCAGCCGCGTCCGACGACGCGGCCCTCGGCGACGATCACGCATCCGACATTGGGGTTGGGCCGCGTCCGCCCGCGGCTCCGTTCGGAGAGGGCGAGCGCCGCGCCCATCCAGCGCGCGTCGTCTCGCAAGTTCAGAAGCCGTAGCTCTTGAGCTTGTCGTCGAGCCGCTTGAACTCTGCCTGTCGCTTGTCCTGGCGCGCCTTGAGCACGGCCATCGCCTTGTCCTTCTCCGCCTGATCGATCACCTGCTGCGCGCGGATCTGCTCGTCCGTGCGGTCGAGCGACCATTGCTGCACATAGATGATGTCGGGCTTGTACTCGGGGGCGATGCTCGAGTCCTTGACAAAGGCGATCAGCACCAGGCCGGTGATGACGATCGCGAGCATCATGAACCAAAGTTCATAGGGCTTGCGCTGGGCAAGGAACATCCGGAGATCGCGGACAGCGCGCAGCGGGGAGAAGCGGGCAAGATAGCGCATCAGCGCCAAGATAGAGGCTTCAGCCTCCCGGGGCTAGAGGACAAGGCGGCGCGTACATTCCTGTAGAGCTTCGATCCGCCCTTAGGACGGACTTGCCCAACCTAAAGGCATCAGCCTCCCGGCACGCCAAACGGCATCAAGACCGGCGCACGCCTTCCGACAGATCAGAAGACCGAGACGACAACGGCTCCAACCAGGGCCCAAAGCGCCAATCCGCCCGCCGCACCAACGACAATGCCTTGGGCCATGGCGGTTGCCGGATCGCGCCGGCCTGCAGGCGCCGCATCACGGCGTACGCCTTGCACTGCGAGCGACGGGTCGCCCGCGACATCAAACTTCATCCTCTCCTCCGGACTGATCGTCTCTATGGTTCCCAGACGCCTATATCACAGCTTTGTTCCAGAGCGGGACTATGGGCAAATCGCCAAAGCTTGCAATACCCGAAGTTGTAAAAATTCTAATCAGGCGGTCGACGGCTGGGCGCGATCATGCTCTGGCCGGAGAAATATCATGGGATTAGCCAGAGCTTGGACGAGGCGACTTTTCATCAAAAGCTGCGCGCATTGCCTCTGCACGTTGGCGCCGCGGGGCTTGGCGACGATGTCGCGCTTCTCGACGGGCTCGTGATCACCGTCGACACGCTGATCGAGGGCGTGCATTTCCTGCCGTCCGATCCGGCGCCGTCGGTGGCGTGGAAGCTGCTGGCGGTGAATCTCTCGGATCTCGCCGCCAAGGGCGCGGTGCCCGAGGGCGTGCTGCTGTCCTACCCGCTGGGCAATGAGGCCTGGGACGCGACGTTCGTGGATGGCCTTGCCGATGCGCTGTCGCAACTCGGCTGCGTGCTGCTCGGCGGCGACACGGTGTCGTTGCCGGCGGGCGCGCCGCGCGTCCTCGGCATCACCGCCTTCGGCCGACCGGACGGGGGCGCGATCCCCCGGCGGTCCGGCGCGGAGGCGGGCGATGCGCTGTGGGTGACCGGCACGATCGGCGACGCCGGGGCCGGGCTGGCGATCGCGCGCGGTGCGCCGGGACCGGAGCGGCTTCTCCAGCGCTATCGGCGTCCCCAACCCCGTCTGCGGGAGGGCCGCCTGCTTGCGCCGCACGTCTCGGCGATGATGGACGTGTCCGATGGGCTGCTGATCGACGCGGCCCGGATGGCGGCGGCGAGCGGGCTTCGTGTCACCATCGATCTGGCGCAGGTGCCGCTTTCGGCCGACCTGCGGGCCTGGGGCGGCGATGCGCTGGCGGCGGCGACTTCCGGCGACGACTACGAACTGCTGTTCGCCGCCCCTGCCGATCGCGATCCGCCCGTTCCCGCCACCCGCATCGGCAGCTTCGCGCCCGGTCGCGGGATCGCGCTGCTGCGCAACGGCGCGCCGGTGCCGCTGCCCGCCACCCTGGGCTGGCAGCACGGCGGCTTGCGCTGAGCCCCGGCCCGCCATACCCTCTCTTCCAACGCGGGCGCCATGACCTGCGCGAAGGAGAGGAGAACGCGGGAATGACGAGCGTCATCATCGCGATGCTGTGCGGCCTGGTGGCCGTGCTCTACGGCATCGTCACCAGCCAGCAGGTCTTGCGCGCGCCGGCGGGCAATGCGCGGATGCAGGACATTGCGGCCGCGATCCAGGAAGGGGCCAAGGCCTATCTGGGCCGGCAATATACCACCATCGCGATCGTCGGCGTGGTCGTCGCGGTGATCCTGGCGGTGACCCTGGGCGCGCTCTCCACCGCGGGCTTCGTGATCGGCGCGGTGCTCTCGGGCGTCGCCGGCTATGTCGGCATGAACATCTCCGTCCGCGCCAACGTGCGCACGGCGGAGGCGGCGCGCGGCTCGCTGCAGGGCGGGCTCACCATGGCGTTCCGCTCGGGCGCGGTGACCGGCATGCTGGTGGCGGGGCTGGGGCTGCTCGCGATCGCGGTGTTCTTCTGGTACCTGACCGGTCCCGCCGGCTATGTGCCCAACGACCGCGTGATCGTGGAGGCGCTGACCGCGCTGGCGTTCGGCGCGTCCTTGATCTCGATCTTCGCGCGGCTGGGCGGCGGCATCTTCACCAAGGCGGCGGACGTGGGCGCAGACCTCGTCGGAAAGGTCGAGGCGGGCATCCCGGAGGACGATCCCCGCAACCCCGCGGTGATCGCCGACAACGTGGGCGACAATGTTGGCGACTGCGCCGGCATGGCCGCCGACCTGTTCGAGACCTATGTCGTAACGCTGGGCGTGACGATGATCTCGATCGCGCTGCTGGTGCAGGCGGATGCGGCCGAGTTGATGCGGCTGATGAGCCTGCCGCTGATCGTCGGCGGCGTGTGCATCATCACCTCGATCATCGGCACCTATATGGTGCGGCTGGGGCGCGGCGGATCGATCATGGGCGCGCTCTACAAGGGGTTCTGGACCTCGGCATTGCTCTCGATCCCGGCCATCTACGTCGCCGCGCAGATGACTTTGGGCGACATGAATGCGGTGATCGGCGGCGCCGGCTTCCTTGACCAGGGCAGTGACGCGCTGACCACCGGCTTTGACGCCGCGGCGCAATCGGCGCCCGCCACCTCCGCGTCGTTCACCGGCATGGACCTGTTCTGGTGCATGCTGATTGGCCTGGGCGTCACCGGGCTGATCGTGTGGATCACCGAATATTACACCGGCACCAACTATCGCCCGGTCAAGTCGATCGCCAAGGCGAGCGAGACCGGCCACGGCACCAACGTGATCCAGGGCCTGGCGATCAGCCTGGAGGCGACCGCGCTGCCGACTTTGGTGATCGTGGTGGCGGTGGTCGCCGCCTACAAGCTCGCCGGCATCATCGGCATCGCCTTCGCCGCCACCTCGATGCTGGCGCTCGCCGGGATGGTCGTCGCGCTCGATGCCTATGGCCCGGTCACCGACAATGCCGGCGGCATCGCCGAGATGGCGGGGCTGGAGGACGAGGTGCGCCACAAGACCGATGCGCTCGACGCGGTCGGCAACACCACCAAGGCGGTGACCAAGGGCTATGCGATCGGCTCCGCCGGCCTCGCGGCGCTGGTGCTGTTCGGCGCCTACACCACCGACTTGCAGACCTATTTCCCTGACCTCACCGTCGATTTCTCGCTGAGCAACCCGTACGTGATCGTCGGGCTGCTGCTCGGCGCGCTGCTGCCGTACCTGTTCGGCGCCTTCGGCATGACCGCGGTGGGCCGCGCGGCGGGTGCGGTGGTGGAGGAGGTGCGCGGCCAGTTCCGCGACAATCCGGGTATCATGCAGGGCACCAGCCGCCCGAACTACGGCCGCACCGTCGATCTCGTCACCCGCGCCGCGATCCGCGAGATGATCGTGCCCAGCCTGCTGCCGTTGCTGTCGCCGATCGCGCTCTACTTCATCGTCACCGCGGTGGACGGCCAGGCGAGCGGCTTCGCGGCACTGGGCGCGATGCTGCTGGGCGTGATCGTCTCCGGCCTGTTCGTCGCTCTGTCGATGACCAGCGGCGGCGGCGCCTGGGACAATGCCAAGAAGTATATCGAAGACGGCAATTACGGCGGCAAGGGCTCCGAAGCCCACAAGGCCGCGGTGACCGGCGACACCGTGGGCGATCCCTACAAGGACACCGCCGGCCCCGCGGTGAACCCGATGATCAAGATCACCAACATCGTCGCGCTGCTGCTGCTGGCAGCCTTGGCTGGCAGCGCAGGCTGAGGCTCCAGCCTCAGCAAGCGCGACCGGCCGGCGGACGGGCGGACGAGTCCGCCCGATCCGTCCGACGTCACGCCGCGGCTTTGCCGCGGCGCGTCGCTGGTCGCGTCGTGTGAGCCTTGCACCGCGACCCCGCCAGGCCTACCTTAGCTAAGTACAGCTAAGGAGCCTGCCGGTGGACGCCGTCAACATGCATGAGGCCAAGACCCGCCTGTCGCAACTCGTCGATGCGGTGGAGAGCGGGCGCGAATCGGAGGTGGTGATCGCCCGCAACGGCAAGCCCGCGGCGCGGCTCGTGCCCATCGCCCAAGCGCCGGACACCAGCAAGCGGATCGGCATCGCCAAGGGAAAGTTCACCGTGCCGGATGACTGGGACGCCGATGACGACCTGATTGCCGCGATGTTCGAGGGCCGCGATCCCGCATGAATCTGCTGCTCGACACGCACATCGCTCTTTGGGCCGTCAGCGACGATCCGAAGTTGAGTCGCAAGGCCCGCGATGAGATCCTGGCCGCGCAGACTGTGATGGTCAGCGTCGTCACGCTCTGGGAGATCGCGATCAAACACGCACTTAGACGCGGCCGTCACGACGACATCGTCGTCTCCGCCACCGAGGCACACGAACTGTTCGCAGCAGCCGGATTCACCATGCTTCCGGTTCAGCCCCTTCATGCGACAGAGCTGGACGCCTTGCCGCAGCTGCATGGTGATCCGTTCGATCGGTTGCTTGTGGCTCAGGCGCTGGCCGAGCCCATCCACCTTCTGACCCGCGATGCCGCGCTTGGCGGCTATGGCCCGCTGATCCGCCCGATCTGACCTTTACCAGTTCGTCCTGATCCGCAGGGCCACCGATTTCGCGTGCGCCGGCAGCCCCTCCGCCTGCGCCAGTGCGATGGTGGCGGGGCCCAGTTCGTTGAGACTCGTCTCGTCCAGCTGGAGGAAGCTGGTGCGCTTCATGTAATCGGTCACGCCCAGGCCGCTCGCAAAGCGGGCGCGGCGGCCGGTGGGGAGGACGTGGTTGGGACCGGCGACATAGTCGCCGATCGCCTCGGGCGTGTGGCGGCCGAGGAAGGCGGAGCCGGCGTGGCGAAGCCGGTCGAACAGCGCGCCCGGGTCGTCGCAGGCGAACTCGACATGCTCCGGCGCGAGCCGGTCGACCAGCGGGATCGCCTCGGCCAAGGTGCGCGTGACGATCACCGCGCCGTTCGCCTCCCAGGCGGCGCGCGCGACGGCGGCGGTGGGCAGGTCGGCGAGCTGGCGCCCGACTGCCTCCGTCACGCGCTCGGCGAAGGCGGCAACGTCGGTGAACAGGATCGACTGAGTGGTGGGATCGTGCTCAGCCTGGCTCAGCAGGTCGGCGGCGATCCAATCGGGGTTGTTGGCGCCTTCCGCCACCACGACGATCTCGCTTGGCCCGGCGACCATGTCGATGCCGACCACGCCATAGACCTGGCGCTTGGCCTCGGCGACCCAGGCATTGCCGGGGCCGGTGACCACATCGACCCGCGCGATCCGCTCGGTCCCATAGGCGAGCGCCGCGATCGCCTGCGCGCCGCCGACGCGCCACACCTCGTCGGCCTGCACCAGATGCGCGGCGGCAAGCACCAGCGGGTTGACCGCGCCCCGCGGGGTGGGGGTGACGACCACCAGCCGCTCGACGCCGGCGACCCGCGCCGGAATGGCGTTCATCAGCAGCGTCGAGGGGTAAGCCGCACGGCCGCCGGGCACGTACACGCCCGCCGCATCCACCGCCCGCCAGCGCGCCCCCAGGCGCACGCCGGCCGCATCGGTGAAGTCGGTGTCGGTCGGCCGCTGCTTCTCGTGATAGGCACGAATGCGCGCGGCGGCGAGTTCCAGGCTGGCGCGCAGCTCGGGTTCGAGGCCGGCGAATGCCTCGGCGCAAGCGGCGGCGTCGATCCGCCAGCCCGTCTGGTCGAGGTCATGGCCGTCCAGCCGCTGCGTCAGGTCGCGGAGCGCGATGTCGCCCCCCTCGCGCACTTCCCGGATGATCGCGGCCACGTCCTGCGCCACATCGCTGGAGGCTTCGCGCCGCTGATCGACCAGTGCAGTGAAGGCGGCGTCGAAGCCGGGATCGGCAGTGGACAGGCGGATCATGCCGCGGCGGCACCCACCACCGCGCGGCGGAACGCCTCCACCAGCGGCACCACGCGCGCGCGCGTCTTCATCGCGGCGCGGTTGACCACCAGGCGGGCGGAGATGTCCATGATCCGCTCCACCTCCACCAGCCCGTTCTCCTTGAGCGTGCGGCCCGAGGAGACGAGGTCGACGATGCGCGGCGCCAGACCCAGGGTCGGCGCCAGCTCCATTGCGCCGTTGAGCTTGACGCATTCGGCCTGCACGCCTCGGCGGGCGAAATGCGCGGCGGTGACGTGCGGGTATTTGGTGGCGACGCGGACGTGGCTCCATCCCCGCGGATCGTCCTGCCCCGCCAGCCGGGCCGGCTCGGCGACCGACAGGCGGCAATGGCCGATGTCGAGGTCGACCGGCGCGTACAGCTCCGAATAGTCGAACTCGGCGAGCACGTCCGAACCGACGATGCCGAGCTGCGCGGCGCCGTGTGCGACGAAGGTGGCGACATCGAACGCGCGGACGCGGATCAGTTCGATGTCGGGATCCTGTGTGGCGAAGCGCAAGGCGCGCGACGATTCGTCGGAGAAGGCGGGTTCGGGCACGATCCCGGCGCGGGCGAGCAGCGGCAGCGCCTCGCCGAGGATGCGCCCCTTGGGCACCGCGAACACGATTGGAGTCATCGCGGCGGGCTTTACGAAGGGGGGCGGGGGGGCGCAATGCACGCTGACGGGGAGATGCGCATGGCCAGCGAAGCCGACAACCGCAAAGCCTTTCTGATCCAGGCGGACTATTGCGCCGCCATGGCCGCGCCGATCACCGCGCGTGTCTGTCAGGCGCTGGCGGTCGTGCTGGACCGGCGCACGCTTACGGGCACGCGCGCGCTCGACTGGCCGGGCGAGCCGGTCGCCGATGCGCTGGCGCTGCGGCTGGTCGGCGGGCTGCATGCGCTGCACCGGGCGGGCGTGGACGAAGGCTTGTCGCGGGTGTTCCGCGGCGAATCGACGGATGCGTCGGCGATCGCCGCGGCACTGCGGGCGCATGATGCGGCGCTGCTGCCCTGGCTCGACGGGCCGCCGCAGACCAACGAGGCGGGGCGCTCGGCCGGGCTGATGACCGGGCTGCTCCATATCGCCGAGCGGTTCGGACCGCGGGTGGAGGTGCTGGAGATCGGCTCCAGCGCCGGGCTCAACCTGCTGATCGATCGCTACGCCTTCGATCTCGGCGGGGTGCGCGCGGGGCCGGCGGACAGTCCGGTGACCATCCGGCCCGAGTGGCGCGGACCGCCGCCGCCTGACGTGCCGATCGGGATCGTCTCCACCCGCGGCGTGGACGTCGCGCCGATCGACGCGACCGATCCGCATAAGGCGGCGCGACTCGCCGCCTATGTCTGGGTGGATGTGCCCGAGCGGGTGACGCGGATCGAGCGCGGCATCGCGATGATTCGTGCAGGGGGCGTGCGGCTGGAGCAGGGCGATGCCGCCGATTGGGTCGAGGCGCGGCTGGCCGAGCCGCAGCCGGCGGGCGTGACGCGCGTGCTGATGCATTCGGTGGTGTGGCAGTATCTCGGCAATGAACGCCGCGCGCGCATCCGCGAGGCGATGGACGCGGCGGGCGCGCGCGCCACGCCCGAGCGGCCGCTCGGCTGGGTGATGATGGAGCCCAACCGCGACCTCCACCGCCACGAGGTGCGCGTGCGCGGCTGCCCCGGCGACCGGCCGATGGAACTGGTCGCACTCACCCATGCGCATGGCGCCTGGGTGGAGGGGCTCGCCCCGCCCTACGAGACGCGCGACTATGTGATGCGCCGCGGCCCCTATGAAGGCGGCTGACGACGCCCTAGACGCGGGCGCCAGG
>NZ_JBELLZ010000116.1:0-8520 GCF_042096255.1 Sphingomonas sp. | reverse complement strand
CTGGCGAACGGCCGGAAGGCGACCGAGGCGTTGACCATGGTATAGGCCGGGGTAGGCGTCTCGAACCGCGCGGTGCGGTCCTGCTCGAACACATGCTCCACTTCCGCGCGCGCGGTGAAGCGCGTGCCCTGCGCTTCCAGGCCGCCGAGCACGCGCATCGGCGGGATGCGGGGCGCGGGACCCTGGTCGACGATGGTGGCGCGAACATAATCGCCCAGCACGTCGGCGTTGAGCGTGGTCGTGCCGAAGCTCGCCAGCCGGACCGAGGCATCCGCTTCCAGGCCCCAATAGCGCGCATCGCGCTGCTGGAATTGGTAGCAGGGCAGCTCGGGCGCCTCGCCGATGATCGCCGCACACGCCTCGTTCGCGATCAGGTTCTCCGAGATATAGTTGGAGAACCAGCTGTAATAAGCCGAACCGTCGAAGCTGAAGCCATCGCCGTGCGCGTGGATCGTGCCTTCGAGGCCCCAGGATTTTTCCAGCTTGAAGTCCGGGCTGCCGAGCTCAAAGGCCTGGGTGCCCGCATGCGGGCCGTTGGCGAACAGTTCCTCGGCGGAGGGCGCGCGCTCGGTGTGCGACACGTTGAGGCCGACCCGGATGGTGTCGTTCAGGCCGTAGGACGCGCCGGCCGATCCCGACACCGCATCGAAGCTGCGGCCGCCGCGGAAGAACGCCGAATCGAGCGGCCCGCGCGCGGTGAGGTCGGACCGCTCGTAACGCAGCCCGCCCTCGGCCTTGAACGCGCCATAGTCGAGCTGCTGGAGCGTGAACACGCCGAACTGATTGGTCTCGTTCTCCGGCAGGAAGGCTTCCTCGCCGTTCACGTCGAACTGCCGGTTGAAGAACTGCACGCCGCTCGCGCCCAGCCAGGCGCCGTGGCGCGCCTGCACCGCCTCAACCCGCGCCTCGACGCCCTTGCTGCGGAAGGCGGTGCCGACCTCGCCGGTCTCCTCCAGCTCGAAATGGCGGTATTTGGCATAGCCGCCGCGCACGCGGATGCGCTCCAGGAAGCCGCCGCCGGTCTCCACCTCGCCGCGCAGGTCGAACCGGTCCTGCACCATGTCGAGCCGCGGCGCCTCCTGCTCCTGGCCGACTTCGGTGGCATAGCGGATCGGCACGCCGTACAGGCTGTCGTAGTGGCTGTAGGCGAGGCCGAGCTGGCCGGTATCGGTGATGATCGATGCGCCGACGCCCGCGGTCCAGGTTTCGATCGCCGAGTTGGGCAGACGGTCGCGCAGCGCGGCGGAGGCGGCGAAGTCGATCGGTTCGTCGCCGTCCTGCGGCACGCCGACCTGCGACAGAGCGGCGCGGCGCGCGGCGGGCGAGAGGATATGGCCGCTGCCGGTGCGCAGGTCGTTCGCCTTGAGGTACGATCCATCGGCGTGGAGCACGAGATGCTGGCCGAGCGCGACATCGCCGGCGGCGCCGACCGACTTCTCGTCCGCGGCCGAGCCATAGGTGCCGATCGCGTCGAGGCGATAGCCGTTCTCGGGCACGCTACGCGGAATGCGGCGGTCGATCACATTGACGACGCCGCCGACCGCGGAGGAGCCGAACAGCAGCGCGGTCGGCCCGCGCAGCACCTCGACCCGCTCTGCAAGCAAAGGATCGATGACCACGGCATGGTCGACGCTGGTGTTCGACACGTCGATCGAGCCGATGCCGTCGGTCAGCACGCGCACGCGCTCGCCCTGGAAGCCGCGCAGGATCGGCCGGGAGGCGGCGGGGCCGAAGGAGGTGGCCGAAACGCCGGGCTGCCGCGCCAGTGTCTCGCCGATGGTCGGCCGCAGGTCGCGCGTCAGCTCCTCGCCGGTGACCACGCTGGTGCCCTGGAGCACGTCGCGCTCGCTCTGCCGGATCGGCGCGGTGACGATGACATCGCGCCCGGTGCCGCCCGTGGCGGCGCTGTCCCCGGACGGGGTGTCCGGTTCGGCCGCGAAAGCAGGGCTCGCGAAGGCGGCAGTGGCGAGCAGGACGGAAACAACGGTCTTCATGGGAATACGACTCCGGTACGTGGCCGTACCGAGCTAAACGAGACGATACACCATAACAAGTTCTTCGTGTCTTGACTGTTACGTTTTATGGCTGGCCGGTGACGCTGTGGATTGGCTGTCAGTGCGGCGCTCGGCCGCTACATCCGCGGATAGTCGAGCAGCCGGAAATCATCCTCGAACGTCTCGGTGATGAAGGCGATGTCGGCGGGGTCGAGATCGGCGCGGCGCAGGCGCTTCTTCTTCGAGGAATTGATATGGTCGAGCGTGCCGTCGAGTTCGGGCACGCGCGCGAACACCTTGGCGATGTCCTCGCCCAGGGTTTCGAAGCGGATGATGTCCTCCACCAGCATCTCGCCGTCGCGATCGAGGAGGTAGGCGGCCTGCGGCACCACATGGCGCCACCGGTCCGCGAACGGACGGGCGGGAACGGAGGCGTAGAAGTCGCGCACCGTCTTATGGTCGTGCTCGCGGAAGTTGAACTCGGAAACGATGCGATCGTAGGGATCGCGCACCACAGCGAACCGGTAATAGCGGTCGAACGTCTCGCGATCGACATGGCCGAGCGTGTAATATTCCTCGGCATAGAGATGGGCAAGGCGGCTGGGGCCCAGCGCCTTGTTCTCGTTGGGCCGCAGCAGCAGGTCGCCGCGCGTCGCCCAGGTGAGGCCATGCGCCCTGAGGAACATGTGCTCGACGCTCTGCCCCCCCGTCTTGGGGATGTGGACGAAGATCGTCTTGAGGCGGTGCGAGAGCATGGCGCGGGTTTGTAGCAGCGCGCTTCGGGCTGGCAACCGGGGAAGGGGGCGCGAAAAAGGGCGGGTCCTTGCGGGCCCGCCCTTCTCGTTCGTTCAAGCATCGGCCGTCACGGGCGAAGCCCGTGACGTCGGACGGCGCCGGGGCGCCGCCGGCCGGCCTTGCGGGTCTCGCGGGCTGGCGGACCAGCCCACGTGCCCGCTGCGGCTTACTTGATCTCGACGGTCGCGCCGGCTTCCTCGAGCTGCTTCTTGAGCTTCTCGGCCTCGTCCTTCGACACGCCTTCCTTGACGGCCTTGGGAGCGCCCTCGACCAGCGCCTTCGCCTCGGTCAGGCCGAGCGCGGTGATCGCACGGACTTCCTTGATGACGTTGATCTTCTTGCCGCCGTCGCCGGTGAGGATGACGTCGAACTCGGTCTTCTCTTCCGCCGCCGGAGCCGCGCCACCGGCGCCGCCGGCTGCCGGAGCCGCCGCAACCGCAGCCGCGGCCGAAACGCCCCACTTCTCTTCAAGCATCTTCGACAGCTCGGAAGCCTCGAGGACGGTCAGTTCGCTCAGCTGGTCAACCAGCGCGTTCAGGTCTGCCATGTGTCTGTTCCTTCAAGTCGTACGTTGGATATCTGCAAGCCGGATGTCGCCTCAGGCGGCCTCCGATTCCTTCTCGGCATAGGCCTTGAGCACGCGCGCGAGCTGGGCTGCGGGCGCCTGCGTGATCGTGGCGAGCTTCGTGGCGGGCGCCACGATTAGGCCGACGATCTTGGCGCGCAGCTCGTCCAGCGACGGCATCGTCGCGAGCGCCTGCACACCGGCCTGGTCGAGAGGGGTCGCGCCCATCGCCCCGCCGACGATCTCGAACTTGTCGGTCGTCTTGGCGAAGTCGACCGCCACCTTCGCCGCAGCGACGGGGTCGGTCGAGGTGGCAAGGCCCACCGGCCCGGTGAGCATGTCGCCCAGCGAGAGGTAGTCGGTGCCGTCGAGCGCGATCCTGGCAAGCTTGTTCTTCGAGACCTTGTAGGTCGCCCCGGCCTCACGCATCCGATTCCGAAGCGTGGTCGACTGCGCCACCGTCATCCCGTGATTGCGGGTGACGACAACGACGCCGACCTCGGAAAAGGTCTGCCTGAGTTCGGCGACGGCCGCGGCCTTTTGAGCACGATCCATGCCATTCTCCACACTTGGGCTTGGCCGAAGCCGCACCCGGTTACGGACCGCACCGGCAAACCGGCACGGCTTTGTCCAGCGATGGGGAAGGGCGCCGCATGGCAGACCGGGCACGCACGGGGCGCGCACGGTGAAATCCTGTCCCCGTCTCGGCGGGAGATTAAGCCACGGCAGATCCGCGGCACCCGCTGTCTCGGACGAGAGCCCCGCGGCAAGCCACGGAGCGAGCGCGCGCCAATAGCGGCACCGGCGGAGAAGTCAATGCGCTTGGCGGCTCGGGCGGAGCCGTCTATCTCGCCCCCATGCTCGAAATGCGCCCCGATTGCGAACGCTGCGGCGTTGACCTGCCCGCCAACGAGGGCGGGGCGTTCATCTGCTCGTTCGTATGCACCTTCTGCGCGGATTGCGCCGATGCGTTGGACGAGCGCTGCCCGAACTGTGGCGGAGAATTGCTCGACCGGCCGGCGCGGACAGGCAAGGCGCTGAAGGCGAACCCGGCCTCGACCGAGCGCCGCTTTCGCGGCTGACCTGTCCTACAGCGCCGGTTTCATGGCATACCGCCCGTCATGGCTTCCGTCCGCTCCTTCCCTTGCCGCCGCCGCCCATTGCAGCACCTAAACTGTCTCAATTCGTCAGCCGTGCGTGCTCACGCGAGCGCCTCAACCGTCTCAATTTGTCTCTGGTGCGGGCGATGACTCCGCGCATCCTCATCGTCGCCGGCTCCGATTCGGGCGGCGGCGCGGGCATCCAGGCGGACGTGAAGACCGTCACCATGCTGGGCGGCCACGCGATGACCGCGATCACCGCGATCACCGCGCAGAACACCCTCGGCGTGCAGGGGGTGCATCCCGTGCCCGCCGAGATGGTGGTGGCGCAGATGCGCAGTTGCATCGACGACATCGGCGTGGATGCGGTGAAGATCGGGATGATCGGGTCCGCGGAGACCGCGCAGGCGGTGGCGGAGGTGCTGGAGGCCCTTAACCCTCTCCCCTCCGGGGAGAGGGAGAGCCGCGCAGCGGCGAGGGAGAGGGGAAGGACGACACGGCGCGTTCACCCCACTGCCCCTCTCCCTTCCGCCGCCTCCGGCGGCTCCCTCCCTCTCCCCGAAGGGGAGAGGGGAATGGTACCCATCGTCCTCGATCCCGTCATGGTCGCCACCTCCGGCTCGGTGCTCGCCGATGCCGCGACGATCGCGGCGTTCGACCGGCTGATGCGGGTTGCCACTTTGGTGACGCCCAACGCGCCCGAGCTGGACGCGCTCGGCGGCGCCGACGCGATCCTCGCCACCGGCGCTTTGGTGCTCGCCAAGGGCGGGCATCTCGAAGGCGAGACGGTCATCGACCGGCTGCTCGGGCCGGATGGCGAGATCGCACGCTGGGAGAACCCGCGAATCCACACCCGTCACACTCACGGAACCGGCTGCACGCTCGCCAGCGCGATCGCGACTGGGCTGGGCACGGGCCTGCCGCTCGCCGACGCGACCGGCCGCGCCATCGCTTTCGTCCGCGCCAGCCTTGCCGCCGCGCCCGGCTTGGGGGCAGGGCACGGACCGATGGGTCAGCAATATGCCACCGGCTTCGCATGCCCGGCCTGAAGCACGAGAAGCTCTGCGCCGCCCCCGTCGCCGGGGTGGACGAGGCGGGCCGTGGCCCGCTCGCCGGGCCGGTGGTCGCAGCGGCGGTGATCCTGCCCGCGAAGGGTGTGCCGCGGGGCATCAACGATTCGAAGCAGCTGCCCGCGAACGAACGCGCGCGGCTGTGCGCGCGGCTGAAGGATTGCGCCGTCGTCGGCGTCGGCATCGTCGAGGCGGACGAGATCGACACGCTCAACATCTATTGGGCGACGATGAAGGCGATGACGCTGGCGGTGGACCAGATCGCCGCGACGCTCGGTTGCGCCCCCGGCCATGTGCTGGTCGACGGCAACCGGCTGCCGCGCTGGGGCTATGCCGCCACCGCGATCGTCTCGGGCGACGCCCAGTCGCTGTCGATCGCCGCCGCCTCGATCGTCGCCAAGCATACGCGCGACACGATCATGCTCGCCCACCACGAGACCTGGCCGCATTACGGCTGGGCCTCCAACAAGGGCTATGGCTGCGCCGCACACCGCCGCGCGCTGATCGAGCACGGCCCCTCGCCGCTCCACCGCCGCAGCTTCGCGCCGGTGGCGCAGCTGGTTCTGGAGATGTGAGTCTTTCGAGTCACACCACCACCGGTTGGGTCCGGAGCGGGCGCGCGACTCAACATCTGGATCGTCGAGAGACCGCATTCGTGGCGCACACGATTTCGGGTGCGAAACCATTAACCATTGTGTGCTTGACGGGGAGTCCACCTCACCAGCAGTTTCGCGCGGGACAAGGGGGATCGATGGCAGGCACGGCGACACTCGCGCGGACACGCGCCACGGCAGAACCGGCCGCGCCGCTCCCGGTGGGCGAGATCCTCCGCGGCGACTGCATCGCGCAGATGCGCGCGCTGCCGGCAAAATCGGTCGACATGATCTTCGCCGACCCGCCCTACAATCTCCAGCTGGGCGGCGAGCTGTTCCGGCCCGACAACAGCCATGTCGACGCCGTCACCGACAGCTGGGACAAGTTCGACAGCTTCGCGCATTACGACGCCTTCACCCGCGCCTGGCTGGCCGAGGCGCACCGTATCCTGAAGGACAGTGGCACGATCTGGGTGATCGGATCGTACCACAATATCTTTCGCGTCGGCGCGGCGGTGCAGGATCTGGGATTCTGGATCCTCAACGACATCGTCTGGCGCAAGGCCAATCCGATGCCCAACTTCCGCGGCACGCGCTTCACCAACGCGCACGAGACGCTGATCTGGGCGTCCAAAGGCGAGAAGGCGAAGTACACCTTCAATTACCGCAGCATGAAGACGCTCAACGACGAGCTGCAGATGCGCTCCGACTGGGAGTTCCCGATCTGCGGCGGGCAGGAGCGGCTGAAGAAGGATGGCCACAAGGTCCATCCCACCCAGAAGCCCGAGGCGCTGATCTATCGCGTGCTGCTCGCCTGCACCAAACCGGGCGACGTCGTGCTCGATCCGTTCTTCGGCACCGGCACCACCGGCGCGGTCGCCAAGCGGCTGGGGCGCGACTGGATCGGGATTGAGCGCGAGGACACCTATATCGCGGCGGCGCGCGAGCGGATCGACGCGGCGCTGCCGCTGGACGAATCGGCGCTGGCGACGATGCAGTCGCCGCGGCAGCAGCCCAAGGTGGCGTTCGGCGTGCTGGTGGAGAATGCGTACTTGCCGGCGGGGTCGGCGGTGTGGGACGCCAAGCGGCGCTGGCGCGCGACGGTGCGTGCGGACGGATCGCTGGCCAGCGACTGCGGCGCGACGGGGTCGATCCACAAGCTGGGCGCGACGCTCCAGGGCGCGCCCGCGTGCAACGGCTGGACCTTCTGGCACTATGAGGAGGCGGGTGCGCTGCGGCCGGTGGATGCGCTGCGGCAGACCTATCTGCTGGCGACGCAGCCGTAGATGTTTCTGCGCCCCGTCCAGTTCGTCGATACGCCCGTCACCCAGGCGGACGGCAGCGTCGCGCGGGTGGCGGGGGGGATGCAGTGGTTCGCCGCCTATGAGGTGATCGAGCCGGGGCGGCGGTGGACGGTGCCGCTGGGCGAGCTCGGCACGCTGGGCGAGCGGGGCGCAATGCTGCATGCGCGCGTCACCGCGGCGCGGCCGGCGCTGGCGCTGGGGGGGCGGACGTTGCGGTTCGACCAGCCGCAGGTGGCGGGCATCCTTAACGTGACGCCCGACAGCTTCTCCGATGGCGGCGCGGTGCATGACGATCCCGCCGCGGCGGCCTCGGCCGGGATGGCGATGGCGGCGGAGGGGGCGGCGCTGATCGACGTGGGTGGCGAATCGACCCGTCCGGGCGCGGCCTTGGTGTGGGAGGAGGACGAGGCCAAGCGGGTAGTGCCGGTGATCGAGCGGCTCGCGGCGGCGGGCGCCCTGGTGTCGGTGGACACGCGCAAGGCGGCGGTGATGGAGCGTGCGCTGGCGGCAGGCGCGGCGATCGTCAACGACGTATCGGCGCTGTTGTGGGACGCGCGCGCGCTGGACGTGGTGTTGCGCGCCGGCTGCCCGGTGGTGCTGATGCACTCGCCCGACCCCAAGGCGGGGGGGCATGGCAAGCTGGGCTATCACGACGTGCTCGCCGAGGTGCTCGGCTGGCTGGAGGATCGCGTCGCCACCGTGGTTGCGGCGGGAGTGGACCGGCGGCGGGTGATCGTCGATCCGGGGATCGGCTTCGGCAAGAGCGTGGCGGACAATCTGGCGCTGCTCAACGGCCTCGCTGCATTCCATTCGCTCGGCTGCCCGGTGATGCTGGGGGCGAGCCGCAAGCGGCTGATCGGGGCCTTGTCGAACGAGGCGCCGGTGGCGGAGCGGCTGGGGGGCAGCCTGGCGCTGGCGCTCAGGGGCATCGAGGCGGGGGTGCAGCTGCTGCGGGTGCATGACGTGGCCGAGACGGTGCAGGCGGCGCGGGTGTGGCGGGGGCTGCGGGATCGGGCGCTGGCGGGGTGATCCAGTCCCTGCGCGGTGGTGGGCGCTGACGGGCTCGAACCGCCGACCCTCTCGGTGTAAACGAGATGCT
>NZ_JBELLZ010000115.1:0-8481 GCF_042096255.1 Sphingomonas sp. | reverse complement strand
GGCAGATATGATTGCCCCAGCGCTTCGTAGCGCTGCGCCACGACAGGTTCTGAATATCCTGCGAACAGCAAGATAAGCAGAAGCGCTCTCACTCCGCCGCCTCCTGCATCGGCGCCAGATCTCCGCCCCGCTCGGTGATCCGCCGCTCCAGCTCGGGGCGGAAGTGCTTGATCAGGCCCTGGATCGGCCAGGCCGCGGCGTCGCCGAGCGCGCAGATCGAATGGCCCTCGACCTGCTTGGTGACCTGCTGGAGCATGTCGATCTCGCCGATCTCGGCGTCGCCGGTGCGCAGCCGCTCCATCACGCGCCACATCCAGCCGGTGCCCTCGCGGCACGGGGTGCACTGGCCGCAGCTCTCGTGCTTGTAGAAATAGGAGATGCGGCTGATCGCGCGGACGATGTCGGTGGACTTGTCCATCACGATGACCGCCGCGGTGCCGAGGCCCGAGCCGACCTTCTTCAGCCCGTCGAAGTCCATCGGGCAGTCGATAATCTCGGCGGCGGGCACCAAAGGCACCGAGGAGCCGCCGGGGATCACCGCGAGCAGATTGTCCCAGCCGCCTCGGATGCCGCCGCAATGCTTTTCGATCAACTCGCGGAAGCTGATCGACATTGCTTCCTCGACCACCGTCGGCTTCTCAACATGGCCGCTGATCTGGAACAGCTTGGTGCCCTTGTTGTTTTCCGCGCCGAAGCTGGAGAACCACTCGGCGCCGCGGCGCAGGATGGTGGGGGCGACCGCAATCGACTCGACGTTGTTCACCGTCGTCGGACAGCCGTAGAGCCCCGCCCCGGCCGGGAACGGCGGCTTGAGGCGCGGCTGGCCCTTCTTGCCCTCCAGGCTCTCGATCATCGCGGTCTCTTCGCCGCAGATATACGCGCCGGCGCCGCGATGGACGAAGACGTCGAAGTCGTAGCCCGAGCCGCAGGCGTTCTTGCCGACCAGGCCGGCGTCATACGCCTCCTGCACCGCGGCGAAGAGCGTCTCAGCCTCGCGGATATACTCTCCGCGGATGTAGATGTACGCCGCCCGCGCGCGCATCGCGAAGCCGGCGACCAGCGCGCCCTCAATCAATTTGTGCGGATCGTGGCGGATGATCTCGCGATCCTTGCACGAACCGGGTTCGGACTCGTCGGCGTTGATCACCAGGAAGCTCGGCCGGTCGGCGCGCGGCTCCTTGGGCATGAACGACCATTTCGTGCCGGTCGGGAACCCCGCCCCGCCCCGCCCGCGCAGGCCGGAGGCCTTCACCACGTCAATGATCCGGTCCTGCCCGAGATTGAGCAGAGCCTTGGTGTTATCCCAGTCGCCCCGAGCGCGCGCGGCATCCAGCCGCCACGACTGGAAGCCGTAGAGGTTGGTGAAGATGCGGTCCTTGTCGGCGAGCATCAGGCGCGGGCCTCAACAGCGGACATGCGGCGATCCATAGCGACCATACCGGCTTTGAAGTTGTCCATGCTCTCGTGATGGCTGGCGAGATGCCCCACCAGTCCTTGCTCCAGGTGCGTGGTGGCAGTGATGCGGCGCTCGACCTGCGCGACGCGCTCCTCAAGCCGGTCCAAGCGAGCATCGAGCTGATCAAACCGCGCATGCACCCGACGAAACTGTTCCGCCATGAAGCTGATGGTGTTGTCCTGCTCCTCAGCCATGCGCCGCCTCCGTGCGGTTCCACTCGCCCCGATAATCGTGGTTCTCGCCCACCATCGCGTGGAGCGAGGTCACCCCGCCATACGGCTCCACCGTATGCCGTCCCGGCTCCTGCGTGCCCGCCTTGGGCGTCTCGCCGCGCTCCAGCGCTTCCAGGATCGCGACGGTGCGGTCGTAGTCGAGGTCCTCGTAATTGTCGTCGTTGATCTGGACCATCGGCGCCGAGGCGCAATTGCCCATGCACTCGACCTCGGTCAGCGTGAACAGGCCGTCGGGCGTGGTCTTGCCCTTGATCAGCCCCTTGTTCTTGCACGCCGCCAGCACGTCATCCGAGCCGCGCAGCATGCACGGCGTGGTGCCGCAGACCTGGACGTGGAAGCGACCGACCGGCGCCAGGTTGAACATCGTGTAGAAGGTCGCGACCTCGAATACGCGGATGTAGGGCACGCCGATCTCGCGCGCGACGAACTCGATCACCGGCACGGGCAGCCACCCCTGCGTCTGCGTCTCCTCGCCGACCTGCCGCTGGGCGAGATCGAGCAAGGGGATCGACGCGGATTGCTCGCGCCCGGCGGGATAGCGCGCGAGGATCGCGTTGCGCTTCTCGCGGCTCGCCTCGGACCAGGCGAACGCGCCCCAGCGCGCGCGGACCTCGGCCTCGTCGGGGATGGTGGGGGCGTCAGACATATTGAATTCCACAACGAGACTGGTTGTATTTCCGAAGCGCTCGTTCTCGAGCCGCAATACCGGAGACCCACACGATCAGTGCCGCGACAACTGCTAAAAGCGGCCAGACACGCCCAAACTCATAGTTTCGGAAGAGATAGAAAAACGAAAAATACCCAGCCGCCCTGACCGTAATGGTGAACCATCGGGTTTTCCAGACAGGCCTCACCGGTCGCACTCCCCGAACACGATGTCCATCGCGCCAAGGATGGCCGTCGTGTCCGCCAGCATGTGCCCGCGGCTCATGAAGTCCATCGCCTGCAAATGCGAGAACGCGGTCGGCCGGATCTTGCAGCGGTACGGCTTGTTGCTGCCGTCGCTGACCAGATACACGCCGAACTCGCCCTTGGGGCTTTCGGTCGCGACATACACCTCGCCCGCCGGGACGTGATAGCCCTCGGTGTAGAGCTTGAAGTGGTGGATCAGCGCCTCCATCGAGCGCTTCATCTCGGCGCGCTTGGGCGGCACCACCTTGCGGTCAAGCGAGGCGATCGGCCCCTCGGGCATCTCGGCCAGGCACTGCTTCATGATCCGCGCCGACTGGCGGACCTCCTCCACGCGCACCATGAACCGATCGTAGCAGTCGCCGCGGGTGCCGACCGGCACCTCGAAGTCCATCTTGGCATAGACATCATAGGGCTGCTGCTTGCGGAGGTCCCAGGGGATGCCCGCCGCGCGGATCATCGGGCCGGAGAAGCCCCAGGCGATCGCATCATCACGGCTCACCGTCGCGATGTCGACGTTGCGCTGCTTGAAGATGCGGTTGTCCGCGACCAGGCTGATCGCATCCTCGAACAGCCGCGGCAGGCGGGTGTCGAGCCATTCGGCGATGTCGGTCAGCAGCTTCAGCGGGACATCCTGGTGGACGCCGCCCGGCCGGAAGTAGTTGTGGTGCATGCGCGCACCGGTCGCGCGCTCCAGGAAGCCGTAGCAATCCTCGCGGATCTCGAACAGCCACAGGTTCGGCGTCATCGCGCCGACGTCCATGACGTGGCTGCCGAGATTGAGCATGTGGTTCGAGATGCGGGTCAGCTCGGCGAAGAACACGCGCAGATATTGCGCGCGGATCGGCACCTCCAGATCGAGCAATTTCTCGATCGCCAGCACGAAACTGTGCTCCATGCAGGCGGGCGAGCAATAGTCGAGCCGGTCGAAATACGGGATCGCCTGCGCGTAGGTCTTGTACTCGATCAGCTTCTCGGTGCCGCGGTGAAGCAGGCCGACGTGCGGATCGATCCGCTCGACGATCTCGCCGTCCAGCTCCATGACGAGGCGTAGCACGCCATGCGCCGCGGGATGCTGCGGGCCGAAGTTGAT
Organism: Sphingomonas sp.; assembly: GCF_042096255.1. GTDB lineage: Bacteria > Pseudomonadota > Alphaproteobacteria > Sphingomonadales > Sphingomonadaceae > Sphingomonas. The sequence goes on along the minus strand of NZ_JBELLZ010000115.1, from coordinate 4,790 downwards.
CGTGTAGTTCTGGATCGCGACATCGCCCGTCGTCTCGTGCGAGGCATCGGTGCGGTGCAGAATCTTGTCGACGGCGGGATCGACCTGGCGATCGACGGCCTCGTCCTTATGCATCAGATCGGTCATTGGTTCTGACCTCCCTTGCCAGGCACCACATCCGGATCGGCGGGCTTGGGCCCGCCGCCGTCCGGGCCGGCAGCGCCCCTGCCCGTCTCGGCGGTGCTCTTCGCATCTTCCTTGGCATAGGGCTGGCTCGGCGCCGCGGCCTCCCTCTTGGCGGACTGGCTCGCGTCCGCCTTCTGGATCGCATCGGCGGAGAGCGGCGTCGGCGCGCCCTTGGCCTCGGGCAGTTTGGCCTTCTCGTCGCCCGGCAACACGTATTCGGCGCCTTCCCACGGGCTCATGAAGTCGAAGGTGCGGAAATCCTGCGCCAGGCTGACCGGCTCATAGACGACGCGCTTGGCCTCTTCGGAATAGCGCATCTCGACATAGCCGGTCAGCGGGAAGTCCTTGCGGAACGGATGCCCGCGGAAACCATAATCGGTCAGGATGCGGCGCAGGTCGCGGTTGCCGGCGAACAGCACGCCGTACATGTCGAAGACCTCGCGCTCCAGCCAGCCCGCGACTGGCCACAGCCCGGTCACCGACGGGATCGGCTGTTCCTCGTCGGTGGCGACATGGACGTGGAGGCGGTGGTTGCGGGTCAGCGACAGCAGGCAATAGACCACCTCGAACCGCTCGGCGCGATCCGGATAGTCGACCCCGGCGATCTCCATTAGCTGCTGATATTCCAGTCCCGGCGTGTCGCGCAGCACGGTCAGCGCCGCGATCAGGTGATCGCGGTGGACGTGCAGCTGCACCTCGCCGGCGCGCGCGAAGGCATCGACCAGCCCGACCGGGATCGCGGCCTGCGCGGCCTCGATCGTCGCGTCGTTCAGGTCATACGCAAAGGCGGGAGCGGGGGCGCGCATCAGATCCTCCCCTGCAAGGGGAGGTGGCAGCGCGCAGCGCTGACGGAGGGGTATTCCCCTCCCGATGGCGCGATACCCCTCCGGCGCTGCGCGCCACCTCCCCTTGCAGGGGAGGAAAAGAGTGCGGGCGCCCTCACCGTTCGATGCTCCCTGCGCGGCGGATCTTCCGCTGCAGCTGCATGATGCCATACAGCAGCGCCTCGGCCGTCGGCGGACAGCCGGGGACGTAGATGTCCACCGGCACGATCCGGTCGCAGCCGCGCACCACGCTGTAGCTGTAATGGTAATAGCCGCCGCCATTGGCGCACGAGCCCATCGAGATGACGTACTTCGGCTCGGACATCTGGTCGTACACGCGGCGCAGCGCCGGGGCCATCTTGTTGCACAAGGTGCCCGCGACGATCATCACGTCCGACTGGCGCGGGGAGGCGCGCGGGGCGGCGCCGAACCGCTCCAGGTCGTAGCGCGGCATGTTGACGTGGATCATCTCCACCGCGCAGCAGGCGAGACCGAAGGTCATCCACCAGAGCGAGCCGGTGCGCGCCCATTGGAACAGCTCCTCGGTGGAGGTGACCAAAAAGCCCTTATCGGTCAGTTCGCCGTTGAGGCTGTCGAAGAAGCCCTGATCGGGCGGCACCACCGCGCCGCTGCCGGCGGCACGCTGCAACTCAACCGGACCGGAGTGAAGCTCTACTCCCAATCCAACGCTCCCTTCTTCCATGCGTAGACGAGCCCGAGCGCGAGCTCGCCGATGAAGATCATCATGCTGATCCATGCCGTCCAGCCCAGGCTGAAGACGCTGACTGCCCAGGGATATAGGAAGGCGGCCTCGAGATCGAAGATGATGAACAGGATGGCGACGAGGTAAAAGCGGACGTCGAACTGGGCACGGCTGTCCTCAAAGGCGGGAAAACCGCACTCATATTCGGACAGCTTCTCGGGCGTCGGCTTGTGGCTGCCGGTCAGGCGGGCGACCGCCATCGGCAGGAACACGAACGTCGCCGAAAGCGCCAGCGCGACCCCGAGGAACATCAGGATCGGCAGATATTGCGACAGGTCGAGCAAAGGGCTTCTCGCAAGTGCGAACGGAACGGGGTCGCTTTAGGCCTGCCCGAAAGGGGGGGCAAGGCATTGGACCCATGAGAATGAATCGCAACTCGCCGGTGTTTCCGGCGCGTTGCTTGCGCGTCAGCGCAGCGCGCCGGCGACCAGCTTGTGCAGCTTCGAATGGAGCGCGTCGTTGGCCGCCAGGAACTCGTTGCGCTCGATCGCGCGGTCGCCGCCGCGGAAGTCGGTAACGAAGCCGCCCGCCTCCTTCACCAGCAGCATGCCGGCGGCGACGTCCCAGATCTTGAGGTCGCTTTCCCAGAAGCCATCGAAGCGGCCCGCGGCCACCCAGGCGAGGTCCAGCGCGGCCGAGCCCAGGCGGCGGATGCCGGCGATCTGCGGCGCGACCGCCCCGAAGATGCGGCTCCACTGGACGAAATCGCCATGCCCCAGGAACGGGATGCCGGTGGCGATCAGCGCTTCCGAAAGGTCTCGGCGCGCGGAAACGCGAAGCCTCTGATCCTGAAGCCAGGCGCCCCTGCCCTTCTCCGCCCAGAAGCTCTCGTCGGTCAGCGGCTGATAGACCAAAGCGGTCGTGATCTCGCGCTTGCCGTTCGGCAACGGCTCCTCGACTGCGATCGAGATCGAGAAATGCGGGATGCCGTGGAGGAAGTTAGACGTGCCGTCGAGCGGATCGATGATGAAGCGCGGCTTGTCCGGATCCCCCGCGACTTCGCCGCTCTCCTCCATGATGAAGCCCCAGTCGGGGCGGGCATGGCGCAGTTCCTCGAACAGCGTCTGCTCAGCCCGCTTGTCCGCCATGGAGACGAAATCCGCCGGGCCCTTCTTGGAGACCTGGAGCTGCTGGACCTCGTTGAAGTCGCGCCGCAGCCGCGGCGCCGCCTTGCGCGCTGCGCGGTCGATGACGGTGAGGAGACCGGAATGGGATGGCATCAGCGGGTCAATCCGAAATGAAGTTTGATGGCGTCGTCGATGGCCGCCATGTCGGCGCGGCTCAACGAAGCGAGACGCGATTTCACTCGCCGCTTGTCCGCGGCCATGATCTGGTCGGCCATTGCCTTGCTGCGCTGATCGCCCACCGTCACTACCGCCTCGCCGGGATAGACCCGCGACGTATTGGATGTGAGTGGCATCGCCATTACGCGGGGTAGGTTCCGGTTGGCGGCATCGTTGCTGACGATCACCGCAGGGCGGGTCTTGCGGATCTCGCTACCGACCGAAGGATCGAACTCGACCCACCACACCTCACCGCGCTGCATCGACGCCATCGTTCGCCAGCGCGGAGATCCACTCCTGCGCCTCCGCCTCTCGTTCGGCGTCCTGGGCCATGGCGCGATATCCACCGTCCAGCGAGGCATCCGACACGTGCGGGCGCAGGATGTCCGACACGAACTGGCTGATCCGGCGTGGTTCGACACGCCGTCGCAGCCCCTCGTATACATCCTCGTCAAGCGTGATGGTCATGCGCCTGTGCATGGTGCATAGTGCATAGCAGCCCGCTTACGGCCGGTCTAGTCCGCCCGCTTGACGTACGTCCCCTCGTACACGTCCACCACGATCCGCGTCCCGGCACCGATGTGCGGCGGCACCATGACACGCACGCCATTGTCGAGGATCGCGGGCTTGTAGCTGGACGAGGCGGTCTGCCCCTTTACCACCGCGTCGGCCTCGACGATCGTCGCCTCGACATGGTTGGGCAGCTCGACCGAGATCGCACGCTCCTCGTGCAGCTCCATCACCACGTCCATGCCGTCGGTCAGGAACGCGGCCTGGTCGCCCAGCAGGTCGCGCGGCAGCGTCACCTGATCGTAGGTTTCCTTGTCCATGAAGACGAGGTCGTCCCCCTCGGGATAAAGGAACTGGAAGTCCTTGGTATCCAGGCGCACGCGTTCCACCGTCTCGGCCGAGCGGAAGCGGACGTTCGTCTTGCGGCCGTCGATCAGGTTCTTCATCTCGACTTGCATGTAGGCGCCGCCCTTGCCGGGCTGGGTGTGCTGGATCTTCACCGCGCGCCAGATGCCGCCTTCATACTCGATGATGTTGCCGGGACGGATGTCCACGCCGCTGATCTTCATGGATTGAACCTGTGCGAAAGAGCTGGGCGCTGCTGGCGCGGCGCCGATGGCGCAGGGGTCTAGCGTTCCGCCGCCGTTCCGGCAAGCAGCGGGTATGGGTTGACGTCCTGCCCCTGCCACCATCGTTCTTCCGGTCGCATGCGCTGCACGCCGAAGTGAAGATGATAGTTTCCGGGCGCGGCATCGCCGGTGTCGCCGACGTTGGCGATCCACTGCCCGGCTTTCACCGCCACCCCCTCGCGCATGCCGGGTGCATAGCCGGCGAGGTGCGCGTAATAATGGATCCAGCGCCGGTCGTGCGTGCGGACGTAGAGCGTGGTGCCGCCGCGTTCGCTCTCGAACAGCTTCTCGACTCTGCCCGCGGCTGCCGCGACGACGCGAGTGTCGGCGGGGGCGAGGATGTCGAGGCCGTGATGCGCCCGCGCCCCGCCCTCGCGCGGATCGCCCCAGCTGTCGCGCAGCGCGCCGCGCGGGATACCGGCGACCGGCACGACCAGACCGAGGCGCTGTGCTGGTGCGACCGGCTCCTGCATGGAAGGCGCGGGAACCGGCACCCGCCGCTCTCCCGGCCCGAACGACAGCATCGACGCGAACAGCGCGGCGGCGACCAGGATGATCGCAAGGATCGCCCAGCCGAGCCGCGTCATCGCGTCACGCCCGGAACACCACCGGCGTG
>NZ_JBELLZ010000114.1:0-8644 GCF_042096255.1 Sphingomonas sp. | reverse complement strand
TACCCCGGCCTATACCATGGTCAACGCCTCGGTCGCCTTCCGGCCGTTCGCCAGCGACCGCACCTCCATCCTGGTCAGCGCCAACAACCTGTTCGACGAACTGGCGCGCCGCCACTCCAGCTATCTCAAGGACTTCGCGCCGCTCGCCGGGCGCGACGTGCGGGTGACGCTGCGGGTGGGGATTTAAGTTACGCCGTCTTCCCCGCGGGGAAGGGTCGGCCGCGCGCACCGGATATCTCCCCGGTGGTGGCACAGCGAGCGGATGCCCGGTGCGCGCGGTCGGCCAGCCTTTAGCGGGCGCCGATCTTTCCTGAAAGCCCTCGAAAGTGTCGCTTGCGACCATCGGGGTGTGCCACTAGGCTAAGGCACTGCTCCTTGGGGGACATATCCTTGCGCAAGACCCTGTATGCGGCGCTGCTCGCCGCCGCCGTTCCGCTGCCCGCCTTCTCGCAGGCGCTGCCTCCGCCCACGCCGCTGCCTGGCGACAGCGCGGAGGACATGAAGCTCAAGAAGCTGTTCTACGACAGCGACGAGGCCAGCCTGAAGCGCAACCCCGTGTCCGCGATCTTCCGCGGCGACCTGCGCTATGCCGACCAGCTCGGCAACTGGTTCACGCGCGAACAATTGATGGCCGAGAAGGCCGCCACCGAGGCGGACCTGCGCGCGCTCGCCGCGATCGACCGCAGCAAACTCACCCATGTCGACCAGATCGCCTATGACGTGTTCAAGAACCAGAATGAGGTCGGCCTGCGCGGCTATGCGCCCGAGCTGCTGCCGCTGCTCGAGCTGCGCCCGCTGGACCATTTCTACGGCATCCACACCTTCTACCCGGATTTCGCCGGCGGTCAGGGCGGCGCGCCGTTCAAGACTTTGGTGGACTACGAGAACAACCTGAAGCGAGGCCCCCAGTACGCCGCCGCTCTCGACCGCGCGATCGGCCTGTTCCGCCAGGGCATGGCGCGCGGCATCGTCCAGCCCAAGCTGGTCGTGCGCAACATGATCGAGCAGTTCGACAACATCCTCAAGCAGGGCGTCGAGACGAGCGTCTTCTACGGCCCGGTGCAGAAATTCCCCGAAGGCATCTCCCCCGCCGACCAGGCGCGGCTGAAGACCGCCTATGCCGCGCAGATCCGCGACGTGCTCCAACCCGCGCACCAGCGGATGCGCGATTTCCTCGCCAACGAATATCTGCCCAAGGCGCGCGACACCGTCGGCCTCTCGGCGCTGCCGGGCGGCGACAAGCTCTACGCCTATCTGATCGAATCGAACACCACGCTGCCGCTCAAGGCGGCGGACGTCCACCAGCTCGGCCTCAACGAGGTGGCGCGCATCACCCGCGAGATGGAGGCGCAGAAGGGCAAGGTCGGCTTCAAGGGGACTTTGGCCGAGTTCTTCACCCACTTGCGCACCGATAAAAAATTCCAGCCCACCTCCGCGGAGCAATTGCGCCTCGAATATGAGGCGATCGGCCGCCGCGTCGACAGCCGCGTCCGCGAGCAATTCTCGCTCATCCCCAAGACCCCGCTCGAGATCCGGCCGGTGCCCGCCTATAAGGAGAAGACCGAGGCGGGCGGCAGCTACATGAGCGGCACGCCCGACGGTTCGCGGCCGGGCGTGTTCTACTACAACACCTACGACCTCCCCTCCCGCTACATGTGGGAGATGGAGACGCTCTACCTGCACGAGGCGGCGCCGGGACATCACTTCCAGATCAGCCTCGCGCAGGAGAATGAAGCCCTGCCCGCGTTCATGCGCTTCGGCGGCAACACCGCCTACGCCGAGGGCTGGGGCCTCTACGCCGAGACGCTCTGGCAGGAGCTGGGTATGGAGACCGACCCCTATCAGCGCATGGGCGGCCTCAACGACGAGATGCTGCGCGCGATGCGCCTCGTCGTCGACACCGGCATCCATTCAAAGGGTTGGACCCGCGACCAGGCAATCAAGTACATGCTCGACAACTCGCCGATGGGCGAGAGCGACGCCACCGCCGAGGTCGAGCGCTACATCGCCATCCCCGGCCAGGCGCTCGCCTACAAGATCGGCCAGCTGACCATCAGCAAGACCAAGGCGGAGGCGCAGCAGGCGCTGGGCGCCAAGTTCGATCCGCGCGCTTTCCACGCCCAGGTGCTCGATACCGGCGCGCTGCCGATGCCGGTGCTGGAAAGCAAGATCGCCGCGTGGGTGGCGGGGGTTAAGGCGAAGTGAGGCGACTTCTCTCCGCGCTTGCCACGCTCTCGCTCGTCGCCGTCCTCCCCGCGCAGGCAGCGGAAGAGAAGAAGACCACCGTCGAGAAGACCGAGACCAGCGAAAGCGAACTCCCGCCGCTGCCGGCCGACAAGACGGTGAAACAATCCGCGGTGATCGGCGGCCGCGCGATCCGCTATGATGCCACCGTCGGCAAGATCACTGCGCGCGACGACAAGGGCAAGGCGATCGGCGAGGTCACCTACACCGCCTATACGGTGCCGGGCGCCAACCGGCCGGTCACCTTCGCGTTCAACGGCGGCCCCGGCGCGGCGTCGGTATACCTCAACCTCGGCGCGGTCGGCCCCAAGCGCGTCCAGTTCGGCGCGCAGGGCGACGCCCCCTCGGACTCGCCGATCGCCACCGACAATCCCAACAGCTGGCTCGACTTCACCGACCTGGTCTTCATCGATCCGATCGGCACCGGCTTCAGCCGCAGCCTCACCGACGAGGAGGCGACCAAGAAGGCCTTCTACGCCAACGATCCCGACATCAAATATCTGAGCAAGGTCGTCTACGACTGGCTGGTCAAGAATGGCCGCCTGCGCTCGAAGAAGTATATCATGGGCGAAAGCTATGGCGGCTATCGCGGCCCGCGCATCGCCTATGAGCTCCAGTCGCAGATCGGCGTCGGCGTCAACGGGCTGATCCTGGTCTCGCCTTATCTCGATCCCGCCGCGGAGGACACTGGCAGCGCGCTCTCGCCGATGCCGTGGATGGTCACCCTGCCCTCGATGGCGGCGGCGCAGCTGGAGCGGCAGCACCAACTCACCCCCGAGGCGATGGCGCAGGTGGAAGCCTATACCCGCGGCGAATTTGCCGCCGACCTGCTCAAGGGCCGCTCCGATCCGCAGGCGACGCAGCGCCTCGCCGCCAACGTGTCGCGCCTCACCGGCCTTGATCCGGCGCTCGTCCAGCGGCTCGGCGGCCGGGTGGATATCGGCACCTACCTGCGCGAGCTGCGCCGGGCGGAGGGCCGGATCGGCAGCGTCTATGACAGCAACGTCACCGCCTTCGATCCCTTCCCCTGGTCCAGCGACCAGCAGTCGAACGACCCCATCCTCGACGCGCTGATCGCTCCCACCACCAGCGCGATGGTCGATTTCGTCACGCGCGAGGTCGGCTGGAAGACCGACGCGCGCTACCACGCGCTCTCCTATGCGGTGAACCAGGCCTGGGATCGCGGCCGGCCAAAGGACGATCCGGTCACCGACCTGCGCAAGGCGGTCGCGAACGATCCCAAGATGGCGGTGCTGATCGTCCACGGCTGGGACGACCTCTCCTGCCCGTATTTCGCTTCGAAGCTGCTGGTCGACCAGATGCCGGCGAACGGCATGGCCGAACGCGTGCAGGTCCAGGTCTATCCGGGCGGCCACATGTTCTACAGCCGCGAGGATTCGGGCGCCGCCTTCAAGCGCGACGCGCGCGCGGTGTACGGCGGCTGAGGCGGCGCCGTTCCCGCAATGGGAACGGCGCCGCTGTGCGTCAGATCACCGGCGGCAGCGGCTGCGCCAGGTCAGACGGGGCATAGAAGGTGAAGTCGTCCGCATCGAGATCGTTGATATATTGGGTGTGGACCAGGATCACGGTGCGCGCGCCCGCCCAGGTGATGCGGCCTTCATAGCCCTGGATGGTCACCGTCAGGTCCGAGAAGTCGTCAATGCCTTCCGCCCAGATGTTGATCGAATCGAGCCGGTCGAAACCGTCGATGTGGTCGACGCCGTCGCCCGGCCCGAAATGGAAGGTGTCCCACCCCTCGCCGCCGGAAAGCCGGTCGTTCCCGCGCCCTCCCGTCAGCGTATCGTCGCCACGCCCACCAGCAAGTCGGTCCCTGCCCTCGCCGCCGGCGATATAGTCGTTGTGACGTCCTCCGATCACGCGATCGTTCCCGCCCAGCGCATCGATCCGATAGCCCTTATCTTTCGGCAGCACGACGTGATCGTCGAACTCGGTGACGCCGCCGGTCACCGCCAGATCGGCGGTTTGGGTGGCGCCGGCCGCGACCGCAACCTCGTCCGTTCCGCCCTGCCAGCGCTCCCAGCCACCCGGCAGTTCGGTGCGGATCGCCGTCTCGCCGGGGCGGATCGCGGTCAGCGTGTACCGGCCGTTCGCGTCGGTCAGCGCGAACGCTTCGCCGGCATCGCGCACGCCATTGCCGTTGGCGTCCGCATAGACCGTCAGGTTGGCGAACGCCGGCTCGCTGGTGTCTCGCACCCCGTCGCGGTCGTGGTCGTGGAACAGCACGCCCGTGACATTGCCCCGGGAGGCGGACAGGTCCGCGACCAGGAACTTGGTGCGGACCGCCTCGCCCGCCTCGGTGATGGTAACGATGTCGCGGCTCGTCCCGGTGAACTCCGTGTCGGCGGACAGCAGCGCCGTCACGCGATGGCTGCCCAGCGACACCCCGTCGAACGTGTAGCCGCCATGTTTGCCGGTCACCGCAGTGATCTCGCCCGCATCGACCACCCCGTTGCCATTGTCGTCGAGGATGACCGTCTGCCCCCTCAGGCCGCGTTCTCCGGCATCCTGCACGCCATCACCATCGGCATCCCGGATGATCCGGCCGGTGATCGTGCCTTTTGCGCCGGCGAAATGGCCCCATTGCATGTCGTCGATGCCGATCTCGTTGCCGTGCGCGTCGATCACCAGCCGATCGATACCGGAGAAGTCGAAGGCGAACAGCTGCGCCTTCAGCGCTTGGAGCGTCACGACGCGGGAACCGACGAGCACGTCGCCGTCATAGCCGGAGACCGTGACCTGGATGCCGTTCCCGTGGAGCGAGGTCATCCAGGCAGAGCTGAAGTCGAAGGTCTTGGCCGCGCTGATGGTCAGCGGACGACGCCAGTCGTTGAACAGCGCACCCACGCCGGAGACCGCGACCTCATAGAGCTCCGGCATGGTGTCGTCCGCGCGGTTGAGAAGCGCATTGCTCCAGGCAAAGCCGAGATAGTCCGTCCCGTCCAGCCATTGCGGCTCGATGTCGTCGAACTGGCTGGTCCGGAGCACCGGTCGGGCAGCCTGCTCGGAAAGCGCCGCCGCGCCATTCAGCCCCAGCACTGCCGGCTCAACGACAGCATGATCGTCCGCCGCGCCAATCCTGCCCTTGTTCACGACGATTCTCCCCCCTCGTTCTCACCGCATTTGCCTGCGTATAGTGACACCCGTGTTGCCGCAACGGCCTTGCCGCAAAAACTCTCTTCGCATGTCGCCGAGCACCGGCCCAGAATTTGGGGATGCTCTCTATCCTTATGCACCGGTGAATAGACCCGATCGCGTTGCTTGAACGTCCCGTCGCCGCGCCTTTCCACTTCAACACCTATGCAGTACGCGGCGCTTTCCTACAGCCTCGCCCTTGTGCTAATGTCTTTGCGGGCTCTTTGACATCACTGGTACCGCGCTGCCCGCCCGGCCGGCACCTGCCCCGCTTACGGGCAGCGTCGAAAGCCGGTGAGGGTGTCAACTTAGTGTAAACTTCCGCGCCTCCACCCGCTCGCGGCGCGTATTCGATCGATCGCCCCCGCTTGCCCCGGCCCCTCGACATGGCTTACGCCTTGGCACAACGAGAAAAGGGGTTCTGCCGAACATGAGAAGGATCGCCGCGACCGTCGCGTCGCTGCTGGCGCTCGCCGCTTGCACCGCCAATGGCGAGGGGCCCCAAAGCGCTTCGTCCAAGTCGTCCGCCTCGTCGCAGGGCTCGGGCAAGGGCCCCGGCCACAACAAGGCGTTCAACCACGATCCCTTCCCCTCCACTTATCGCGCCTATCCCGGCGTCCCCACGATCCTCACCAACGTCACCATCTTCGATGGCGAGGGGGCGCGGATCGAGAACGGGCAGGTGGCCTTCGCCAACGGCAAGATCGTCGCGGTCGGCCAAACCGTGCAGGCGCCCGCCAACGCCGTCACCATCGACGGCACCGGCAAGTTCGTCACCCCCGGCGTGATCGACATCCACAGCCACCTCGGCGACTATCCCAGCCCCTCGGTGGAGGCGCATTCGGATGGCAATGAGGTCACCTCGCCCGTCACCCCCGGCGTCTGGGCGGAGCACAGCGTCTGGCCGCAGGACCCCGGGTTCAGCCGCGCGCTCGCCAATGGCGGGGTCACCACGCTCCAGATCCTGCCCGGCTCGGCCAACCTGTTCGGCGGCCGCTCGGTGGTGCTCAAGAACGTCTATGCGCGCACCATGCAGGGGATGAAGTTCCCCGGCGCGCCCTATGGCCTGAAGATGGCGTGCGGCGAGAACCCCAAGCGCGTCTACGGCTCCAAGGGCCGCGAGCCTTCCACCCGCATGGGCAATGTCGCGGTTGACCGCCAGACCTGGGCCAAGGCAGCGGCGTACAAGGCCAAGTGGGACAAATACGAGCAGGACGGCGGCAACCCGCCCGACCGCGACGTCGCGCTCGATACCCTGCGCGGCGTGCTGGCGGGCGAGATCCTGGTCCAGAACCATTGCTATCGCGCTGACGAAATGGCCATCGTCATGGATATGGCCAAGGAGTTCGGCTACAAGGTCACCGCCTTCCACCATGCGGTGGAGGCCTACAAGATCAGCGACCTACTCAAGGCCAATGGCACCTGCGCCGCGGTCTGGGCGGACTGGTACGGCTTCAAGATGGAAAGCTTCGACGGCATCGGCGAGAACCTCGCCATCCTCCAGAAGGAGGGCGCCTGCGCGATGATCCATTCGGACGATGAGAACGGCATCCAGCGGCTCAATCAGGAAGTCGCCAAGGCGCTCTGGTCGGGCCGGCATGCCGGCTTGCAGATCTCGGACGAGGTCGCCTGGCAATGGCTCAGCATCAACCCCGCCAAGGCGTTGGGCATCGCCGACAAGACCGGCAGCCTCAAGGCGGGCAAGATGGCCGACGTGGTGCTGTGGAACGGCAATCCGCTGTCGGTCTACACCCGCCCCGAGAAGGTCTGGGTCGACGGCGCCCTGCTCTACGATGCCAATGATCCCAAGCGTCGCCCGGTGAGCGACTTCGAATTGGGCCAGCCCGGATCGGGAGACGTCAAGTGAAGCGCGCCCTCCTCCTCCTCGCCACAATGCTGGCCAGCCCTGTTGCGGCGCAGACCGTGGCGATCACCGGCGGCACCGTCGCGATCGGCGACGGCTCCGCGCCGATCCCCAACGGCATTGTGGTGATCCGCGACGGCCGGGTCGTCGCCGCCGGCGCTGGCGTCGCGGTGCCCGCGGGTGCCACCGTCGTCGATGCCTCGGGCAAGTGGGTCGCCGCCGGCATGGTCGCGGGCTTCACCAATCTCGGCCTCGTCGATGCCAATGGCGTTCAGGAATCGAACGACCAGCGCGCGCGCACCACGCCGTTCAACGCCGCGATCGACGTGTCCACCGCGATCAACCCGCAGGCGAGCGCCATTGCCAACGAGCGCGCCGGTGGCGTCACCCGTGCGATCGTCGCGCCGGACAACGGCGGCTCGATCTTCGCCGGTCGCGGCGCGGTGATCGACCTCGGCAGCGACGCCGCGCCGGTGACGCGCGCCCGCGCCTTCCAGCTGGTCGAGCTCGGCGAGGCGGGCGCGCGCGCCGCGGGCGGCAGCCGCCCCGCCGCTTATGCCGCGCTCAAGGACGCGTTCGCCCAGGCGCAGGACTATCGCCGTGCGCCGGCGGGGTTCGATGGGCGCAGCAAGGAGTCGCTGCTCACCCGCGCCGATGCCGAGGCGCTGCTGCGCGTGCTCGACGGGGCCGAGCCGCTCGCCGTGCATGTCGAGCGGGCGAGCGACATCCTCCAGGTGCTCGGGCTGGTGCGCGACTATCCGAAGCTGCGGCTGGTGCTGGTCGGCGCCACCGAGGGGTGGATGGTGGCGCGCGAGATCGCCGCCGCGAAGGTGCCGGTGATCGCCGCCGCGCTGGCCGACCTGCCCTTCTCGTTCGAGGCGCTCGCCGCGACCGAGAGCAACGTCGGCCGGATGACCGCCGCGGGCGTGCCCGTCGCCATCTCGACGATCAACGCCAACACTGCGCCGGGCGAGCATATCCTGGCGCAATATGCCGGCAACCTGGTGGCGATCACCAAGGTGCCGGGCGCCACCGGGCTCGACTGGGGCCGCGCCTTCGCGACGATCACCTCCCTGCCCGCGGCGGCGCTGGGGATGGACGGCGAGATCGGCAGCCTGCGCCCCGGCCGCCGCGCCGACGTGGTGGTGTGGAGCGGCGATCCCCTGGAGCTCTCTTCGGTGCCGCAGGCGGTGTGGATCGACGGCCGCCAGGAACCCCTTGCCTCGCGCCAGCGCGCGCTGCGCGATCGCTATCTCACGCCGACCGAAGGCGCGCTGCCCAAGGCGTATGAGCGGTGAAACCTCCCCGGCAGGGGGAGGGGGACCATGCGAAGCATGGTGGAGGGGCGCCTGCCACGAGCGACAGCGCCTGCCGCACCGCCCC
>NZ_JBELLZ010000113.1:0-8732 GCF_042096255.1 Sphingomonas sp. | reverse complement strand
ACCTCGTCAACGGCGTGCCCAAGGAGATCCAGATCAACCAGGGCCAGATCGCCGAGGCGCTGTCGGAGCCGGTGGCGACCATCGTCGAGGGCGTGCGCGTGGCGCTTGAGAACACCGCGCCCGAACTGGCCGCCGACATCGTCGATCAGGGCATCGTGCTCACCGGTGGCGGCGCGCTGCTGCAGGGGCTGGACGAGGTGCTGCGCGACGAGACCGGCCTGCCCGTCACCGTCGCCGAGGATCCGCTGACCTGCGTCGCGCTGGGCACCGGCCGCGCGCTGGAGGATCCGATCTATCGCGGCGTGCTGATGAACGGCTGACCGGCGTCCTTTCACGCCACACGGGGGTAGGCGATGGCGCCGCCGCGGGATCGGCGCCCGGGCTTTTCGAGACGGGCGCAATTCGGACTGTTCTTCACCTACATCCTCGCCATTGCCGGCGCGGTGGTGGGAGCTGTGCTGCTTGCGCTCCAGCGCTTCGACCCGCCCGCCTTTTCCGCGGTCCGCGCCGCGGTGGCGGAGGTGACCACGCCGCTGGCGAGCGGAGGGCGGAGCGTGGTGGCCGGTCTCGCCGCGATCCCCGAGGCGATCGGTACCTATTTCCGCGTGCATGACGAAAATGCACGGCTGCGCGCCGAACGCGACCGGACCCGCGCGCTGCTGCTGCGCGCGCGGGCGATGGGCTATGAGAACCTGCGCCTGCGCCGCATCGCCGCGGTGCGCGAGGCCTCGCCGGAGCCGGTGGTGACCGCTCGCATCGTCACCTCCACCGCCGCCTCCACCCGCCGGTTCGGCATCCTCAACGCCGGGCTTTGGCAGGGCGTGCGCCGCGGCCAGCCGGTGCGCGGCCCCAACGGGCTGATCGGCCGCATCGTCGAGGCGGGGCCGAACAGCGCCCGCGTGCTGCTGCTCACCGATGCCGAGAGCGTGATCCCGGTCCGCCGCGCGCGGGACGGGCGGCCGGCTCTGGTCTCCGGCCGCGGCGACGTGATGCTGGACGTGCGCGGCGTCGAGGCGGGCGATCCCGGCTTCCGGCCCGGCGACCTGTTCATCACCTCGGGCACCGGCGGCATCTATGCGCCGGGCGTGCCGGTGGCGATCCTCGAGAAGCGGACCCCAGAAGGCGGCTGGGCGCGCGCCGTTTCCAATCCAGCCGCGCTCGACTTTGCGGTGGTGAGCCAAGCGTTTCTCCCCCCGCCTCCGCCGGTTGCACGCCCCGCGCCCCTGCCGGCCCCTTCCCCCACCCCGACAGCCGCGCCGTGAGCACGCCCGCCGCCATCGCCCTCGAACGCGAGGAACGCGCCGCCGTCCGCCGCGCGCGTCTGCTGCCCTGGGCGAGCGTGATGGTTGCCTCGCTGGTCGCCGGCGCGTTGCCGGTGGTAACGAATGCGCCGCTACTGCCGCCGCTCGGCCTGCTGATGCTACTCGCCTGGCGACTGCTCGCCCCGCTGGCGCTGCGGCCCTGGGCGCCGGCGCTGCTGGGACTGTTCGACGACCTGATCAGCGGCCAGCCTTTGGGCTCGGCGATGCTGCTGTGGCAGCTCAGCTTCTTTCTGGTGTTGCTGGTGGACCAGCGCACCATGTTTCGCGAGTTCGTGACCGATTGGGCGATCGCCGCCGCCGCGATCGCGCTGGTGCTGGCGGGCGGCAGGCTGGCGGCGACGCCGCTGACTGCCCATGTCGACCAGATGCTGCTCGCCCAGATCGCGATCTCCATCCTGCTGTTCCCCGCGGCCGCGCGGCAGGTGGCATGGATCGACCGCGCGCGGGGACCCGCGTGAAGCACAATCCCCGCCCGATCACCGAGGCGCAGTCCGCGTTCAGCTTCTCGCGCCGCGCCACTTTGCTCGGCGCGGCGCAGGGCGGCGTCGCGCTGCTGCTCGGCGGGCGGATGGCGTGGCTGTCGATCGCCGAGAACGAGCGCTACACTAATCTGTCGGAGAGCAATCGCGTCAACCTGACGATGATCCCGCCGCGCCGCGGCTGGATCGTCGACCGGCACGGCCACCCCATCGCCAACAACCGCACCGATTTCCGCGTCGACATCATCCCCGACCGGCTTGAGGATGACGAGCGCGTGCTGGCGCTGCTGGAGCGGCTGCTCGGCCTCACCGACGAGGATATGGTCCGCGTCCGCGCGGACCTGAAGCGGGCCGCGGGTTTCCAGCCCGTCCAGGTCGCCGAGAACCTCGACTGGAACCGCTTCGCCGCGGTCAGCGTACGCCTGCCCGAGCTGCCCGGCGTCGCCCCGACCAGCGGCTTCGCGCGTCACTATCCCGCCGGCGCCGCGGTCGCCCACCTCACCGGCTATGTCGGCGCCGCCACCGCCGAGCAGTTCCGCGAGACCCGCGACCAATTGCTGGTCACCCCGGGCTTCAAGCTCGGCAAGGACGGTCTTGAGAAGACGCTGGAGGACGATCTTCGCGGCCGGGCCGGAGCCAAGCGCGTCGAGGTCACCGCGCGCGGGCGGCTGGTCAAGGAGTTGCCCACCCGCCGCGACGTGCCCGGCAAGACGCAGCGACTGACCATCGACGCGGGCCTCCAGGAATATGTCGCACGGCGCCTCGGCACCAACTCGGGCTCGGCGGTGGTGATGGACTGCCTGACCGGCGAGATGCTGGCGATGGTTTCCATGCCCGCCTATGATCCCAACAGCTTCTCGGACGGGATCAGCCACCTCGAATGGCGCATGCTGTCGGACGACGATCACGTGCCGCTGATGAACAAGGTGACGCAGGGGCTCTATCCGCCCGGTTCCACGGTGAAGCCCATGAACGGGCTGGCGCTGCTGACCGCCGGAGTCGGTGCGGACGAGCGGGTCTATTGCTCGGGCGCGATGCGCGTCGGCACCGGCGTGTTCCACTGCCACAAGCGTCGCGGCCACGGCCCGCTTGATCTCAAGGGCGCGATCGCGCAGAGCTGCGACATCTATTTTTACGAGATGATCCGCCGCCTCGGCTATGACCGCGTCGCCCCGATCGCGCGGATGCTGGGCCTGGGGCAGAAGTTCGATCTGCCCTTCACCACCCAGCGCTACGGCACCGTGCCCGACA
The DNA here is from genome assembly GCF_042096255.1 of Sphingomonas sp. Lineage (GTDB taxonomy): Bacteria > Pseudomonadota > Alphaproteobacteria > Sphingomonadales > Sphingomonadaceae > Sphingomonas. The sequence goes on along the minus strand of NZ_JBELLZ010000113.1, from coordinate 5,680 downwards.
GCGCCTGGAAGCAGCGCAAGTATAAGACCGACTGGAAGGTCGCCGATTCGCTCAACGCCTCGATCGGTCAGGGCTATGTGCTCGCCAATCCGCTCCAGCTGGCGGTGATGTCGGCGCGGCTCGCCAGCGGGCGGGCGCTCCAGCCCAGCCTGCTCGCCGACCAAATCCACCGGAATGCGGCGGCGTTGCCGGTCTCGCCCGAGCATCTGCAAACCGTGCGCGAGGCGATGTGGGCGGTGGTCAACGGCGGCGGCACCGGCGGCGCCTCGCGCTTGTACATCCCGGGTGTCGAGCTGGCGGGCAAGACCGGTACCGCGCAGGTCCGTCGCATCACCATGGCGGAACGGCGCGCGGGCGTACTCAACAACCGCCAGCTGCCGTTCAAGCTGCGTGACCACGCCTTGTTCGTCTGCTTCGCGCCTGCGGACAATCCGCGCTACGCAGCCGGCATCGTGCTGGAGCACAATGGCCACAATGTCCGCAATCTCGACACGCCGATGATCGGGCGCGACATCATGACCTATTTGTTCGACAAAAAGCGCGCTCTCGACAGCCTCGCCAAGGAGGAGCCGACCTGGGGCGGCGACATCCGCACCCGCATGGCAGCGCAGGAGGCCGCCTACCGCGCCGCCGCAACCGCGCCGCCGCCCGCGCAGGCGCTCGCCACCGAGACCGACGCCCCTGCCCCCACCAGCGCCCCCGCGGTGGAGCGCGCCACCGATGCTTCCAATGCCACCGCCGAGGCGATCGCGCAGGACGTTGCCAATGGTGCCGGGCCGGCGCGCGAAGGCACGTCCGAACCCGAACTCCCCGGAACCGCGCCGCAATGAGTCGCGCCGGCTTCGTGCCCGCCCCGCTCGCCCGACTGCCCTGGCGCGTCATCGGCCTGGTGCTGGCGATCGGCTGCTTCGGGCTGGTGGTGCTCTATTCGGCCGCCAACGGCTCGATCCACCCCTGGGCCCTGCCGCAGGCGGTCCGCTTCTTCGTGTTCCTGGGCGGCGCGCTGGTGCTGAGCTGGGTGCCGGAGGACTGGTGGAAGCGCGGCGCGCTGCCCGTCTATGGCGTGCTTATGGTCATGCTGGTACTGGTGGAACTGCTCGGCGCGGTGCGTGGCGGCAGCCAGCGCTGGCTCGATCTCGGCTTCATCCGCCTCCAGCCGTCCGAGCTGATGAAGGTGGCGATCGTGCTTGCCTGCGCGCGCTTCTACGACATGCTGCCCGTGGCGGAGATCCGCCGCTTTGGCGCCCTGTGGCCGGCGGCCCTGCTGATCGGCTTTCCCGGCGCGCTGGTGATGCTCCAGCCCGATCTCGGCACCGCGCTGATGATCTGCGGCGGCGGTGCTACCGTAGTGTTCCTGGCGGGCGTGCCGCTGCGCCTGTTCGTCGGCGGCGCGCTGGGCGTGGCGGTGGTCATCCCGCTCGCGGTGAACTTCCTGCTGCACGATTATCAGCGCAACCGCGTGCTGATCTTCCTCGATCCGGAAAGCGACCCGCTCGGCACCGGCTACCACATCAGCCAGTCGAAGATTGCGATCGGCTCGGGCGGCATCTGGGGCAAGGGCTTCCTCAACGGCACCCAAAGCCACCTCGACTATCTGCCGGAGGGACAGACCGATTTCGTCTTCGCTACCATGGCGGAGGAGTGGGGGTTAGTGGGCGGCGTGCTGCTGATCGCCGCCTTCTTCCTGGTGATCCGCTGGGGCATCGGCGTGTCGCTGCGCGCGCAGGGCCGGTTCGCCCGGCTGACCGCGGCTGGGCTGGCAACGACGATCTTCTTCTACGTCGCGATCAACCTTATGATGGTGATGGGCCTCGCGCCCGTGGTCGGCATTCCGCTGCCGCTGGTCAGCTTCGGTGGATCGGCGCAGATGACCACCATGCTGTGCCTGGGTATCCTCCTTTCGATCGACCGCGCCAACCGCCTCGCGCCTCGGCGCTGATTTTGTGCAGAAAGGGGTTGCATCCCCCGCGAGCGGCGGCTAACCGCTCGCCTCCGATCGCGGGGCTCCGGCCTCACCCGACGATCACGGACGCATAGCTCAGTTGGTAGAGCAGCTGACTCTTAATCAGCGGGTCCTTGGTTCGAGCCCAAGTGCGTCCACCATTATTCCAACCGCGCAAGCGCCGCTGGACACGGGCGGTCCGGCTACATAGTCTTCTCCGGTTCGAGGCCGGAGGGGCTGCCGGATGCTTTCGTTCTCGCCAGGGGCGATCACCGCATTGCGGGCGGGGGCGCGGCCCGCGTTCCTTGAGCGCGTGCGCCGGCGGCTGGTGGCGACCTTTCCGCATTTCCTGCCCTGCTTTCCCGACGAAGTGCAGGCGCGGATCACAGGGCATATGCTGGAGCGCGCCGCCGGCTGGGGGCTGACGCACCAGGCCTCGCTTTGGGCGTTTTGCGAGTTGATGGTGTCGGTGACGCCGAATTTCGACGAGGAGCCGGCGATCCACGCGCGCCTGTCGCAACTTCGCGACGAACTGGACGGGTCACTCGCCGAGCTTGGCCGCACGATGCCGCCGCATGTCCGGCGCAGCGCACAGCGATCCGGATCGCGCATGCCGCTGTTCGTCCCGCATCGTCTCGTCGCTGCCCCCGCACCAGACCGCGTCGCCGCCGCGATCGTCACGGCGCTGCATGATCGAGCGGAAGCGGCTGCCGCACCCGCCGCGGCGGCACGGGCTGTGGCGGAGGCCGACCGGCTTGGCCTGACGCAGGACGATGCGCCGCTGGTGGTGGCGGCATGCCAATCGTTCTGGAGTCCGGCGTTCACGCGCCTGCACTGGGCGGAGGCGTTGTGGCGCGAGCCATGGAGCGCAGCCGAGCGAGTGGAACTGCTCCGTTTCCGCCTCGCCGCGGCACATCGGAGATTCGTATGAGCGGCATCGGCGACACGGCAGACGAGGCCGGCCGCAAGGCGGGCGCAGCGGCGCACGACGCCCGCAGGCGCGCGGAGGCCGCCGCGCAAACCGCGCAGGACAGGGCAGAAGGCGTGGTTGATCGTGCGCGCGAGCAGGCGGGGCAGGCGGCAGAAAAAGGGCAGCGTCTGGCCGAGAAGGCCGCGGACGATGCTCGAAAGACGGCCGAGGCAGCGGTCGACGCCGCGAAGGCGACTGCCGCCGAGGCGAAGAAGCGCGCGGAACAGGCGGCGCGCGATGTCCAGCGCCGCGCAGAAGAGGCGATGGCCAAGGCGCAGGCCGTTGCTGCGGCGGCGCAGCAGCGCGGGGAACAGGCGCTCGCCGATGTCCAGCGCCGAGCCGAAGAGGCGGTCGCCGACGCGCAACAGGCCGCCGCCGACATGCAGCGGCGCGCGGAAGATGCGGTCCGCGACGCGCGGGCCCGCGCCGAGGCAATGGCCGACCAGGCCCGCAACGCCGCTCAGGCGGTACAGGATCGTGCCACTCAGGAACTCGATCGTCTGCGCGTGCTTGCCGACCAGCTGCTCTCCACTGAGGAAGCCGTCCATCGGGCGATGCAGGCGGCGAAGGAGGCTGCCAATGCGCTAAAGGCACAAGGCGAGCAGGCGCTTCAGGATGCCGCTCAGCAGTTGCGCGATGCCGCGGACGGCATCCTGGCGATGGCAAACGCCATGCGCGAGCTTGCCGAACAGAAGCTGGCGGAGGCGATGCGGCTGCTCGACAGCCTGCCCGATCCGAAAGTGCTGCTCGACGAAGGTCTTGCCCGGATCGAGGCGCTGCGCGCCATCGGCGAGGCCGCCAAGGCCGCGGCGCTGGCCAGAATTGCCGAGATCGAGGCGATGATGCTCGCCATGGCCGCGTCACCCTATGAGGTGCTGCCCTGCGCCGAGGCATTGCCCAGCTTGCCTGCCCTACCCGATCTGCCCGACATACCCGCAATCCCTCAAATTCCCGCCGACTGGCTGGATGCCCTGCTCGCGACGCCGCTGCTCCAGGACCTGATCGCCACGTTGCGGGCACAGGGGATGGCGGCGCTGGATGCGCTCGCCGCCGCGCGCGCGATGCTGGAGGATGGCATCGGCATGATCGAGAAGGAGGCGCTCGCCGCGGGCGACCGGCTCTACCAACTGGTGCCGGCGGCGACCGAGGCGCTCGGACCCTATTGGATGAAACTACAGGAACTGGAGAAGCTGCGCGACCTCTCGCCGCAGCAGATCGCCGAGCGGCTGGGCCTGCCGCCCGACCCGATGGGCTATGTGCTGAAGGAAGTCGAGGCGCTCAAGGACACCGAGGTGTTCAAAAATGCGGTGGCGCCGCTGGTCGCTCAGGCACGGCAGATGGCCGAAGAGGCGCGCCGGATGGCCGAACAGGCACGCGCGGCCGCCGAGCAGGCGATGGCGGACGCCAGGTGCGCGGCCGAGGAGGCGCGCGACACCGCCGAGGCGGCCGCACGCGAGGCGATCGAGGACGCAAAGGCGGCGGTGGACGATCTCAAGACATCTGCCGAGAACGCGGGCGCCGAGGCGCGCCGCCGCGCGGAAGAGGCGAAGGCGATGGCGGAAGAGAGGATCGCCGAGGCGCGCCGCCAGGTCGAAGAGGCGCGCAGGGCCACGACCGAGCAGGCCAAGTCGATGCTCGACCAGGCGCGCAAGACAGCGGACGAGGCGCGGAAGGCCGCGACCGAGGCGGCCGGCAAGGCGGCGGATCAGGCACGCGAGGCGGCGGCGAAGGCGCGCAAAGCGGCGACAGACGCAGCCGACCAAGCGGCGGCGCATGCGAAGCAGGCGGCGGAAGCGGCGAAGCAGCAGGCGCGCGACGCCGCCGAGGGAGCCAAGGCAGCTGCGCGCGAGGCGGCGCAGGCCGCGAAGCAGGCCGCCAAGGACGCCGCGGAGCGCGTGGTTGCGCCTCTGAAGGACTTCTCGCCGCCGACGGTGCCGACCCTGCCCGGCCGCTGAGCCGTCGTCAGCCGATCAGCGCCGCCTCCCGCGCCAGCCGCGCCAGTGCCGCCCGCAAGGCGGCCTCGTCCGCCAAGCCGGCCGCGGCGCCGATCTCGCCCAGCGCGGCCAGATCGCGCGATCCGTCGAGGTGCGCGAGCAGGTGGCGCGGGCCCGCCTCCTCGATCACCATCATCCGCTGGTCGAGCGTGCAGACCCGTGGCAGGTCCTCCGCCAGCATCATCCGGATCAGCGGGCTGGCGAGCGGCCGCTCCGACACCCGGGTCGCATAAGGCGCCGGACCGGCATGCAGCTCCACCAGGCCCACCTCGAACATCTCGTACAGTGCGGTTAGCCGTACGGGGGTGTCGAGCAGATCGCCAACGGGAACCCGCTCCATCGCCAAGTCCACCAGTCGGCCCAGCGCCGCGGACAGCGGCGGGTCGCTAACCTCGAAGACATTCTCGCCCAGCCTGAACTCGCCCTCGCCCTGCCGCACGCAGCGACTGGTGGCGTAGAGATCGGCCAGCGCGTCCAGGTCAAGCCGTCGCTTGGGCCGCACCCCATCACGCACGAACAGCGAGTGGCGGAAGAAGCAAACGTCGCGATAGTCGCCGCCCTGAAGCAGCCGGACGAGTTGCGCGGTGCTGTCCTCCTCCAACGGGATGTCGGCAGGCACGAACGCGTCGTCGATCCGCTCTCGATCCGCCTCACCCAGATATTGCAGCCCGTTCGCCGCGGCCGCGGCTGCCACGTCGGCGATCGCCTGCGGGTGGAAGCACGGGCCCAGTTCGTCATGCCCCAGCACCGCCCAGGGCTTGTCGCGGGTCTGGC
>NZ_JBELLZ010000112.1:0-8928 GCF_042096255.1 Sphingomonas sp. | reverse complement strand
CGACTTCCTCGATGAGCTCCACCGTGGCGACAAGATGGCCCTTACCGGCGATTGCAAGCTCGCCAAAGCGACCGCGCTGCTTGCCTTCAACGAGCACGCGTACGGTGCCGTCCGGCAGCTTCAGGAGCTGGAGAACGGTCGCGGTTACGCCGACCTCGTAGAGATCATCCCGCTCCGGATCGTCGTTCGCCGGGTCGAGCTGCGCGACTAGGAAAATCTCCTTGTCGTCCGCCATCGCCGCTTCCAGCGCGGCGACGGACTTATCGCGCCCGACAAACAAGGGCACGATCATGTGCGGGAAAACGACGATATCGCGAAGTGGAAGGACGGGAAGACTGATCATGCTGACTCCGGCGCGCCGCCAACGTGGCGCTTGCCAGCTATATGGGGGACCCGTCCCGCAGCATCAATCACATCGTCCGACCGCGTCCGTCACCACCACACGCTGTCTCGCCTCCCACCATCAAGACGGCTGCATCGCTGTCCCGGTGGGCTGCGCGGTATGTTGCGCGTCGAGCCAGCGGAAAACCGCGCCCCACCTCCCGGCGGGTCGGTTCGATCTCAGATGGCTTAGCAAGGCCTTGCTAAACTCCGGATCGTAGAAGGACTCAAGCCACGCATTCACTTCCGCATGGGAAATGACCTGCATGTCCGCCGGCGAGGGCTGGATAGTCGCGCGTGCCTTGACCTCGTCCGGATAGTCAAGTCCTTCTACGACGCCGTTCCAAGCGTCGCGGTGCCCCTGTTCGATGATCTGGACCCAGGCCTCCGGGATCCGCAAGGGCGCGCCGCCGTGCTGCTCACCGAATCTCGCCACGGCTTCCCTAAAGATGGCATAGCCGTGGCTCGTGCCGGGGAAGTCCCGCTTGTGTCGGGCAAGCAACGCGCAGGCCGGGCCCGACATCGAGGCGTTTGTGGAAAGGGTGTGCGGGGCCGCCGGCAGCGGGCGTCCGAGGATGAGTCCGGCCTGCTCGCGAAAATCCTCGATGACGTCGCCGCCTGAGAGAAGCTTCCTGTCATAAAGCCGCAGGGTGACGTTCTCGAATACACGGCGGAGCGCCGCCACCCGTACGGGATGGGTAGAGGCGAAGCCGGACGGAGATGGCGGCTGGCCCAAGCCCTTGAGCGCCTGCTGGACACCGGAAGGATAGAAGGAAACCGGGTGGCGGACGTAGCCAATCGCGTACACTTCCGCGTCCGGAACGACCTTCGTGAGAAACTTGCGGAGAACACGTCCCCGTGCACCACCGAAATACTCGTGAGAGAGGATCACCACGTCGTCCGGCCCCGCTGCCTTCAGTTCGTCGATAACGGTGTCCAGCGCTCCTTCCGTGCCTTCGCGTGCCGCACGCCGCGCCAGGAAGCCCTTGAGTTCACGCTTCTTGGACGCCTTGTGCTCGTGCTGTCCCTCCTCGATCGCGGCAGCCAGCTTCCAGTGGCTGGCATGACCAAGGTCCGGGTACCGGATCGAGAGCGAAGCCAGCGCGTCACGAACCGCGTACAGATACTCCTGGATCGCCGACGACCCGGTCTTCGGAAGCCCAACGTGGACAAGGACGCGCATGAAGGTCGATCTCCGCTCTGCCTGCCCGGCACCGCTAGCCTGTATCTCCGGTGTAGCAAAGCGTCGCCGCGCAAGCCCCTAAGCCTCGGTCATTCCCGGCAGGGGACTGCTTGGCCTTGACCGCCGCCTTCCCCGGTTCCCGGCCGCCTTACCCGATGGGCGCCTCGCGAGATGAGCCAGCAGTCCGTCCCGATATTCCGGCGTGGCATAGCCGAGCAGCCAGCGCGTCACCGCGTCGGGCGCAACGTCCGCCTCGACCGGCTCGACATCCACCCGTGCCCGTGCCTTGACCTCGTCCGGGGAGTCCATCGTATCGACGATCGCGTTCCATTCCGCGCCGAGCCGGCTCCGGAGCAGTCGCTGCCACTCCACTGGCAGGGCCAGTTTCGACCGGGTTGCATAAGGCCCGTCGAAGCCCGAGATCTTCTTGCGCAGGTCCGGAATGTCCCGCAGCGGCGAGGACGGATCTTCCTGCGCCTCGACCAGCAACGCGCACCCCTGCGCGGACAAAGCGCTGTTCGCACCGAAGCTACGCCCGGCCTCCGGCAGGTCCCGCCCGGTCTCGAGCCGGAACCAGTCCCTGAAATCGGCGATCACGTCACCGTCGGTTAGCGTCTTGGACGAGAAGCACCGCAGCTTCAGATCGTCGCCGCAGACCTTCCGCAGACCCTTCACCCGCACGTGGTGCTGGCTCGTCCAGCTGAGCGGATGAAAGTAGGACTTGCCCGCCTTGACGTTGTGCTGGACGGAGGACTGGAAGAGCGACGCGGGCTCACGCGCATAGGCCATGACAGTTGGCGTCAGCGCAGGATCCACCTGCCGAACGAACTTGCGCAGGCGGGTCATGGTCTGCAGCGTGCCAAAATTCTCCTGCGAGATCAGCATCACCTGGTCGCTGTTCCGGTGCTGTCGGATCAGCCCGGCGAGCGTATCAAGCGCATCCCCGACACCATCGCGATCGGCCAATCGGCCAAGATAGCCACCCGCGCCCGCCTCGCGCCCGCCACCGCGCTGGGCCAGTTCGGCGGCGATCCGCCAATGCGCGCGCGCGCCGAGATCGGGATAGAGCACGCCCGCCTCGGCGAGCGCCGGACGTACGTGGTGCAGATACGACTGAAGCGACGACGATCCCGTCTTGTTCAGACCTGCGTGGATGACCAGTCGCATGCGATTTCCTTCAAGCGCGCCCACCGGGCGCCAATGCGATACGGCCCCTCGCGCGAAACTCAATATCGGGCCCCGCCATGCGCGATCTCCGGCGCAGATCGTCCACCCACTATCCGACCCGCGCCTCCATCCAGGCGCGCGCATCGGCATCGATCATCGCCGCGTGCTTCGGATCGGTTCCAAGCCACTCCAGGAAAGCGCGATTGAATGCCGGATCCTCATAGCCGCCAAGCCACTGCTCCAACGTTCGCGCCCGACCATTCGGGGCTCCGGGTGACTCCGGCGACAAGCGGATCTCCTTTAGGGCGGCGGGTTCATATTCGAGGTCCTCGACCAGCATGTTCCACCGCTGCTGGTGGCGGGCAGCGATCAGCGCCCTCCAGTCGGTGGGAAGAACAAGCTTCGGTTCGCCCCGGCCCGATGCGAAACGGATCAGCGCGTCGCGCAGGCCGGCGAAGGACGCGATCTCGCCTTCGGGGCAAGCCTGATTGTACCGGAACAGCAGGGCGCAGATCGGCGCCGCCATCGCCGAATGAGTCGCATATGCACGGCGCGGGGGCGGCAGCCAACGGCCGGTGATCCGATGCACCGTCGCGCGGATGTCAGCGATCACATCGCCTTCGGTCAGCACATTGCGATCAAAGACGCGGATCGTCGCGCGCTCGCCAAAAGTGGCTCGGATCAGGGCAGCGCGCTCCTCGTGATTGGATTTCCACCCGTCCGGCGGACGGGCAATGCGCCGCGCTTTCAGCACCTGCTGCACGACGGACGGATAGAGCGAGGGCGGGCTGCGGACATAGACCAGCGCATGGACCTCAGCTTCCGGCGCAATCTCCTTCAGAAAGGCAACAAGCTGCCGCAGGCGCGCAGGCTGGGCGAAATTCTCGTGCGAGAGGATCAGCCAATCGTCGCCAAGCCGCGCGACATGGTCGGCGATCCGCTGCCGGACCGCCTGTGCTTCGCCCGCCGACGCTTCCGCATGGCGGGCCATATATCCGATCAGGCTGGCGCGACCCGCCTCGCCATCGCCGGCCACCGCCACGGCGAGCTTGAAGTGGTTCGCCGATCCCAGGTCCGGATAGACGAAGCCAACCTCCGCCATGCTGCCGCGCGCGGAATGGAAATATTCCTGGATCGCCGACGACCCGGTCTTGTGCAGCCCCATGTGGACGAGGATGCGTGGCGGACGCACCGGCACTTCCCGACGCTTCCGCCACCATAGCATGCCGGCCGCTCCGGAACTTCAGGCGGCGTCGCCAGCCTTCTTCTTCTCGGCATAAACGCGGATCGGCTCCTTGCGGCCTTCCACCACGTCCTTGTCGATCATCACCTCGTCCACCGAATTCATGTCCGGCAGGTCGAACATGGTATCGAGCAGGATGCCCTCCAGGATCGAGCGCAGGCCGCGCGCGCCGGTCTTGCGGTCGATCGCCTTCTTGGCGACCGTGACCAGCGCGTCGTCGGTGAAGCCGAGGCCCACGTCCTCCATGTCGAACAGCTTCTGATACTGCTTTACCAGCGCGTTCTTCGGCTCGGTCAGGATCTTGACCAGCGCGGTGACATCGAGGTCCTCCAGGGTCGCGATCACCGGCAGGCGGCCGACGAATTCGGGAATCAGGCCGAACTTCAGCAGATCCTCCGGCTCGGTCTGGCGCAGCACCTCGCCGGTGCGCTTCTCCTCGGGCGCGGCGACATAGGCGCCGAAGCCGATCGACTTGCCCTGCAGGCGATCGCCGATGATCTTCTCCAGCCCGCTGAACGCGCCGCCGCAGATGAACAGGATGTTGGTCGTGTCGACCTGGAGAAACTCCTGCTGGGGATGCTTGCGCCCGCCCTGCGGCGGGACGGAGGCGGTGGTTCCCTCCATCAGCTTGAGCAAAGCCTGCTGCACGCCCTCACCCGAAACGTCGCGGGTGATCGAAGGGTTCTCCGCCTTGCGGCTGATCTTGTCGATCTCGTCGATATAGACGATGCCGCGCTGCGCCCGCTCGACGTTATAGTCGCTGGCTTGGAGCAGCTTGAGGATGATGTTCTCGACATCCTCGCCGACATAGCCGGCTTCGGTCAGCGTGGTCGCGTCGGCCATGGTGAACGGCACGTCGAGGATGCGCGCCAGCGTCTGCGCGAGCAAGGTCTTGCCGCAGCCGGTGGGGCCGACGAGCAGGATGTTCGACTTGGCGAGCTCGACATCCGCGCCCTTCGCGCCGTGGTTCAGCCGCTTGTAGTGGTTGTGCACCGCCACCGACAGCACGCGCTTGGCCTGCTTCTGGCCGATCACATAGTCGTCAAGGACGTTGCAGATCTCCTGCGGGCTAGGCACGCCGCCATCCTTCTTGGAGACGAGCGACGACTTCGCTTCCTCGCGGATGATGTCGTTGCACAGTTCCACGCATTCGTCGCAGATGAACACGGTCGGGCCGGCGATCAGCTTGCGCACCTCGTGCTGCGACTTGCCGCAGAACGAGCAGTAGAGCGTGCTCTTCGAGTCGCCACCGCTGAGCTTGGTCATTCAATCACCTCTCGCGCACAGGGTACCGGGGCGCGCACCGGAACAGGGCATCGTAGTCCGATGCCGTCAACGCACAATCACCAAAAACGCCGAAATCGAGACGATCCGGCGCGCAGGCGCCTCAAGCCGCCGCCGCCATGTCGTCCGCCGGCGCCGGTCGTTTGTCGAACACCTCGTCGATCAGGCCGAAGTCCTTGGCTTCGCTGGACGACATGAACGTGTCGCGGTCCATCCGCCGCTCGATCTCCTCGATCGGCTGGCCGGTGTACTGGGCATAGAGCTCGTTCATCCGCGCGCGGATGCGCAGGATTTCGCGCGCCTGGATCTCGATATCGCTGGCCATGCCCTGTGCGCCGCCCGAAGGCTGGTGGATCATGATCCGCGCGTTGGTGAGCGCCACGCGCATGCCGGGCTCACCGCTCGCCAGCAGGAAGCTGCCCATCGAGGCGGCCTGGCCGATGCACACCGTGCCGACGCGCGGACGGATGTACTGCATCGTGTCGTGGATCGCCATGCCTGCCGTCACCACCCCGCCCGGCGAGTTGATGTACATGAAGATGTCCTTCTTCGGATTCTCCGATTCCAGGAACAGCAGCTGCGCGGTGATCAGGCTGGCCATGCCATCCTCCACCCCGCCCGTGACGAACACGATGCGCTCGCGCAGCAGGCGCGAGAAGATGTCGAACGAGCGCTCGCCGCGGTTCGACTGCTCGATCACGATGGGGACGAGGCCCGCGGTGGTCGGCTGCATGCCGACCCCGGCGCGCGCCAGGGCGCCTGCGAAATCGCCGGTCTCGAACGGATTGTGCATGGAAACTCTCTCTTCCCCGATCTCAGGGCAGCAACATCGGCGCTTGGGCCAGCGACTTCAAGCCTGTCGTTGCGTCCACCCCCAAGCCGAGACAGGAAGGGGTGATGACGGGGGGAACCAAGACCGGGCGCGGCGAGATCGCTGATGTCGCGCTGCTGCTGGCGCTGGCGGCGATGGTGCGGCTGGTGTGGGCGCATGCCGCGGGCGCATTATGGTCCTTCGTCGACCTGGGCGAGGCGAGCCATGTCGCGCTGGCGGTGGCGCGCGGCGACGGCATCGCCGACTCCTTCTACACTGGCCAGGGACCGACCGCGCACCTGCTGCCGACCTCCGCGGCGATCGCGGGGGGGCTGTACCGACTGTTCGGCTATCCTTCGGAAGCGGCGAACCTCGCGGTCGCGCTGTGGGGCATCGTGCAGAGTCTTGCGGCGCTGGGGCTGCTCTATGCCGTCGGTCGCGCCGCCGGGATGCGACCCGGCGTTGCCCGGGCCGGGTTGCTGGTGCTGGCGATCTCGCCCGCCATGCTGGCGCAGGAGGCGGCGGACTTTCGTGTGTGGGAGGGGGCGCTGGCGCTGTGCCTGGCGTGCGCGAACCTGCTGATGCTGCTCGCCTGGGAACGGGACGACCGGTTCGGCGTCCGCCACATGGCACTGGCCGCCGGAACCACGGCCTTGACCTTCTTCGTCAGCCCGCCGGCGGGGATCGGCATTGCCGCCTGCTGGGGCCTGTTCGCGTGCCGCCATCTCACGCTGGGAAGGCTCGCGCTGTTCGCCTTCGGCGGCGCATTGGCAACCGCTCTGTTCCTGACGCCCTGGGCCGTTCGCAACGCTGAGGCGTTCGGGCGGTTTGTCCCGCTACGAAGCAACTTCGGGCTGGAACTGGCGCTGGCCAACCACGATGCCGCGCTGGCCGGATCGCCCCGCGACGCAACCTTCAATGCGCGGATCGACGCCATCCACCCGTTCAACAGCCCCGCCGCCGCCGCACGCGTCCGGCAAGTGGGCGAGATCGCCTATGCGGCGTCGCTCGGGGAGGAAGCCAAGCGCTGGATCGCAGCGCATCCGGGCGACTTCCTTAATCTGACGCTGCGGCACTATCGCCAGTTCTACCTGCCGGACGAATGGCAGATGCGCGCCACCGTCTGGCGCAACGCCACCTGGCTGCGGCTAGTACCGATCTGGCTAGCGTCGCTGCTGGGGCTGACCGGACTGACGATCGGTGCATGGCGCGGACGACGTGTGGACGGGTATCTGCTGCTCTACGTCCTCGTCGCCGGCCTACCCTATGCGATCGTCCAGCCGGTGCCGCGCTACAGCTATCTGGTCTATGGTGTGCTGACGCTCGCGGCGGTGCGGCTGATCTACGAGATTCTTGCACTGCGCCGCGACAGATCGATCGGGATCGACAGATAGGCGAGCCGCCGCACCTCGCGACGCCCTCTGACCACCGTATCGAGGATGAGCCCCGCGAAGAACGACAGGGCCGCCAGGATCATCAGCCCGGTGACCAGGATCGCGGTGGGGAAGCGCGGCACCAGCCCCGTCTGCGCATAGGTGATCGCCAGCGGCACTGCGAGGATCACCGCCAGCAGCGCCAGCGCTCCAGCGAGCCCACCGAAATACCAGAGCGGCCGCTCGATCCGATAGAGCGTCGCGATGGTGCCGAGGATGCGGAAGCCGTCCCGGTAGGTGCTCAGCTTGGAGGAGGAGCCTTCGAGGCGTGCGAAATAGCGCGTTTCGATCTCGGCGGTGGGCATCTTCAGCTCCAGCGCATGGACGCTGATCTCGGTCTCGATCTCAAAGCCGACCGACAGCACCGGAAAGCTCTTCACGAACCGTCGCGAGAATATCCGGTAACCCGAGAAGATATCGGAGAAACTGCGCCCGAACAGCCGCGCCAGGATGCCGGTCATCATCCGATTGCCCAGCACGTGGCCGCGACGATAGGCCTCCGCCGCCTCGTGCACACGGCTACCCACCACCATGTCGAGCTTCTCTTCCAGCAGGCGGGTGACCATCGCGGGGGCGGCGGTGGCATCATAGGTCGCGTCGCCGTCCGCCATCACATAGACGTCCGCCTCCACGTCCGCGAACATGCGGCGCACGACCGCGCCCTTCCCCTGGATCCGCTCGGTCCGGACGATCGCGCCCGCGGCGCGCGCGACTGCGACCGTGCGATCCCGGCTGTTGTTGTCGAAGACGTAGATCGCCGCGGACGGCAGCGCCGCGCTGAACGCGGCGACCGTTTGCGCGATCGCCGCCTCCTCATTGTAGCAGGGCAGCAGCACGGCGATCGTCGGTTCGGTCAAGGATAGCCCCCTCGTCGCCCCGGCATCACGCCGGAGTCCACGTCGCCATACAGCCTAGCCGCAAGGTCGTTGCCGAACCGTGGATGCCGGGACGGGCCCGGCACCACGATCGCGGATCAGGCCTCGCCTTCGCCCTCGGCCTTAGGCTCGGCCTTCTTCTTGGCGCGCGGCTTCTTGGGCGCGGGCGGGGCCTCGTCGGGCGAACCGGTGCCCTCGGCCGCCTCGGCCACGTCCGGCTGCGCTTCCAGCACCTGAGTCTCGGCCTCGATCGGCGCGGCCTTCTTGGCACGCGGCTTCTTGGCAGGCGCGGGCGCCGCCTCGACCTCAGCTTCAGCAGGCTGCTCGCCCGCGTCCACCGGCTCGGCGTCGTCAGCCTTGGCCTTCTTCTTCTGGCGCGGCTTGTGGTTGTCGTGATCGTGGGTGTGCGTGCCGGTCGCGAAGCCGTCCTCGCTCTCGATCGCTTCCTCCAGCTCCTCGCGGGTGGTCTCGCGGTCGGTCACCTCGGCCTTGTCGAACAGGAAGTCGACGACCTTGTCCTCGTAGAGCGGCGCGAGATCGGAAGAGCACAC
>NZ_JBELLZ010000111.1:0-8932 GCF_042096255.1 Sphingomonas sp. | reverse complement strand
CCAGGAACAGGATCGCGCCTGCCTGCTCGTCGAGCGTGCCGTATCGTTTCATCAAGCTGGACTGGATCGTCTGGTCGACGATGGTCCGGTACCAGTCCTCGCGCTGTTCCTGTTCCGCGTTCGGGTTGCGCGGCACGGCGCGCGGCGGCGCCTCGGTGCCACCCGGCGCGGTGGCGACGACGCGGATGCCGCGCTCGGCAACCTCCCAGGCGAGGCTGGCGGTGATCGCATTCACCCCGCCCTTGGCCGCCGCATAGGGCACGCGGTTGAGCCCGCGCGTCGCGATCGACGAGACGTTGACGATCACGCCGCGTCCCGCCTCCAGCATCGGCTCGAGTGCCGCGCGGCAGCAATAGAGCGTCGGGAACAGCGAGCGGCGGATCTCAGCGTCGATCTCCTTCTGGGCATAATGCTCGTAGGGCTTGGCCCAGATCGTACCACCGACATTGTTGACGAGGATGTCGATCCGGCCGAACAGCTCGACCGCCTTCTTCATCGCCTTCTCGCAGCCCGCATAGGTCTCGAGATTGGCGCTGATATCATGCGCCACGCCGCCCGCCGCGCGGATCGCCCGCGCGACCTTGCGGCGCTGCGGCGCCCGGTCGACGATCAGCACCTCGGCGCCCTCGGCCGCCGCGCGCTCGGCGACGCGCTGGCCGATGCCCTGCGCGGCGCCGGTCACCACCATCGCGCGGCCCGCGAAGCGTCCGCTCATGCCGCCGCCGCCGTCTCGGTGGGGGCGAACTTCTCGTAGTGGAAGCTCGCGGGCTCTACGCCCAGCGTGGCGAAATGCTGGCGCACCGCCTCGACCATCGGCGGCGGGCCGCAGAGATAGACGTCGCAGTCGCCCCCGTTCAGATCCCCGGCCGCGATGTGGTCGGTGACGAAGCCTTTGCGTTCATGCGCATCTTCCTCTGCCGCAAGGATGGTGATCACCTCCACCCCACCTATCCTTTCAGCCAGCGACTGCACCCGCTCCAGTTCCACCAGATCGGCGGCGCGGGTCACGGCGTAATACAGCGTCACCGGCTGCTCGCAGCCCTGCGCGGCGAGCTGTTCGAGCATTGACAGGAAGGGCGCGAGCCCGGTGCCGCCCGCAAGCCAGAGCTGCGGCCGCTCCACCGGGCGCAGGTAAAAGGCACCCATCGGTCCGGTCAGCTCCAGTCGATCACCGATGGCGGCGGCTTGGGCGAGATAGCCGCTCATCACCCCGCCGGGCAGATTGCGGATCAGGAAGCTGGCCTCGGCAGCACCCGGCGCCGAGGAATAGGAATAGGAACGATGCACCCCCGCACCGGGCACCGAGACGTTGACGTATTGCCCCGGCAGGAAGCCCATCGGCTTGTCGAGCGTCACGCGCAGCCCGAAGGATGTCTCCGACAGCACATCCACCCCGGCCACCGCGCCGCCCAGCGTTTCGGCGCCGGTCTTGCAGACCAGTGAAGAGGCCGGAACGCGGATGACGCAATCGCTCTCGGGGATCATCTGGCAGGTCAGGACATAGCCTTCCTCCGCCTCTTCCTCGGTCATCGCCTCGTCCATGTAGAACTCGAGCTCGTACTCGCCCTTCTCGGCCAAGCACTTGCAGGTGCCGCAGACGCCGTCGCGGCAATCCATGGGGATGTTGATCTTCTGCCGGAAGGCGGCGTCGGTCACCTTCTCGTCCTCGTCGCAATCGATGACACGGGTGACCCCGTCCTCGAAATTGAGCGCGATGCTGTAGCTCATGCTGTTCCTCCTCCCGGTCGCGCGCCCCCTCCCCGGGGCGCGCGGACGCCTCGGCCATCGATCGATGGCCGCGGCTCAGATGTGGTAGACGTCGATCACGTGGTGGATGCGGTCGTTCTTCAGCACCACCTTCTTATCGGCGATCAACGGCTTCTCCCCCGAGACGTCGAGTGTGTAGAAGGACGTCCCCCAGTGGGTGTCGGTCTCGCCGTAGCGGTAGGTGTTGGTGATCCAATTGAACCGCAGCTTGATCGTATTGCCGGCGCGCTCCAGAACCTCGATGTTCGAGATGTTGTGCTGGGTGCGCGGCTCCGGCAGCGAGGTCGCCGAGGAGCGGTCGGTCTTGATCCGGAACACCCGGTCCTCGATGCCCGAACGGTCGTAGTAGAAGATCAACGACATCTCGTTCTCGGGATCTTCGGTCAGCGTGTCGAAGTCGTCCCAGGCAGGCATCCAGAACTGGCAGTCGGGATGGTAGAACCCGATCCAGTCGTCCCATTTGCGGTCGTCGAGGGCGCGTACCTCCGCATAGAGAAACGCCTGAATCTGCTCAAAGCTCAGTTCGGTGACGGTAGCGGGGCGGTCGATAGTTTCGGTGCTCATAATCTTACTCCGCGGCGATGGTGTCGTTACCAAGAGCGGCGCGCTCCTTATCGACGGCCTTCGCCATCCGCTCCGTCCATTGCCGGTGCTGGACTACGAAGAGGCCCTCATCCTCGGTGCGCGCGCCCGACATGATCGGCTCGATGCCGAGCGCCTTTGCCTCCTCGTCGGGGCCGGTGATCCAGTGGGTGGCGCCGCGCGTCAGGTCGTTCCACTTGGCATGGGCCGCGCCTTGGTAGCCGCGCTGCGTGGCGCGGAATTCCTCGGTGTCGTCCGGCGTGGCCATGCCTGAGGCGTTGAAGAAATCCTCGTATTGCCGGATCCGACGCGAGCGCGCCTCCTGGCTCTCGCCCTTGGGTGCGATGCAGTAGATCGTCACCTCGGTCTTGGTGGGGCTGATGGGGCGGAACACCCTCAACTGCGAGCTGAACTGGTCCATCAGGAACAGGTTCGGATAGAGGCACAAGTTGCGCAGCACGCCGACCATCCAGTCGGCCTTGGCCTCGCCGTACTTGGCGGCGAACTTGTCGCGCTCTGCATAGAGCGGGCGGTTGGTCGGATCGGCCCAGGTCGTCCAAAGCAGCAGGTGGCCGTTGTCGAAGCTATAGAACCCCCCCTTCTGCTTGGACCATTTCGAGGCATCGGTGGCCTTGATCTTGTCCTCTTTGCCCTCCTGGCCGCGCCGCCCGGTGGTGGCAACATAGTTCCAGTGAACCGAAGAGACGTGATAGCCATCGGCACCATTCTCGGCCTGCAGCTTCCAGTTGCCGTCGAAAGTGTAGGTCGAGGCGCCGCGCAGCACCTCCAGCCCCTCCTCGGACTGGTCGACCACCATGTCGATCAGTTTGCGGGTCTCGCCCAAATACTCCGCGAGCGAGGAGACATCGGCGTTGAGCGAGCCGAACAGGAAGCCGCGATAATTCTCGAACCGCGCCACGCGGGTCATGTCGTGGCTGCCATCCTTGTTGAACTGCTCGGGATAGCCACCGGTCTTGGGGTCCTTGACCTTCAGAAGCTTGCCGGTGTTCGAGAAGGTCCAGCCGTGGAACGGGCAGGTAAAGGTCTTCTGATTGCGGCGCTTGAAGCGGCACAGCATGGCGCCGCGATGGCTGCAGGCATTAACCAGCGCGTGCAGCTCGCCTTCCTTGTCGCGGGTGATCACGACCGGAGTGCGGCCCATGGTCAGCGTGTAGTAGTCGCCCGGCTCGGGGATCTGGCTTTCATGCGCCATGTAGATCCAGTTGCCCTCAAAGATGTGCTTCATCTCCAGCTCGAACAGGTCCTCGTCCGAGAACATGTCGCGGCGGGCGCGGAAGATGCCCTTCTCCGGGTCGTCCTGCACGATGCCGTCGAGGCGGCGCTCGATCTCCGTAAGATCCGTCGATGTGAACATGGCTATTCCTCCTCCTCGGCTGTCCGGCGCGGCGGCGCCCCGGACAGTATTGCTGTTGCGCGCGGCGCGGGCGCCGCGCCTTACTCCCCCGCGACGCTGCGCAGCACGCGCCTCGCGTCGCGGTCGTAACAGGCGATCTTCTCGGGGTCCGGCACCACGCCGAGACCCGGCCCCTGCGGGCGCACCAGCGAGAAGTCGCGATACTCTATCGGCGAGGCCAGGATCTCGTCCTTCATCAGCAGCGGTCCGAACAGTTCGGTTCCCCAGCCGAGCCGCTCCACCGTCGAGAAGAGCTGCACCGCGGCGGCGGTGCCGATCCCGGCCTCGAGCATTGTGCCGCCATAGATCCCGATCCCGGCCGACTGGGCGATCGCCACCACCTCGGCGGCGCGCTTCAGCCCGCCGGACTGGGCGATCTTGACGGCGAAGACATCGGCCGAGCGTTCGGCCGCGACGCGCATCGCGTCCTCCGGCCCTTGAAGTGCCTCGTCTGCCATCACCGCGATCTCGTAGGCGTCGCTGAGATGGCCCAACGATTTGTGGAAGCGGGCGGCTATCGGCTGCTCCACGAGATCGACGCCGATCTCCTGCAGCCCCCTGAGGCCGTGGCGTGCCTCGGTGACGTTCCAGGCTTGATTGACGTCGACCCGGATGCTGGCGGCGTCGCCGAGTGCCGACTTGATCGCGCCAACATGGGCGAGGTCGTCGCGCAATGCGCGCTTGCCGATCTTGAGCTTGAAGATGTTGTGTCGGCGCGCGGCGATCATCTTGCGCGCCTCGTCGATATCGGTCTCGGAATGACCGCTGGCGAGCGTCCAGGCCACCGGCATCGTCTCGCGCACCGGGCCGCCGAAGAGCTGCGCCACCGAAACGCCGAGCCGCCGTCCGAGCCCATCCCACAGCGCCGTCTCGACCGCGCAGCGAGCGATGGGATTGCCGCGCACCAGCTTTTCGACGCGGTGGGTAACAGCGTTAATGTCGTCACCGTCCATCCCGGTGATCGCCGGGGTGATATAGGCGTCGATAGCAAGCCGGATGCTCTCAGGGCTCTCGGACCCGTAGCTCATTCCCCCGATCGCGGTGCCCTCGCCCCAGCCCTCGGAGCCGTCGCCGAAACGGATCCGCACCAGCACGACAGATTGCACGGTCATGGTGGTCATCGACAGCACATGGCCTCGGATCGTTGGAATATCGAGGATCGTCGTTTCGACGTGTTCGATCTTGCTCATCGGGTCCCCATGCGGCGTTTGGGCTTCGGTCGAAAGGACCATGGGCCAGCCGAAGGGCCGGAATCCAATACCGAGGCGGTCTGATGCGATACCCGAGCCCCGGGGCCGCTCGACCGGGCTTGCGCCCTGTCCTAGCGTGGCCACATGGCGAAAGGGGACGCGAATGGATCGGCTGGCCTGCGACAGGATGTTCGCGACGGTGGTGGAGACGGGAAGCTTCGCGGCAGCGGCGCGGCGGCTCGGCACCAGCTCGGGGCAGGCCTCGAAGCTGATGGCGCGGCTCGAGGCCGATCTCGGCGCGCAGCTGATACAGCGCTCGACCTGGGCGCTGTCGCTGACCGAGGCGGGCCGCGCCTATCACGAGCGGCTGCGCCCGCTGCTCGAGGAGTTCGACGCGCTCGACGCCGAGATGCGGCGCGAGGGCTTCGAGCCGCGCGGCCTCTTGCGCCTCACCGTGCCGCTCAGCTTCGGCTCGGCGATCCTCGCGCCGCTCCTGGGCGACTTCGCCGCGCGCCACCCGCAGGTCGCGCTCGACGTGGCCTTTTCCGACCGGCTCGCCTATCTGGTCGAGGAAGGCTTCGACATGGCGCTGCGGATCGGCCAGCCGCGCGACAGCGCGCTGATCGCGAGGCGGCTCTGCGCCGTGCGCCTCGTCACCTGCGCGGCGCCCGCTTACCTCGCCCGGCGCGGCCGGCCCGAGCGGCCCGGCGATCTCGCGGCGCATGACTGCATCCTCGACGGCAACCTCGCCCAGCCGGGGCTGTGGCCGCTGCGCGGGGCGGACGGCGCGGCGCAGCCCATGCAGGCAAAAGGCCGGATCACCTTCGCCAATGCCGAGGCCTGCGCCATGGCCGCGCGGGCGGGCCTCGGGATCTGCTTCGGGCCGAGCTTCGTGGCCGGGCCGATGATCCGGGCGGGCGAGCTGGTGCCGGTGCTGGACGCGTTCGAGGCCGAACCGCTCGGCCTGCACGCGATCTACCCGCCCTCGCGCCACCTCGCCGCCAAGTCGCGCGCGCTGATCGATTTCCTCGCCGAGCGGTTCAGGGGACCGCCGGACTGGGACGCGGCGCTTCCATTCCGGAAGGAATGACTTTCCGATCTCCCGTCTAATGTTTGCGGCGGAACGGGTGCAGATAGTCGGCACGGCACCGGCGGGCCCCGACCCGGCGCGGCGCCGACCGTCACACCGGCCGCGCCGCGCGGCCCCTCGAAAGGACCGGCACCATGACCGATACCCGCACCGCCCCCGGGGGCCTCCTGACGCTCCGCGTCACTCTCGCCGCCTTCTTCCTGCTGCACGCCTATCTGAAGTTCTTCGTCTTCACCCCCACCGGAACGGTCGGCTTCTTCCAGAGCCTCGGCCTGCCCGGGCTGCTGGCCTGGGCCGTGATGCTGGGCGAGCTGGCGGGCGGCCTCGCGCTGATCGCGGGGCTGTGGACCCGGCCGGTGGCGCTCCTGTTGCTGATCCCGGTCGTGGGCTCGATCTGGACGCCGCATTTCGCCGCCGGCTTCTGGTTTTCGAACGAGGGCGGCGGTTGGGAGTTTCCATTGTTCTGGGCACTCGCCCTCGTCGTGCAGGCGCTTCTGGGCGACGGCCCCTATGCCTGGCGCGCCAGCCCCTCGCTGCGCGCCCTGCGCGCCTGGCCCCTCCCGCCGCGGGCCCGGCGCCCGCGGCCCCCACACACAGGGAGACCGACATGGCCACCAGCGATGCCCCGATCGAGATCGACCGCCTGCGTCTCGTTGTGCGCGACCTCGACCTCATGCGCGGCTTCTATGCCACTGCCCTCGGCCTCGACGAACTGACCGCCGACGGCGAGAGCGCCAGGCTCGGCGCGGGCAGGCGGACGCTGCTCGACCTGCGCCGCGACACCGCCGCCCGCCCCCGCGATCCGCGCGCGGCGGGGCTGTTCCACACCGCCTTCCTGCTGCCCTCGCGCGCGGCGCTGGGGCGCTGGCTGCGGCATGCCGTCGACACCGGGCTGCCGATGCAGGGCGCGGCCGATCACCTCGTCAGCGAGGCGGTCTACCTCGCCGATCCCGAGGGCAACGGCATCAAGGTCTATGCCGACCGCCCCCGCGACCAATGGCGCCGCGACGCGCGCGGCATCGCATGACGACCGAGCCGATAGACGGCGCGGGCGTGCGCGCCGCCGCCGACGGGGCATGGCACGGCGCGCCCGAGGACATGGTGGTCGGCCATGTCCACCTGCAGGTCGGCGACCTCGCCGCGGCCGAGGCGTTCTGGGCGCAGCGGCTGGGCTTCGACGTCACTCGCCGGCTGCCCGGCGCGCTGTTTCTCGGCGCGGGCGGCTATCATCACCACGTCGCCGCCAATGTCTGGAACAGCCGCGGCGCGGGCCCCCGCGCGCCCGGCACGACGGGGCTGGAGGCGGTGGTGCTGCGCGCCGAGAGCGGCGCGGCGCCCGTCGCCACGGACCCTTGGGGCATCCGGATCGAAACCGAAGGCAAGGAGAGCCATCATGCTCATTGACGACAAGTGGAGTGCCGACTGGCACCCGGTGCAATCGACCGACAAGAAGGGCGGCTTCGTGCGCCAGACCTCCGGATTCCGTCACTGGGTGACGCCGGACGGCGCGCCCGGCCCCACCGGCGAAGGCGGCTTCAAGGCCGAGGCTGGTCGCTACCACCTCTATGTCGCGCTGATCTGCCCATGGGCCTCGCGCACCCTGATCGCCCGGCGGCTCAAGGGGCTGATCGAGTCGATCGGTGTCACCGTGGTCGATCCGCGGCTCGGGGCCCAGGACTGGGCCTTCGGTGGGTATCCCGGCGCAGACGAGGACCGGCTGAACGGCGCGCGCCACATGCACGAGATCTACACCCGCGCCGATCCGTGCTACACTGGCCGCGCCACCGTGCCGGTCCTGTGGGACAACGCCACCGGCACCATCGTCAACAACGAGAGCGCCGACATCCTGCGCATGCTGAACTCGGGCTTCGGCGAGTTGGCTCAGGGTGGGATCGACCTCTACCCTGAGCCGCTGCGCACCGAAATCGACGCGCTCAACGCCGAGATCTACCCCAGCCTCAACAACGGCGTCTACCGAGCCGGCTTCGCCACCACGCAGGAGGCTTACGAGGAGGCGTTCGAGGCCGTCTTCGCCATGCTCGACAGGATCGAAACGCGGCTTGCGGCAGGTGGTCCCTTTCTCTTGGGCGAGGCCTTCACCGAGGCTGACATCCGGCTTTTCGTGACGCTGATCCGCTTCGACGCCGCCTATCACGGGCTGTTCAAGTGCAACTTGCGGCGCGTCGCCGATTACCCTGCACTGGCCCGTTTCCTCCGGGATATGCTGGCTGTCGAAGGGGTGCGCGAGACGGTCGACATCGCCCATATCAAGGTGGGCTACTACTCCATCAGCGCGTTGAACCCAAACGGCATCGTACCCAAGGGCCCCGACATGTCGGCGCTGCTGCCCTGCTGAATGGCGGGCGGGACGGTCGGGCCGTCCCGCCCTGGCAACTCACACTCCTTCGAGCGCCACGGCAATGCCCTGGCCCACACCGATGCACATGGTGGAGAGCGACTTCTCGCCCTGCTTCAGCTCCAGCGCGGCGGTGCCGGTGATCCGCGCCCCCGACATGCCCAGCGGATGGCCGAGCGCGATGGCGCCACCATTGCGGTTCACCCGCGCGTCGTCATCGGCGATGCCGAGATCACGCAGCGTGGCGAGCCCCTGGCTCGCGAAGGCCTCGTTCAGCTCGATCACCGCGAAGTGGTCCGGCGTCAACCCGAGCCGCGCCATCAGCTTCTTCGAGGCGGGCGCGGGGCCAAAGCCCATGACGCGCGGCGCGACGCCCGCCGTCGCACCGCCGAGGATGCGCGCGATCGGGGTCAACCCGTGCTTCTTCGCCGCCTCGGCGGAAGCGATGACCAGCGCCGCCGCGCCGTCATTGACGCCAGAGGCGTTGCCCGCCGTTACCGAACCGCCCTCGCGGAACGGGGCGCGCAGCTTGG
>NZ_JBELLZ010000110.1:0-8966 GCF_042096255.1 Sphingomonas sp. | reverse complement strand
GGAACGAACAGCGTGTCGGCCGGAGCAGCGTCACGCGGCGGAACGACGGCCACTCTGTCGTCCGCAGTGCTGACGGACGGCGGATCGGCGGCCGTCGCTGAAGCCGCAATCCCGCTGTCGGATTGCGCGCCGGACATCGCATCGGCCGCACTCGCCACGCGCACGAACAGCGCGGCGCGACGCCAGGCGAAAGGATCGGGAAGCGGCGCGGGGGCAAGCGGAGCGTCGCCGATGCCGCCGGTGATCGACGCCAGGCGCGCAAGGTAAGCGCGTGTCTCGGCGGGCAGTGGACGGCCGCGCGAACGATAGTCGTCGTAGCGTCCCGGCCCAGCGTTGTAGGCCGCGAGCATCGCCGTCGCGTCGCCATAGCGATCGTGCATCTCGCGCAAATAGGCCGCGCCCGCCATGATGTTGTCGCGCACGTCATAGGGGTCGGCGCCGAGTCGATATCGTGCGCGCAGACTGGCCCAGGTCGCGGGCATGATCTGCATCAGGCCCATCGCGCCGGCCATCGAGAGCGCGCGGGAATCGCCGTTGCTCTCGACGTGCATGACCGCCCAAATCCACGCCTCGGGGATGCCGAACCGGCGCGCGGCGTCGGCGACATGACCGGCATAGGGATGGACAGCCGCCGCTCGGACGGCCGGCGCGTCCTGCGCCAGCGCCGTCCCGATCGGCGCGCCGCATATAAGCAGCGACACGGTGAGCGCAGACAACGCTCCGGCTCCACTCCGCCGCCAGCCTGCCAGCGTGCTCGCTACGCTCAAGGGTGCGCGCGGAGCGCCGGCCGATGGCCGCCCTTGATCTTCGCTGCGCGCGCTGGCCGGCCTGCGACCGAGCGGGACGAAGGGATGAGACGGCTTCCCCGCGAACCAAGGGATGATCGAGACGCGCACGATCTCAGTCCTCGTCGCGGCGCTTCTGCGGCCGGTTCCAGCGCAGCGTCCAGGCGCTGTCGTCGTCGCCCATGCGGAACAGCGCCGCGCGGATCGGCTGCGTGAACGTGGGATCGTCGAGGCGCAGCGAGACGTAATCGCCGGCGCGCTCGCCGGTCTCATTCCAGCCGGCGCCGACCTCGGGACCGTTCTCGGTCTTGCCGAGATGGACGCGCCAGTCGGGCGCATTGTCGCCGTCCTGCGGCTCGGCCGGGACGATGCGGAGCGCTACGTCGAGCTTGATCGTCTCGATGCGGCCTTGGAAGCCCTTGGGGGTACGGGTGAAGGTGCCGATCTGCATGGGATTGTCCTTTCGGTTGGCGGTTAGGGGCGAAATTCACGGTTCCAGCCGCGCCACGTCAGCGGCGCGTCGGGGGCATCGCGGGTCAGGATCGGGATCGCCCGGCCGACCACGGCGGAGGCGTCGAGCGGACCGAAGTAGCGGCCGTCCAGGCTGTCAGGATGATCCGGGTTGAGCAGCAGCAGCTCACCGGTCGCGAGCGTGCGGCAGCCCTGCCAGACAGGCAGCGGACGGCCGAGACGGTCGCGCGGCAGCGCGACGGCGACCCGCCGCGCATCGACACTGACGACGCCGCCTATCCGGCAGACACGCTGCCCGGCCTTGGCGACGACGTGCTTCAAGAGCGGCACGTTCTCCCCGAGATAGCCACGCTCGGTCATCCACCGAGCAAGCGGCGCGGGCGGCGTGACGGCGACCAGCGATCCGCGTGGCGGATCGCGGTCCGGCTCGATGCGATAAAGCCCGAGCGGCGCGCTGGCGCTGGCGTTCCACACGACGCGCGGCAGCGGGTCGGTGATGGCGATGGCGGCGAACGAGATGGCGAACACCGAGGCGGCGATCGTCGTCGCGCGGACGTAGGAGCGGCGCGTCATCCCTCGATCTCCCGGCGCTTGAGCCAGGCGCGATGGCGCTCCATCGTATAGGGACGCGGCGCTTGGCCGGCGGTGATGCGGTTGTGGACATGCCGCCAATGATCGGGCGCGGCGTCGCAGGGATCGACGCCGGCCGCTTCCGCCGCGTCGATCGCAGCGAGAACCTGACTGACCTTGGGCCAGCCCTCGATCTTGAGCAGGATGTCGCCGCCCGGCCGCACGAATGGCAGCGTCGTGAACGGCTCGCCCGCGCGGACCGCGCGCACGATGTCGATACGCGAGCTGACCGTGCCGTAATCGTTCGCCGCCCAGCGGACGAACGCGAAGATCGCTCCGGGCCGGAAGCGGACGATGCGGCGGCGGCGGTCAACGATCTCGTCCACCGCGACGCGGCCGAACCTGATCCAGTGCTCGATCCGCTTCTCGATCCACGTCAGCTCGACGCGGGTCATGCCGTCGTTGGACGGCTCGCGATGCCGCATGGGCGACGGCGGGACGGTCATCGCCGGCTCCGGGCGATGGCCGAATCCGCGCGCGGCATGAGGTCGTCCTGCCCCGGGTCGGAGGTCGAATGCTTGATGCCGATGTCGGCCCAGGCGCGCAGGTCATCGACCGAATAGACGACGCGGCCGCCGATCCGGCGGTAGGCCGGGCCGGTCCCGAAATACCGATGCTTCTCGAGGGTGCGGCCTGAAAGGCCGAGAAAGCGCGCGGCTTCCGGCGTGCGCAGGAAGCGAGGCGGCAGGTTGGTGGGCGTATCGGACAAGTGACGGCTCCTGCGGGCGGTGGCGGCAGGAGGCGTAATTGTCAGAACGGAGGCGCCCGGGTGGGGTATGAAGATGTGCAACTACGCGGACGCGACCACCCCTAAGAGGCTGTGCCGGAAGGAGCCGAGTCAGCGAATGCGGAGCAGTTTGCGGTAGTCGCCGTTCATCATCGCTATGCCGTCGCGGACCAGCCGCACCACGAACGAGCGTGAAGCCGACATTTTCCAGTCGCTCGCGGACAGCTTAGTCGCATCTTCGCGCCCCAGCTCGACAGCGATCTGCCGATAGGTCGCGCCCCCATTGCGCAGGTCGAGCGCGCGGAGCATCAGGTCGAGGCGTGCCAGCCGGTAGGTCGTAAGCGGCCAGCCGCGTGGCAGCGGCCCGGCCGCCCGGCCGAACAGGCGGCGGTGGAAGCGCAGCAGGCTCGCAATGCGCGTGATGAAATCCTTGTCGAGCGGGATGACGGCGGCGAGCGGCCGGCCAGGCTGCGGATCGCGCAGCCAAAGCCGATGCTCGCCGGCCGCGTCGGCGACGATGACGTGGCGTCCGTCGATGCCCGCTTCATCGGCGAGCAGCGCGCCGAGCGCGCGCGGATCGCCTGGTGCGGCAGTCTCGAATCCGTCTGGCGCGACCTCCAGGATGACCGTGACAGCGGTCAGCTCTGGGCGCCAGATTACCGGGTCTGAGAGATCATCCGGCGCCGTGGCGAAAGGATAACCCCCAGCGCCGCGCGAACGCCGCTTCGGCGGCATTCTTCGCGACGGCGCCGTTCGCGATGCGCTCTCGCATCTGCGCATGTTCGGCGCGATAGGTGCGGTTTCTCCGCAGGAACTCGGCGGCAATATCGGCGCGCCCGAGCGCGTCGGACAGTCCACCGGCGCGCCGCTGGCGACGCCCCGGTGGCGTCGGCATGGCATCCTCCCAACCGCACTAAAGGCGGATTTCGATGGGTTAGGATCACCAGCTCCCACAACGCACGATAGCGCCAAGGTTGCGCTCAACTATGCCGGCCACGCTGCGGTGGCAGCGACGGAATGACGTGGAAATCGATGAAAACTTAACGCCTTAGCGGCCGGTCGCAGCCGAGCAGATGGGCGTAACCCACCTCCGTCATCCAGCGCGCGCGGGCGAGGTGACTATCGTGCATCGTCTTCGCCCGCTGCGGTTCGGCAGCGGCGTCCACGCCGAGGATGGCGGCGGCAGTCTCGCGCCAGTCGGCCCCGTCATCATCTGCGTCGAGCAATCGCAGATAGGCAGTGAGATGGCTTTCATCATATGCCGTGAGCTGCGATGCTTCTGGCGCGCGATCCGCGAATTGGCCGGTGCTCATGGCGCCCCCGTCATGTGGCTCGTTAACCAGTTTAGCTCAAATCCCGGAACCGGATACGCGCAAGTCCTGCATCGTTGGCTGCACTTTCCGCAGGGACGAACGGCGCGGTCCAGTCGATACAACTTATATAGGATAAACCGGATGAGATGTATCATCCAGCTTCGCGTGCATGGACATGCGACGCCTCGTAGGATTGAACTTTGCCAGGCTGAGAAAGGATAAGGGCTTTACCCAGGAGCGCTTCGCCGAGATGTCGGGCTTTACCCAGCAATATGTCAGCGATCTGGAGCGCGGGCGACGCAATCCAACCGTTGTCACCTTGTTTCATTTAGCCTCTGCGCTTGGCGTTACGCCGGCCGATCTCGTCGCCGAATTCGATTCATCCGAGGCCAGTTAGTCATGCAGACCTGCCGCGCGAGCCGGGCGCCAGCCCGGCGAGCGCGTTTGCGGCGGCGCGGACCTTGGGACGCGCCGCCGCCGCCGATCCAGCGCAGCGGATCGGCGCGAAAACGGCGGAGCCGCAGGGCCGGAACTCCGACCCTGCGGCGGCGAACCCTCAGGCTGCCTTGAGGCGCTGCATTCCCTCGGCGAGCGTCCAGAGCGCGCGGTTGAGCGTCACATTCTGGTCGATGCCGTTGATCGCGCGAGTCTGCGCGCGGCGGATACGGCCCTCGGCGTTGCGCTTGCGGCCCTGCAATCCGCCCCGAATGACATTCTCCTGAATGACATTGAATGTGGTCCACAAGCTGCGGTCCACATCCTCGCGCCGGCGCGGCTCGATGATCTGCTCCGGCCGCAGCGGGCTTTCATCCTCCCCGTAGCGAGCGACAAGGCTAACCTCGCCGAGCAACCGCCGCTCGTCCTCGGAAAGCTGGATCGCTTTCATCGACTCGCTGGCGTCGATCAGTCGGGGGAAGTCCTCGGCAACGGTATAGACGCCCTCGATAATATCGTGCTGGATATTACCCTTGTGCGGCACGCGGACCTCCTCGAACCGCTCGCCTGCAATCATGCTGTTGGTGCAGACGAACCGCAGCATTCCGGCGAACATCTGATAGGCGCTGGTTCCATCATGGCTGTTGACGATGATGACTTCGGCGGCCTCGGCCTTGCCGATGCCCTCGTCCCGGCGCAGGCGCAGCATATGCTTGGCGTGGCCGTGGCGGCTTCCATCACGCGGCACCGACTGGACAGCGAAGAACGGGAACCATCCTTCACGGCGCAGTCCCTCCACGATGTCGATGGTGGGGACATAGACATACCGCTCGGAACGGCTGTCGTGCGCCTCACGAGCGAAGATGGACGGGACGTGCCGATAAAGCGCCTCGTTGTCGAGCGGCTCCCGACCGCTGATCTGATGGGCGTTCCGGCCGAACCGCGTGGCAAGTTGATGATACATAGCTGAACTCCTTGAGCTTGGGTTTCCGCGCAGCGGAGCGCCGCGCTGAAACCCTGCCCGTCGGCGAGACCGGGGGTGCAACCGGAGTGGGCGGCTTCGCGGGGAACCGGCTGCACGGAGCGCGAAGCGCGGAGGAAGCTGGGCGGAAGCCGCTCCGAAGGGCGCGGGGGCGGCGCCCCTAGCATCTCCCAACAAGAAGCCGGGCCGACTGGCCCGTCCGCTTTGGAAATCGGCAAACAAACGCATAAAGGCGCCCCGCTCCGAGGAGCGGGGCGCCTTGTCGGGATCAGCGGGACCAGATCAGCGCGTATTCGCCGGCGGTGTCGGTCTCGGACAGGGTGGCGTAGATCGGCGCCGGGAAGGTGGGATCGTCCAGCTTGACCGAGATGTAGTCGCGGTTCTCGCGGCTGGTCTTCTTCCATCCCGCGCCGCACTCGACCGAGCCGACCGCGAGGCGGTAGTCGGGAGCCTTTTCGCTCTCCTTCTCGATCGGCCGGAGGGTGGCCTTGGCGTTGAGGGTCAGGGTCTTGATGGTTCCGCTGAAGGAGCCGTTGCCCGCCTGGGTGAAGGTGCCGATGGTCGCCATATCGAAGTTCCTTTCGCTCTCGGGCCGCGACCGCCGCGGCCTCGATGGCGATCGGTGAAGCGGGGATGATCGGACGCGCACCGCCTGCGGCCGGAGCGCAGCGGAGGATGGCGACGCGCGGCTTTTTTGCTTCGCGATGCAAAGCCGAAGGCGGCGGAAAAAAGCCGCGCGGCGGCGTTGTGCCAGACCGAGCAAGGCGAAGCCGGCCCCGGTTAGATCAGGCCAATCGAGAGGCCATGCGGTCGCGCCGAAGCCGAGACTGGACGCTTGGCGTCCTCGCGATTCAGCAGGAAGGCAATGGCCACTGTGCATGACCGCGCGCTCAACAGCGGCTGCGATGGAGGCGATCATGGGAGAACGGGGGCGGCCGATGTTTCCCAGCTCGGTGTTGGTGTCACGCGGACGGCGGGATCTCAGACCACCGAGGGCCAACACCATCGTCGCCGCGCAGCCCCGTTTTCGATTCGGGCTTGCTCAATTGGCGAACTGCTCGCCAGGATGCTGCTGATCGGCCCCGCAGACGCCGACGCGGCGCCTCGCTTCATCGAGCGGCGAGCCTTCAAGAGGAAAGCGGCCGCGCCCCCACGGGCGCGGCCGCGATTTTTCGCCGGCCGAAATTAGGGCCGGGACCGCTTGCGCAGCCCCGGCGAAATGCCGCTATTCGGCGGCGACAGCGAATGACGCTTCCTCGTCCTGCGCTTCGGCGTCGGCAGCGTCGGCTATGGTTGGTTGCGCCGTCCGCAGCACGGCGGGAAGCCATCCGGTCCCGGCCAGAAGCTGCTCGGCGGCTTGCGCCATGTCCGGCTTCTTCATGTCCGCGATGCGGCGGGCAGCATCCTCGGACACGCCCTCGATCACAGCTTCCGCAATATGCGCCTTGGTGACGCGGCCAAGGTAGCTGTCCACCGTGGGCGTCCAGTCCTTCGCCACATCCAGCGCCAGCGCGCTCGCCAGCCGGTCGGCGGTTTGCAGCGAGCGGGGCTTGCGGTCCCACGGCAGACGCAAGGCGTTGACGGTGCGGGCCGCGCAATGCGCCAACAGCGCAATCCGCTTCTCGTCGTCCAGCGCAACGATGAAGCCCCACAGGTCCGCCACATCACGCGGCATCCGCTCGGCCCATGCCTCGTGCTGCTCGCTCGCGCGCGCCGCCAAGGGGGTGTCCTCGATCCCGTCCGCATGGCTCCCCAAGGGGGTCACAGTCGGACGGACCTCAAGGCAACCGGCCTCCGCATAGCTGTAGAACAGTTGTGCGGCCAGCGTGTGGGTCAGCGCGATCAGGGCGATACTGGGCTGCTCGGCCAGCGCCACCCGTAAGGCCAACGTCCGATGGGCGGACAGGTCGCGGGTGAGGCTGTCGGAAATCGGCTTGCCCGGTTCCTCGTCCTCTTCCTCGATTTCCTGCACGTCCTCATCGCCGTCGTCGACCTGCTCGTCCGCCACGGCCTCCGGGTCGATGCCTTCGGCTTCGTCCTCCGGCTGCGGATCGGCCAGCGCCTCGTCCTCGGCCCGAACAAAACCGCGCTCGATCCTGACCGTGCCGTCATGGTGTAGCACGACGAACGCGCCGCCATGCGCGATCACATTGGCGTCGTAGGCGTAGCGCTTAGCCG
Organism: Sphingomonas sp.; assembly: GCF_042096255.1. Taxonomy (GTDB): domain Bacteria; phylum Pseudomonadota; class Alphaproteobacteria; order Sphingomonadales; family Sphingomonadaceae; genus Sphingomonas. Next base: position 1,445 of record NZ_JBELLZ010000110.1, on the reverse strand, counting down.
AAATGGCGTCGATCTCGTCGGACACCGCCTCCAGCTTCGCCGCCACGTCCTCGGGCATCTCGTCATAGGACGAATAGCCTTCGGCAAGCTCATCGTGCTCGGCGGACAGGGCCTCCAGCCGCGCCTCGTCCTCGTCGGACAGGGGAACGGACTGCGGATAGAAGCGCTGCATCCCGTGGGCGTGGGGATAGTCGATATGCGCCTCGGCCCATTTCCAGCCCTCGGCCTGAACCTGCTCGGCGACCTCCCGCAGCTTCTCGGCGGCGAGCATGTCGAGCAAGGCCGCATCCTCGAAGAACCCGCCCCGGTCCTCGCTGAACAGGTCGCGGATGATGGTGCCGCCCGCCTCGACATAGGCGTCGGCTCCGACGAACACCGCGCGGCGGTCGGTCGCGGGCACGTTGCTCGCGGTCATGTCGCGCCGGATGATCCACGGTTCGCGGTTGTGATGCAGGTTGGCGAACACCTGCTCCTGCCGGTCATGGTCCTCGGTGATGGCGAAGGCCATAAGCTGATCCAGCGTAAGCCCATCCTCCCGATAGACCTGCAACAGCTTCGGGCTGACCGCGCCCAAGCGAAGCCGCTGCTTCACTACGCCAGCCGACACGCCGAACCGAGCGCCGATCTCCTGCGCGCCCCATCCCTTGTCACGGGAAAGCTCGGCGAACCGCTCGAACTGGTCGGCGGGGTGCATCGGGGTCCGGGTCACGTTTTCGTCCAGCGACACCTCGGCGGGATCGTTGGCCGTATCCAGCCAGCAGCGCACCGGCTCGGATTTTCTGATCTGCTTGCGCTTGGCGCGCAGCAGCATCGCCAGCCTGCGGCCCTCGCCAGCGGTGACGAGGTAGTAGCCGGTCGGCGTCCCGTCCTCCTTGGTTTCCGGCTCTACGACAAGGTTCTGGATCAGCCCCTTGTGCTGGATCGAAGCGGCCAGCGCTTCGATAGCGGCTTCCCCGTGCGGCACCTTGCGCGCGTTCTTGGGGGATTTCTTGAGCTTGGCGAGCGGCAGGAAGATTTCCACGCCCGACACAGGTTCGGCGGCTGCGGTTTCAGTAACAGCGTTCATCACACTTCTCCTAAAAACCACACTCACCCCGGAATGGGGTGGGCGGCGAAGAAGCGGACCGGCAGGCCCGCCGGCGGAGCCGGGCAGCACCCGCAGGGCCGGAACGCAGAGGAGGTAAGCGCGCCCCGCGCGCGTTGCGGCCCGGCGCGGCGGGCCTAAAGGGAAGCGTCGCCCACCCCACAGACGGCGTGAGCAACGACCAGACGCGATCGGGCCGGCGCAGCCCTGGCCCGATCTCCGCAGCTTGGAAGAACTGCAATCCGCAGGGCGGATTGACCGACCGGCGCGCCAGCGCCGCCCCGCCATGCTGATCGTCACCCGGCAGGGAGTGCGCCGTTGTGGCGCGAAGAAGAAAGGAGTGTTCGAATGAACTGAGCTT
>NZ_JBELLZ010000109.1:0-9102 GCF_042096255.1 Sphingomonas sp. | reverse complement strand
CGGGCCGTAGAAGGCGCTGGCGTATTTGGCGGCATAGGCCATGATCTGGACGTTGTGCCGCCCGTCCGCCTCCAGCGCGGCGCGGATGCGGCCGACGCGGCCGTCCATCATGTCCGAGGGCGCGATGATGTCTGCCCCCGCCGCCGCCTGCACCCGTGCCTGCTCCACCAGCACGTCGGCGGTTGCGTCGTTGAGGACGTAGCCGGCGTCGTCGACCAGCCCGTCATGGCCGTGGCTGGTATAGGGATCGAGCGCGACGTCGGTCAGCACGCCCACTTCGGGCGCCGCTTCCTTGAGCGTGCGGATCGCTCGGCAGATTAGATTATCGGGGTTCACCGCCTCGCGCCCGTCGGGCGTACGTAGCCCGGCGGGCGTGTTGGGGAACAAGGCGATGCACGGGATGCCCAGGTCCCGCGCCTCGCGACCCCGTTCCGCAATCCCGTCCAGCGACCAGCGCGACACGCCCGGCAGGCTGGCGATCGGCTCTTCCACCCCCTGCCCCTCGCTGATGAACAGAGGCCAGATCAGGTCAGACGGGGTCAGCACCGTCTCACGGTGCATGGCGCGGCTCCAGGGTGCGACGCGCGTCCGGCGGAGGCGAAGGGCGGGAAAGGCGGTCATCGCCCGTGCTCTGCGCCTAGGCACGGCAAGCTGCAAGCGCTACCCAGCCCGCAGGCGCCGCTCCAGCGCCGTGGAAACACGATGACCGACATTCGCTCCGCCGCGCTCATCGTCAACGCCAAGTCGCGAAAGGGGCAGCATCTGTTCCGCCGGGTCTGCCGCCGACTGGACGCCCTGCCCTACCCTGTCGACCCGCATGCGGTGGAAGACCCGGACGATCTGGAGGAGACCGTCCGCCGCGCGCTCGACAAGAAGCTCGACCTGCTGATCCTGGGCGGCGGCGACGGCACGATCAGCGGTCTCGTCGACCTGATCGTCGATCGCGACGTGATCCTTGGCGTGCTGCCGCTCGGCACCGCCAACAGCTTCGCGCGCACGCTGGGCCTGCCGCTCGACATCGACGGCGCGATCGACGTGCTGGCGAACGGTACTCCCAAGCGGATCGACCTGGGGATGATCGACGGCGACTATTTCGCCAATTGCGCCGCAATCGGCATCAGCCCACAGATCGCCGAGACGGTTCCGCACGGGTTGAAGAAGGTGCTGGGCCGGATCGGCTATCTCGGCTGGGCGGCGTATCAATACGCCCGCTTCGATCCGTTCACGCTGATTGTCGAGGATGGCTCCACCGAGCACCGAATGAACGTCGTGGAGGTGCGCATCTCCAACGGGCCGTATCATGGCGGTACCTGGCTGGTGGACGAGGCCTCGGTGACCTCGGGGCGGATCGTGGTCCAGGCTGTGACGGGCCACTACAAGCGAACCCTCATCAAGAACTGGGGCGCCAGCCTGATGGGTCTGCCCGCGCGTCACCAGGATACGGTCAGCTTCTCGGGCGAGCGGCTGCGCGTCCGCACCGAACCGCCGCTGCCGATCTCGATCGACGGCGAGGTGCTGGCGCACACGCCAGTGGAGGCGAAAATCGCGGCGGGGGTGATCCGGGTGATGGTGGCGGGAGAATAAAAGTGCCGACCGGCACTCACCTCCGTTCGTCCTCACCACAAACGGGGTTGCCGAGAGAGCGTCGTGACATCTTACCCCGCCGGCCGCACCGCGGCACCCGGCTCCACATCAGCATGGCTACGTTCGCCGGTCTCCTCAGGCACCAGCAGCGCGCCACGCCGCCAGCCGCCGTGGAGGTAATAGGCGGCCGCCATCGCTACGTTCGCCGCCGAGCCGAGCGGGAAGCTCCACCATAGCGAATCGCCGCCCAGCCACGGCTCCAGCGCCACCGCCATCCCCAGCCGCACCGGGAACATCGAGAGGAAAAGGATGCCGAGCGGCCCCCACACCGCGCCATTGGCACGCACGGTGCCGAACAGCACCATGGTGCCGCCGAACAGGATGAAGCCCCAGGTCGCGACCCGGTTGATGTGCTGCGCAATCGGTAGCGCCGCGCTGCCCTCGCCGACGAACAGGCCCAGGATCGTCTCGTCCAGCCACAGCACCAGCACCACCATCGCCGCGGTGATTGCGCCATTGTAGAACAGGCCGGCGACCGTCACCCGCGCCACCCGGTCCCAGCGGCGGGCGCCGATGTTCTGCGCCGCCATCGCGCTCACCGCCGCCCCCACTGCCATCGCCGGCATCTGCACATAGCCCCACAATTGCTGGACGATGCCATAGGCGGCCACCGTGTCGATGCCGTGCCGGTTGACCAGCCCCACCATCGCCAGCGCGGAGGTGGAGAGCACCAGCATCTGCGCGCCGATCGGCAAGCCTTTGCCCAGGATCGTCCGCACCAAGGCGGGATCGGGCAGCAGGTAGCGCCGCTCCGCGCCTGTCAGGTGCAGCGGCATCCGCCGCCATGCCATCCAGCCCGCCAGGCCCGCGCAGGCGGCAAGGTTGGCGATCAGCGTCGCCAGTGCCGATCCGGCGATCCCCAGCCGCGGCATCGGCCCCAGCCCCAGGATGAGCACCGGATTGAGCGTCGAATCGATCAGCACGCTCAGCCCCATGAACCAGAGCGGTGTCACCGAATCGCCGGTGCCGCGCAGCCCCATGAACATCAGCACCAGCAGCATGGAGGGCGGCAGACCGAGGAAGATCACCCGCAGGTAATCGAGCGCGGGGGTGAACGCCGCCTCGGGCGTCGCCAGCGCGCGCAGGATCTCGGGCGCAAACACCCAGCCGAGCGCCCCCACCAAGATCGAGGCGGCGAGGACCAGCCCCAACGCCGATCCGAACGCGCGCTTGGCCGCGTCCACCTCGCGCGCGCCCCACGCCTGCCCCACCAGGATCGTCGCCGCCATGCCGAAGCCGAAGACCGCGCCGAACAGCAGGAACATGATGATGTTGGCGTTGCTGGTCGCCGCCAGCGCGCCCTCGCCCAAAAAGCGCCCCACCCAGATCGCGTTGATCGATCCGTTGAGCGATTGGAGGACATTGGAGCCCAAAGTCGGCAACGCGAACAGCAGGAGCGCCGGGCCGATCGGCCCGGTGGTCAGGTCACGCTGGCGCGGGGCCTCTTGCGAATGCGGATCGGGCCCGGCCATCCGGCGGACCTTAGCGCCGGATGGGCCGGGGTCGATCCCCTTACTTGCCCACCATCATCGGCGCGTTCGGCTGCGCACCGGGCGCGACGGCAAAGGCGACATCCTCGTCGACGAAGCCGCGCACGGTGAAGCCCGCCGGCATCTCCGCGCTCTTGCCGGTCATGAAGAAGCCCGCGGGCGCGAACACCACGGCGGACACCGCCACCGCGCCGCCGGTGCCCGATCCGCCCTTGCTGTCGAACGTGCCCGACAGGCGGATGGTGCGGCCGTTGGCGTTGACGGTGAGGACCCGGCCGACGATCCGGCCGCTCTTGCCCCACATGCCCTTGTTCCGCACCTCGGTCAGCTCGCCCACCGCGGGGCTGCCCGCCGGGATCACGGTGACGCCGTTGACGGCCACCGCCTCGGCCACCTCCATGCGCACGCGATCGTTGATCTTGGCGGCCTTCTCCTTGGTGGTGATCCCCTCCGCCAGACGCAGCACCACGGGCGTGCCGGTACGCAGCACGTTGGGCACCGGCGCGGGCATCACCACGGCGGATTGGGCGAAAACGGTCGCAGGTGCGACCAGCAGCATGGCGGCAAGCAAAGCCTTCATTGGACAAACCCCTGTCTGCGGCCGGAAGCCCCCCGGCCGGGTCCATCCTTATCAAGCGTGCTTTAGGGCCGATCCGGGCCAGCGACGAAGCGCCGGCCCGACGACGAAAATGCGTCAGCCCAGGCGTTTCAGCGCCGCCGCCAGCCGCTCCGCCTCCGCCGCCTTGTCGGCATGGTCGGCGCGGGCCTTCTCCACCGCCTCGGGCTTGGCACGCTCGACGAAGCTCGCATTGCCCAGGCGCCCGGCCAGCGCATCGCGCTCCTTCTCCGCCGCGGCGATCGCCTTGGCGAGGCGGGTGCGCTCGGCGGCGAGATCGATCACATCGCCCAGCGCGATGCGGAAGGTCGCCTCGTCCACGACCACCTGCGCGGTGCCGCCGGAGACCTCGCCCGGCTCGATCCGCGCGAGCCGCGCGACCGTCGCGACGTTGCGGGCCAGCCGTTCGGCGGTCGCCGCACTTGCACCATCGACCGCGAACGGCAGCCGCGCGCCCGGCGGCACGTTGAGCTCGGTCCGGCTCGACCGCACCTCGCCGACCAGCCGGATCAGCCAGTCGATCTCCGCCGCCGCTTCCGGGTCGATCGCGCGCGCGTCGGGCATCGGCCAGTGCGCGACGATCAGGTCGTTGTCGCGCTCGGCCAGTGCGTGCCACAATTCCTCGGTGATGAACGGCATGAACGGGTGCAGCACCACCAGGATCTGGTCGAGCACCCAACCGGCGACCGCGCGGGTTTCGTCGTCCACCGATCCCTTGATCAGTTCCAGATACCAGTCGCAGAACTGGCTCCATACGAACTGGTAGATCGCGTTCGCCGCGGCATCGAAGCGATATTCGCCGAGTGCCAGGTCCACCGCCTGGATCGCCTTGATCGCCTCGCCGACGATCCACTTGTTCACCGCCAGCGTCGCCGCGGGCGGGTCCAGCGTCGTCGATCCGCCGATGCCGTTCGCCTGGCAGAAGCGGCTGGCGTTCCACAGCTTGGTCGCGAAGTTGCGATAGCCTTCGACGCGCCGCTCATCCATCTTGATGTCGCGGCCCTGGCTTTCCATCGCCGCCATGAAGAAGCGCAGCGCATCGGCGCCGTACTTGTCGATCAGCCCGAGCGGATCGACGGTGTTGCCCTTCGACTTGGACATCTTGGCGCCATCCGCCGCGCGGACCAGGCCGTGCAGGTAGAGCGTGCGGAACGGCACGTCCTTCATGAAGTGCATGCCCTGCATCATCATGCGGGCATCCCAGAAGAACAGGATGTCGAAGCCGGAGATCAGGACATCGTTGGGGTAGCGGCCGCCCAGCGTACGGTCGCCATCTTCGGGCCACCCGATCGTCGCAAACGGCCATAAGGCGCTGGAGAACCACGTGTCCAGCACGTCAGGATCACGGCGCAAGTGCGGAACGTTGGGGGTTAAATGCCCTGCGGAGTTCTGCCGCAGATCATCTACACTGAGGCCGTAGTGAGCGGCTGCCGCTGCGAAGGCTTCGTTTTCGCTCTCAGCGACAAATATCTCATCACGTTTGACCCGGATGGTACGTCTATTCGGTCCTTCCGCTTGAACCTCGACTTCTGCATCCCCCGCTACGTTAATCGATGGTCCAAACCACGCTGGAATCCGATGCCCCCACCACAACTGCCGGCTCACGCACCATGGCTGGATGTTCTCCATCCAGTTGAAGAAGGTCTTCTCCCACGTCTTGGGCACGATGCGGATCGCGCCCGAGCGGACCGCCTCGATCGCCGGCTTCGCCAGCGTCGCCGCATCGACATACCATTGGTCGGTCAGCCACGGCTCGATCACCACGCCTGATCGGTCGCCATAGGGCGTCTGGATCGTGCGCGGCTCGGCGTCATGCTCGGCGCCGTCCTTGTCGAGATGCGCGATCAGCACGCCCTCGGCCTTGAGCCGGGCTACCACCGCCTTGCGCGCCTCGAACCGGTCGAGCCCGATCAGCTCCGCCGGGATCAGCCCGTCCGCGGTCTGCATGACGCGCCCCTGCGCATCGAGCATGTTGAGCATGTCGCGCGCCTCGATACCGGCGCGGCGGCCGACCTCGAAGTCGTTGAAATCATGCCCCGGCGTGATCTTCACCGCGCCGCTGCCCAGCTCCGGATCGGCATGCTCGTCCGCGACGATCGGGATCAGTCGGCCGGTGATCGGCAGGCGCACCTCCCTGCCCACTAACGCAGTGTAGCGCGCGTCGTCCGGGTGTACCGCCACCGCCATGTCGGCCAGCATCGTCTCCGGCCGGGTCGTCGCCACCTCGATGAAGTCGCTGCCATCCTCCAGCGGATAGCGCAGCCGCCAGAAGCTGCCGCGCACCTCGCGCGTCTCCACCTCAAGGTCGCTGATCGCCGTGCCGAGGCCCGGGTCCCAGTTCACCAGGCGCTTGTCGCGGTAGAGCAGCCCCTCGCGGTGCAGGTCCACGAACACCTTGAGGACGGCCTTCGAAAAGCCCTCGTCCATGGTGAACCGCTCGTTGGCCCAGTCCATCGAGCAGCCCAGCCGGCGCAGCTGGCCGGTGATCTGGCCGCCGCTCTCCGCCTTCCATTGCCACACGCGCTCGACGAATTCCTCGCGCGAGAAGTCGGTGCGCTTCTGCCCCGCGGCGTTCAGCTGGCGCTCCACCACCATCTGTGTGGCGATGCCGGCATGGTCGGTGCCGACAACCCACAAAGCATCCTTCCCCTTCAGCCGCGCGTGACGCGTCAGGATATCCTGAAGGGTGTTGTCCAGCGCATGGCCGATGTGGAGGCTGCCGGTCACGTTGGGCGGCGGATTGACGATCGTCCACGGCTCTGCGCCCGGCCGCTCGGGGCGGAACAGGCCCTTCTCCTCCCAATGCTGGTACCAGCGCGATTCGATGGCGGCGGGATCGAAGGTCTTGGCAAGCTCGGTCATCCCCGCGCCTTAGCGGCGGCGCGGCGAGCTTGTCACCTCACCTGACATATCAGAGCCGCGCACCCGACTCGTCCAGCACCGCGCGGTTGCGCTTGTTCAGGCCGGTGCGGCGGTAGGGCTTGCGGATGGGATCGAATCCCGTTGGGCCTAAGTCGATCGCCTTGTCAGCCAACGCGACGCTATTCCCTTCGCCCGAGCGGGGCTCAAGCCGCGGACGACTTGCCCGCCGTGAACGGGCGAGCTCCGCCGGCGTGTGATCGCTTACTGGCCGGTGCCGGCGATTTTCGCTATCTCGCGCGCCACGATCCGCTCGACCATGTCGGGCAGGTTGGCATCGAGCCATTCGCGCAGCATCGGGCGCAGCATTTCGCGCACCAGGCCTTCCAGCGTACCGTCGCTGGGCGCCTCGGGCTTCACCATCAGCCGCGACAGCGCGTCGATGGCGCCGCGCGCGGCGGTGGCGGTGTTCTCGGAGACGATCGGCTCCGGCTTGGCGGCGGCAGTCTCGGGCGAGCGGCCGAAATCGGGAGTCTTGGGCATGGGGTCGCTGAGCTCCAGCACCTCGTCGTCATCATTGGTTTCGGCCGGGCTGGGCACCGCGGCAAGTGTCGGTACCCGGACCGGCCGCCGCGGCCGGGCAGCAGGCGTATCCTCTTCCGAGATGATACGCTTGATGGACGAGAGAATGTCTTCCATCGACGGCTCCGCGTTCAGATCAGCCATGCGCCACCCTTCCAGACCGCCAGAGCCCCCCGCCCAAGCGGTTGCGCCGCTAACGGTTGGGCGCATTCTCTCCTGTGGTCAACGCAGGAGTCCTGTCAACGTTGCTGTTGAGTTCGGGAGCCAGGGGCTTGGTCAGTTCGGCGCCCTGCGCCGGCGTGCCACGGGTGGTGGGAGCCACCGGCTCGGGCGCGGGATCGGTGCCGAAGTCGGAGATGCGGTTGCGCACCCGACGATAGTTGACCACCGGATCGTAGAGCGCCTCCCCCTCAAGGTTCAGGTCGCGTGCCTCGGCCTGGCCCATCGCGGCGAGCAGCGCGAAGCCGGCGACATAAGCGTCACGACGGGCGGTCACCAAGGTGACCTGGCTGTTCAGCAGTTCCTGCTCGGCATTCAGAATGTCGAGGATGGTTCGGTTGCCGACGCTGTTCTCGGCGCGCACGCCCTCCAGCGACAGCCGGTTGGCCGACACGGCCGCCTCGGCGGACTGGATCACCTGCAGCGACGAGCGCCAGATCGCATAAGCGGATCGGGTGGAGGCGATCACCTGCCGCTCGGCCGCGGTCGCCTGCTCGATCGCCTGCGCGCGGAGTGCCTGCGCCTGGCGGATCAGCGCCGCCGGGCGCCCGCCCTGGAAGATCGGCAGGGTCAGGTTCAGCCCCACACCCGCTGAGGCGCCGTCCTGCATGATGCCGCTTACGCCGCCGACGTTGCTGCCCGCACCCAGCGTACCGAGATAATTGTTGTAGTTGCCGCCCACCGTCACGCCGACCTGCGGCAGCCGCGAGGCACGTGCAACGCGGATGTCATACTGCGTCGCGTCGCGCGACCGCAGCGCCGCGAGCAGGGTTGGATTGTCCGCAACCGCCACCTCTACCGCCGCGTCGGGATCGTCCGGCAGGTTGGGCAGCGGCGGCGGCGCATCCAGCACGCCCGGCGGGGTGCCGACCAGCCGCACGTAGTTCTCACGGCTGGAGATCAGGTTCGCCTGCGCGGTCTGCAACTGTCCCCGCGCCACGCTTAGCCGCGCTTCGGACTGCGCGACGTCGGTGCGCGTCAGGTCGCCCACCTGGAAGCGGTCCTGGCTGGCGCGGAGGTTGGTTTCCAGAACGCGCACGTTCTGGGTGTTGAGGCCGACGATCGCCTCGTCGCGCAACACGTCGTTATAGGCGCCCACCACCTCGGTAAACAGCGACGCCTCCGTGCCGCGCAGGTTTGCCTGCCCCGCCTCGACGCGGGTCTCGGCCGCTCGGATCGAGTTGCGCACCGCGCCCCCGGAATAGAGCGGGATGGTCACCCCGGCAGATGCGTTCAGGCTCCGCTCGGGATTGCCGAAGGCGTTGCCAGTGTTGACCGGATTCTCGTTCAGATTGCCCGTGACGCTGAACGAGGGCCGGCCGTCAGCCTTGGCGATCGGCACATTCTCGTCGTTGGCGCGCTGCTGCGCACGGCTCGCGGTGATTGTCGGGTTTGCCTGATAGGCGCGCGCCAGCGCCTCCTGCAGCGTTTCCGCCGAGGCCGGCGCCGCGAGCGCAACGATGGAAACGGCGGGAAGCAGGAAATGGCGCATCGGGTCTCGCGTCAGAAGGTGAAGCGGTGCGGCTTGGCGAAGCCGGGCAGGATCGGGCAGGCGACATCGGCGAAGGCCTGGAGCCCCAACCCTCCCGTCGAGCGGACGCCGAACGCCAATCGGGTGACGCCGCGATCGAGCAGCCCGGTGACGATCCGGCCGCCGACCTTGACCTGCTCGACCAGTGCGGGCGGGAGGTC
>NZ_JBELLZ010000108.1:0-9376 GCF_042096255.1 Sphingomonas sp. | reverse complement strand
AACCCGTGTTTTCGCCGTGAGAGGGCGACGTCCTAGACCGCTAGACGAAGGGGCCTCGCGCGGAGAGGGGCCTCTAGGGTCTCCGTCGATTCGCGTCAAGCGGGTTTGCCGGACATCGTTGCGGCGCCGTGACGACGTGAGCAGTCGATCAGCGAGCGGCATTTAAGCTATTTTTTGAACGATTTGCGCCCTTCCGCCGGATCGGCGCGTACCTCAGGTGCCGGGGAGCGAAGTCCCACCAACGAGCACGGCCAGCCCTGGCGCGTGAAGGTCAATGCCTGCTCTGTCCTAGGGAGGATGCTGTGACGGTCCAGTCCGACGACGTTACGCGCGCGCTCGATGCGCGTGTGGAAAGGCGCGAGAATCGACGTGCCTTCTTTACCGCCATACTTGGTGCAAGCGCGGTCGGCGCCGGTGCCTTCGCCTTCGGCTCCGCGGCCAACGCGCAGGCGGTTACCGATGCCGACATCCTGAACTTCGCGCTGAACCTCGAGTATCTAGAGGCGAACTTCTATCACTATGCCGTTTACGGCACGCCGATCCCTACCGAGGACACTTCCGGCACCGGCCGGGCCGGCACGGCCAACGGCGGGCGGAAGGTGAACTTCACCGATCGTGCGGTGCGCGCCTATGCCACTGAGATCGCCGCGGACGAGCTGGCGCACGTCCGCTTCCTGCGCGCCCAACTTACGAGTGCGGCGGTAGCGCAGCCCAAGCTGGACCTGAGCACCCGCCCGAACGGCGCCTTCAGCACCGCGGCGCGCGCCGCCGGCCTGGTCGGCGCAGGCCAGTCCTTCGATCCTTATGCCAATGACGAGGCCTTCCTGCTGGGCGCGTTCATCTTCGAGGACGTCGGCGTGACCGCCTACAAGGGTGCGGCGCCGTTGATCACCAACAAGACTTATCTGAGCGCCGCGGCGGGCATTCACGCGGTGGAGGCGTATCACGCCGCCATCGTGCGGACGACGCTGTACGCCAAGGGCATCGAGACTCCGTCCTTGCAGTTGGTGCAGGCCACCGAGGCGATTTCCAACGCGCGCGACAGCCTGGACGGGCAGGGCCAGCGCGACCAAGGCGTCCGGCCACGACAACTCAACGGGCAGAGCGTGTCCAATATCGCCCCGCTCGATCGCAACGGGCTTACCTTCAGCCGCAGCGCCGGCCAGGTGCTCAACATCGTCTATCTCACCCCGGAGGCGGTGACGATGGGCGGCTTCTTCCCGCAGGGCGCCAACGGCACGATCGTCACCAGCGCCGCCAGCAGCGGCACGGCGGCCTGAGCCGCGAGACACAGGGAGACACAGGATGAAGGACGAAACGCTCCTGCTCGCGGTCTTGAACGCGAGCGACAATCGCCGCGCCGAACGGCGCCGGTTCCTCAAGGTTGCCGGCGGCGCCGCCGTCGCGGCAGGCGGGCTTTCGATGCTCGCCGCGTGCGATGATGACGACGACGACATCTCGCCGACCCCAACACCGACGGCGAGCCCAACGCCGACACCAAGTCCGACGCCGACACCGAGCCCGACGCCCACCCCGGCGATCACCGACGCCGACGTGCTGAACTTCGCGCTCAATCTCGAATATCTGGAGGCGCAGTTCTACGCCTATGCCGCCACCGGCGTGGGTCTGCCCAATGCCCAGCTGGGCGGCACAGGCACCCAGGGTGAGGTCATCGGCGGTCGCCAGGTGAGCTTCAGCGATCGCGTGGTCGCGCAATATGCGCGCGAGATCGCCGGGGACGAGGCGGCGCACGTCGCCTTCCTCCGCACGGCGCTCGGGTCCGCTGCGGTGGCGCAGCCGCGGATCAACATCGGCGGCGGCGCGGACGGCGCCTTCACGGCGGCGGCACGTGCTGCAGGCGTGATCGGCGACGGTCAGACGTTCGATCCCTATGCCTCGGACCTGAACTTCCTGCTGGGCGCGTTCATCTTCGAGGACGTGGGCGTCACGGCCTATCAGGGTGCGGCGCCGCTGCTGACCAATGCGGCCTACATCGAGGCCTCGGCCGGCATCCTCTCAGCGGAGGCCTATCACGCCGGCCTGCTCCGCACTGCGCTGTTCGCGCGCGGGGTGGAGGCGCGCTCGCCCGCGAACAAGATCTCGGCGGCCCGCGATCTGCTTGATGGCCCCGACGATCTGGATCAGCCGCTGATCCTGCGACCGGGACAGACGCCGAACCTCGTTCCCGCCGATGCCAATGCGATCGTCTTCGGCCGCAGCGCGGGCCAGGTGCTCAACATTGTCTATCTGAACGGTGCGGCGGTGGTCGGCGGGGGCTTCTTCCCCGATGGCGTCAACGGCGCGATCAACACCAGCGCGGCGAGCGTCGCCGCCTGACCGGTGCGGCCGGGCCGAGCGGCGACGCTCGGCCCGGCTCGCTTACGCCGCCTGGCGGCGGCGCTCCGCCATCTCGGCGTTGAGCATCTCGGCCAGCAGAAAGGCAAGCTCCAGGCTCTGCCCCGCATTGAGCCGCGGATCGCAATGCGTATGATAGCGATCCGCCAGGCCCTGCTCGGTCACCGCGATCGCACCGCCCGTGCATTCGGTGACGTTCTGGCCGGTCATTTCGGCGTGGATGCCGCCTGCATGTGTACCCTCGGCGCGGTGCACGGCGAAAAAGCCCCGCACCTCGGCGAGAATGCGGTCGAACGGCCGAGTCTTGTAGCCGGTCGCCGCCTTGATCGTGTTGCCGTGCATCGGGTCGCATGACCAGACGACCGGATGCCCCTCGCGCGTCACCGCACGCACCAGCCGCGGCAGCGCACCCTCGATCTTGTCATGGCCGTAGCGGGTGATCAGCGTGATCCGCCCCGGCGCGCGCGCGCGATTGAGCGTGTCGAGCATGCGCAGCAGCGCGTCGGGCTCCAGGCTGGGGCCGCACTTGATGCCGATCGGGTTGCCGATGCCTCGCAGGAACTCGACGTGACTGGAGCCCTCGAACCGGGTGCGGTCGCCGATCCACAGGAAGTGGGCGGAGGTGTCATACCAGTCGCCGGTCAGCGAATCCTGCCGGGTCATCGCCTCCTCATAGGGGAGCAGCAATGCCTCATGGCTGGTGTAGAATTGCGTCGCCGACAGCTGCGGCACGGTGTCCGCGTCGATCCCGCAGGCGGCCATGAAATCGAGCGCCTCGCCGATCCGGTCGGCGGTCTCGGCGTACTTCTTGGCCCAGGGGCTGCGGCCCATGAAGTCGTGGGTCCAGCGGTGGACCTGGTGGAGGTTGGCGTAGCCGCCGCTGGCAAAGGCGCGCAGCAGGTTCAGCGTCGCCGCCGACTGGGCATAGCCCTGGATCATTCGCTGCGGATCGGGGATGCGCGCCTCGGGCGTGAAGGCGATGTCGTTGACGTTGTCGCCGCGGTAGCTGGGCAGCTCGACCCCGTCGATCACTTCGGTGTTGGCCGAGCGCGGCTTGGCGAACTGGCCCGCCATGCGGCCAAGCTTCACCACCGGCAGCTTGGAGGCGAAGGTGAGGACTACCGCCATCTGGAGGATGACGCGAAAGGTGTCGCGAATGTTGTTCGGGTGGAACTCGGCGAAGCTTTCGGCACAGTCACCGCCCTGAAGCAGGAACGCCTTGCCTTCCGCGACCTTGGCGAGATCGGCGGTCAGGTTGCGCGCCTCGCCGGCGAAGACCAGCGGCGGATAGGAGCGCAGTGCCCTGGTCGCGGCGTCCAGCGCCGTCGTGTCGGGATAATCAGGAAGCTGGCGGGCTTCGTGGGCGGTCCAGCTGCTGGGCGACCAGGCGGTCATTTCGGGTTCCATCGAGTCAGGTAACAGGATTGCGCGCGTTACCCTCCGCACGCAACAAAGGAAAGCGCTACAGCACGCCGGGGTAGGCGCCGCCGTCGAGCAACAGGCTTTGGCCGGTGATATAGCCCGCCTGTGCCGAGCACAGGAAGGCGCAGGCGGCGCCGAACTCGGATGGCTCGCCGAATCGCCGGGCGGGGATGCGGCCCCGCGCACGCTCGGCTGCTTCGGCCTCATCGACGCCCTGCGCCTTGGCGGCGAAGGCGTGGACGCCGGCGAGGCGGCGCGTCTCGAACAGGCCCGGGAGCAGGAAGTTGATGGTCACGTTGGCATGCGCCACCGAGCGCGCGACTCCGGCGAGGAAGCCGGTGAGGCCGACGCGCGCGCCGCTCGACAGGTCGAGGCCGGGGGTAGGCGTCTTTACCGAGGCGGAGGTGATGCAGACGATCCGGCCGAAACGGCGCTCGACCATACCGTCGACCACCTTCTGCACCAGCCGGATCGGCGTCACCATATTGGCTTCCAGCCCGGCGTGGAGCGCGTCCTGATCGACCGCGCGAAAGTCACGCAGCGGCGGGCCGCCGTTGTTGTTGACGAGGATGTCGGGCGCGCCCGTCGCCTCGACCAGAGCCCGCTGCACGCCTTCGTCGGAGATGTCGCCGGCGACCTCCGTCACCGTGGCGCCGGTTTCGCGGATCGCACGGGCGGTGTTCGCCAAGGCGCCGGGATCACGGCCGTTGAGCACGAGATTGCACCCGGCGGCGGCGAGCGCCTCGGCGCAGGCGCGGCCGAGACCGTGGCTGGAGGCACAGACGATGGCGGTGCGGCCGGCGAGTCCAAGGTCCATCGTAGTGCCTCCAGCTGGTGCGCGCTCTTTAGCCCGCGATCCAGTTGCCGTGGAAGCCCGGCGGTACGCGGTGCGGGATGCGGATGCTGGCGACTGGCGGCCCGGCGAACTTTTGCGCGTCGAGGATCACCAGGTCGGTGGTCTCGTTCGCCAGGTCCACCACCAGGCCGATCAGCCAGCCCTCGTCTTCGGCGCTTTCCGGCGCGGCGGGAACGAAGACGAACTCGCCCGGATAATGGCCGTCGCCGAACGTGTGCGTTTCGCGGGTGCCGGCCTCCAGGTCATGCTTGTAGAGCGCGGTGGCGCCGATGAACTCGGCATCGGCATGGTTGGGCAGGGCCATCGTGTACGCGTAGCGATAGGGCTTGCCGAAGCGGCGCTCGTCCGGCCGAGGGAATTCCTGCGGGCTCGCGTCGATCGTGCGGCGAGTGACGGTGCGCGCGCCCGGATCGATCGTCCAGCGCTCCAGCCCCAACGACCGGCCGTTGGGGCCGCCGGTCGCCTCGGCGAACATCGAGGCATAGGCGCACACGTCGAGCACGACTTTGCCGTCCTCTGCATCATAAGCGTTGGCGACGTGGAAGACATAGGCGGGGTCAACCGGGCACCAGATCACGTCCGCCGCGGTGCCGCCGCGCGGTAGCAGGCCGACGCGGGCGGGATGGTCGGGGTTCCACTGGTAAGGGAAGGCATGGCCGCCGATCAGCGCCCGCATCGAGAAGGTGACGGGCAGGTCGAGGATCAGCACGTAGCGGGCGGTGATCGCGCAATCGTGGATCGAGGGGCCGTGACGGACTGACACCGGCTCCTCGCGCACCACGCGGCCGTCGCGATCGATCACCACGTGGCGGACGGTGTTCGGATCGGTCCCTTCGTAGCAGATCGCATGCTGCTCGCCGGTGTCGGGATCGCGATGGGGATGGGCGGTGAACGAGCCTTCGAGCGTGCCGTCGAAATCGTTGTAGGTTTGCTCCTCCAGCGTGAAGTCGAGCTCGACCGGATAGCTGCCCGCCTCCACCAGCGCCCAGGTGCGCCCGCCGATCTCAACGACATTGGTGTTGACCGTATCGAAGTTGTGGCGCGGCCCCGGCGCGGGCGCCTCGCCCAAGGCTGCCGCGACCGCGTTGGAGCGAATCCAGCGATTGCGATACCAGAGCGCGCGGCCGTCCTTCACCGCCACGCCGTGGACCATACCGTCGCCGAGGAACCAATGGTAACCGCGTGCATCGGGCTCGACCGGATTGGGCCCGATCCGCAGGTAGCGGCCGTCCAGCCCGGCGGGGATGGTGCCGGTGACGGGCAGGTCGACGATCGTCGTCTCGCCCGCCATGGGGGCGTGGATGCCGGACAGGAACGGATGCGCCGCCACGTCGGGCAGGCGGCGGCGGTTGAACGCGGCGAGTGCGGAGATGCCCTTGGTGACGGTGGCGCGGACGGCGGTTTCGACGGACGAGGCCATGACGACTCTCCTGTTGCGTGAACCCGAGTCGGTGTTCACACTGTCAACATAGCGAAGATGTAAGCACTGTCAACATGACTGAACGGACCTATCACCACGGCGACCTGCGCGCCGCCCTCGTCACCGCCGGGCTGGAGGCGCTGGACGCGGGAAGCGAGCTGTCGCTGCGCGCGCTGGCGCGGACCGCGGGGGTGAGCCCGACCGCGGTGTATCGTCACTTCCCCGACAAGGGCGCGCTGCTGGCGGCGCTGGCAGGAGAGGGGCTGAGGATGCTGGCCGAGGCGCAGCGCGCCGCGTCCGAGCGAGCGGGCGGGGGATCGGCCGGCTTCGGCGCGACCGGGGGCGCCTATGTCCGCTTCGCGCTGGATCACCCCGCGCTATTCCGCCTGATCTTCGCGCATCCGCAAAAGGGCGATCTGCTCGACAAGGACGAGGATGCGATGGCGATGCTGCGCGCCAATGCCGCGGCGCTGGCGCCACCCGGTGCTGACGCGCGGGTGTTCGCGCTCAAGGCTTGGGCGCTGGCGCATGGGCTGGCGTTGCTGATGCTCGACGGTCAGGTCCCTCGCGATGACGCGATGATCGATGCCGCGATCGACCTGGGGTTGCGCGGCGCGTGCTGACCGTCGCCCTCGCCGCCGCGGCGATCGACTATGCGGCGCTGCGCACGGTGGACCGCCAGCTGGCCGCCATTGCGCACCGGCTGGTGACCGCCAACGCGCCGATCTGTCCGGACCTGGCGCCGACGCCGGGCGTGGTGCTGCATGCGGCGGATCAATACCCGCCCGAGGAGCGCGAGGCCGCAGCCAAGGCTCTCGGCCTGCCGACTCCCGTTGCGGTGGAGGCGGTGGTGCCGGGAAGCGCGGCGGCGCAAGCCGGGGTGGGGGAGGGCGACGGGCTGGTCGCGGTGAACGGGCGCGCGGTCCGCGTCGAGGCGCGGGCGGAGGCGAGCAGCGCCAGTCGCGATGGCGCGCGCGCAATGATCGGTGATTCGCCCGCCGCCGAGCCGCTGCGGCTGACGCTGCGCCGCGACGGGGTCGACCGCAGGGTGACCGTCGCGCCGTCGCCGGGCTGCCGCTCCACCTTCGAACTGCTGCTCGGCCCCAAGCTTACCGCCCAGGCCGACGGAGCTACCGTGCAGATCGGCGTCGCTTGGTTCGCGCGCGTGCCGGATGAGGAGGTGGCGGTGCTGGTCGCGCACGAGCTGGCGCACAACATCCTGCGCCATCGCGCGCGCCTCGATGCGGCAGGGGTCAGCCGCGGCGTCTTCGCCGAGGTGGGGCGCAACGGACGACTGATCCGGCGGACGGAGGACGAGGCGGACCGACTGTCCGTTCATCTGCTGCGCAATGCCGGCTATGACCCGCAGGTGGCGGTGCGCTTCTGGACGGGGGCGGGCGACAAGGCGGATGGCGGGCTGTTCCGCAGTCGCACGCATGCGGGCGCAAAGAGCCGGGCGCGGCTGATCGGCGCGGAGATCGCGAGCATCGAAGGTCAGGCGAGGGGGACGGGCGCGGCGCTGGTGACGACCCGGAACGATCCGCTGGAGTGACGCGAACCTAGCGCGCCGGCGCGGCCTCGTTGGTCATGTTCGCAAGCGCGGCGTCCAGGTCAGGCGCGTTGCGCAGCGCATCCTCGACTTCGAGGCTGGCCATGTTGTCCGCCTGCATTTCCAGCGCGTTCGCGCGCGCTTCCAGATCGTTCGCGATCGCGGCGGACTGGTTCGCCACGGAGGGCGGTGGGTCGTCCCGCGAGCAGGCCGACAGCATAGCGAGCAATGTCGCGAGCAGGAGGGCGGGGCGGGTCATAGAAAAACGAAGGCCCCGGAGCGGTGTCGCTCCGGGGCCGTCGGATCACATGTTGTCAGTGGCTTCGTCAGCCGCGTCACGGACGTTGTCCGCGGCGTCGTGCAGATTCTCGGCCGCTGCTTCCATGTTGCCCTCGGCGGTCGGGTCCATCGTGGTGTTGGACATGTCGGCCATGTTGTCGGCCATCATGTCCATGTTGTCCGCCACCATGTCGGCGTTGTTCTCCACCGCAGCCGCTTCCGGCGACTTCGAGCAAGCGGCAACCGACAGCAGGCCGGCGGCAACGGCGACAAGCGCGATCTTCTTCATCTAGGTGCTCCCCACACAAATGTGTACGCGCCGGCTGCCGCCGCCGCGAAAACGCCCAATAGCGCAGCACACCCGGTCGTCAAACCCCATTCGTCGCGTCGAGCGGCATCACTGCTGCGACGAGCCGCGACTCGTCGCATTGCCGACCGGCTCCGGGGCATCGGCAAGCACCGCCAGCATCGCTGTCCAAGCCGCCACATTCTGCCGCAATTGTGCGGGATCGACGCGTTCCAGCGTGTCCTCTGGCGTGTGATGATAATCGAAATAGCGCAGGCCGGACTGGTTGAGGTCCAGCGCCGGCACGCCGAGTTTCATCAGCGGCTCCACGTCCGCGCCGCCATGCGGCGCTCCCGTCCCGCGGACGATGCCGAGCGGCGCGAGCGCGGCCGCGAGCCGGTCCGCCACCGGCGCCGCAGCGCCGCTGAGTGCCGACTGGAAGCGCCACACCCGATCCGCGCCAAAATCCGATTCGGCGACCAGGGCGTGCGTCTCGCCGGCGTGCAGCCTGGCATGCTCCTCGCCGCCATAGCCGCCCATCTCCTCGTCGCCGAACCAGACGACGCGGATGGTGCGGCGCGGCTGGCGGCCGCTGTCCAGGATCAGCTTGGCGGCCGCAGCGGTGATCGCCACGCCCGAGGCGTCGTCGATCGCGCCGGTGCCCAGGTCCCAGCTGTCGAGATGCCCGCCGATCGTGATCACGCCCGCGGCGGGATCGGTGCCGGGCACTTCGGCGACGACATTGCCGGAGGTGCGCTTGCCGACGAACTTGGGCGTCAGCACCAGTTTCAGCATGATGTCGCCGTCGCGGCGGAGCATCCGCTCCAGGTTCGCCGCGTCCGACACGGACAAAGCGGCGGCGGGGATCGGCTTGACGCCCTCGGGCCAGGTGGTGGTGCCCGCGTGCGGGCCGCGCCCCTGATCGGTGCCGATCGAGCGGATCACGATGGCGGCGGCGCCCTTCTTCGCGGCGATCGCCGGGCCGGAGAAGCGCGCGCGTCCATAAGCGCCATAGCTGGAGCCGTCCTGCGTCGCCTGCATCTGGTTGGAAACGAAGGCGATCTTGCCCTTGAGGCTGTCGTCCGGGGCCCGTGCGAGATCATCGAGCGTGGCGAAATAGGCGACCGATCCGGTGACGCCGCGCGACGGCGTCGCGCCCGAGCGGCCCAGCGCGGTGACGCGCAGCGGCTGCGCGAAGGGGGAGACGAC
>NZ_JBELLZ010000107.1:0-9516 GCF_042096255.1 Sphingomonas sp. | reverse complement strand
GCCCAGGTCGTTGGTGGTGCCGGGCAGATAGGAGAAGACGCCCGCGGGCAGACCGCACTTGGCGGCGGCGGCGCGGATCGCGCGCGCGACCAGCTCGCCGGTGCCGGGATGCGCGGGATGGCCCTTCACCACCACCGGGCAGCCGGCGGCGAGCGCGCTAGCCGTGTCGCCGCCCGCCACCGAGAAGGCGAGCGGGAAGTTGGACGCCCCGAACACCGCCACCGGGCCGACAGCGATGTTCATGCGGCGCAGGTCAGGCCGGGGCAGCGGCGCGCGATCGGGCATCGCCGGGTCGACGGTGACATCGAGGAAGCTGCCCTCGCGCAGCACCGATGCAAACAGCTTGAGCTGACCGATCGTGCGGCCGCGCTCGCCGGTCAGGCGGGCCTGCGGCAGGCCGCTCTCCTGCATCGCCCGCTCAACCAGGCCCTCGATCGCGGCGATCTCGTCGGCGATCGCCTCCAGGAACATGGCGCGATCCTCGGGCGCCAGCGCGCTGAACGCGGGGAAGGCGTCATCGGCCAGCTGGCAGGCATCCGCCACGTCGGCAGCGGTCGCCTCGCGGAACTTGGGGCCGATCGCCTTGCCGGTGGAAGGATCGATCGCGTCGAAGGAGGCCCCGTTGGTGCGCTCTTCCGCGGCAACAAGCGTCGCGCCGGTGATGGTCGTCATGTCACGTCCTCATGTGGGTCGTTGAAAGGGTCGCGCCGGATCACTCGAAGGTGGAGCCGGCCGACGCAGCGGAAAGGTCCTCGGTCACGCGCGATCCCCAGACCGCGTAGAAGAGGATGTAGAGTTCGCAGGCGGCGGTGAGCAGAAACGAGGCCTGGAGGCCGTAGCGGTCCGCCAGCCAGCCCTGCACCACCACCAGCGCGCCGCCCGCGATCGCCATGATCAACAGGCCGGAGCCCTCCTCGGTCAGTGGGCCCAGGCCCTTGATGCCGAGCGAGAAGATCGTCGGGAACATGATCGAATGGAACAGGCCGACCAGGATCAGCGACCACATGGCGGCCGGACCCGACAGGAAGGTGGCACCCAGCATCACGATGAACGCGCCGATCGAGAAGGCGGCGAGTACCATCTCCGCCGGGACCTTCTGCATGATGAACGAGCCGGCGAACCGGCCCACCATCATGCCACCCCACAGCAGCGCCAGATAGCGCGACGCCTGCTCGTGGGTGATGTTTGCGATGTCGGGCTGCGACGCGAAGTTGATGAAAAGGTTGGCCACGCCGATCTCGGCGATCAGGTAGATGAAGATCGCCGGCACGCCGAATACCAGGTTGCGGTGCCGCCAGAGCGAATGGTTGCGGCGCTCCTCGCGCGCTACGCGGCTGGTCGCCTGGCCCATTGCCGGAAGCGGGAAACGGGCAATGATAACGGCGAGGACGACAAGCACGATGGCGACAAGCACGTAGGGCAGGATCACCGACTGCGCATCAGCCAGCCGTTCGGCCTGGGTCAGAGCAACCTCGCCCTGCGCGGTGCCGCCCTTTGAGCGCCCGAGGATCAGGTATCCCGCGAACAGCGGCGCCAGGGTCGTGCCAAGCGAGTTGAACGCCTGGACCAGGTTCAGCCGCGAGGATCCCGTTTCCGGCGGGCCGATGACCGTCACATACGGGTTGGCGGCGACCTGGAGCAGCGTGATGCCGCTCGCAATCACGAACAACATGAACAGGGTGACGCCATAAGATGGCAGGCTGGCCGCGAGCGTCATGCCCAGCGCACCCGCTGCCATGACAACCAGGCCGACGACCAGCGACCGCTGATACCCAATCCGCTCGATCAGCTTGGCCGAGGGGATCGACGCAAAGAAATAGGCGATGAACCAGACGCTCTCGATCAGTGTGGTCTGGGTGTAATTGAGCTCGAACACGCTGCGCAGGTGCGGCAGCAGCGTGTTGTTGATGACGGTGATGAAGCCCCACATGAAGAAGAGGCTGGCGAGCAGCACCAATGCGGACGTGTAGGTGGCCTTCGCCCCCGGCGTTCCGCCAGGAGAGCTGTTCATCGGTGCGGCAGGCATGTGGTCCCTCCCCGGGGCGTGCCCGTTCCCGAGCAACGCGGCTTTACAATTTGTCGGAGTTTATACTAACAATCCGACGGCGTAATCAAGGGAGGGGAGCCGGTGACCGGCCGCATGTCCAGAGTATATATTCTCGCCGGGGTCGCTTTCGGTGCCCTTGCCGCGTCCGCGGCGCAGGCCGCCACTGCCGAGCGCTCAATTTTCGGCACGATGAAGGACGGCACCGCGGTGGAGGCGGTGACGCTGACCGGCACCAACGGCGTGAAGGCACGCATCATCACGCTCGGCGCGAACCTTCAATCGTTCGAAGTGCCAGACCGCGTCGGCAAGACGGTCGATGTGACCCTCGGCCAGGACGACCTCGCCTCCTACGTCGACCATCCCAATTACTGGGGCCAGACGATCGGCCGCTATGCCAACCGCATCGCCGGCGGCAAGTTCACGCTGGACGGCAAGGCCTATCAGCTCACCCAAAACGACAAGACCAACTCGCTCCACGGCGGCACCGAGGGTTTCGACAAGCGCGTGTGGCGCGTCACCGAGGTGAAGGGCGGGCCGGTCGCCAGCGTCACCATGGCGCTGACCAGTCCGGCGGGCGACCAGGGCTATCCCGGCAAGCTCGACGTGACCGTCACCTATCGCCTCGACGACAAGGGGTCGCTGACCATCGACTTCGATGCGAAGAGCGACGCGCCGACCATCGTCAACATCACCAACCACGCCATCTTCAACATGGCCGGCGAAGGATCGCGCGAGGGCATCCTCAACCACCGTCTCACCATCCCCGCCGCGCGCTACACGCCGGTGAACGACCTGCTGATCCCCACCGGCGAGTTGAAGCCGGTCGCGGGCACGCCGTTCGACTTCACCAACGGCCAGGTGATCGGCGACGGCCTGCGCGACGGCCGCGATCCGCAGATCGTCGCCGGCCGCGGCGTCGACCACAATTACGTGCTCGATGCCGGCAAGACCGCCGAGCCAAAGCTGGCCGCGCGGCTGGAGGATCCCGTCTCGGGCCGCGTGCTGGAGGTGCTGACCGACCAGCCGGGCGTGCAGGTCTATACCGGCAACTTCCTGGACGGCACGCTGATCGGCAAGAAGGGCCATGTCTATCGCATGGGCGACGGCATCGCGCTGGAGCCGCAGCTCTTCCCGGACACGCCCAACCAGCCCGCCTTCGGCTCCGCGCGCGTCGCGCCCGGCAAGCCCTATCACCACCGCATGATCCTGCGCGTCTCCGCGCGCTAAAGACGGAAGCACCCTCCCCGCGATGACCGATACGCCTGCCCCCAAGCTGCGCAGCCGCGCCTGGTTCGACAATCCCGCCAACATCGACATGACGTCGCTGTACCTTGAGCGCTACCTCAACTTCGGCCTCAGCCTGGAGGAACTGCGCTCGGGCAAGCCGATCATCGGCATCGCCCAGACCGGCAGCGACCTTTCGCCGTGCAACCGCCACCACCTGGTGCTGGCCGAGCGCGTGCGCGACGGCATTCGGGAGATGGGCGGCATCCCGCTGGAATTCCCGGTCCACCCGATCCAGGAGACCGGCAAGCGCCCCACCGCGGGGCTCGACCGCAACCTCGCCTATCTCGGCCTGGTCGAGGTGCTGTACGGCTATCCGCTCGACGGCGTGGTGCTGACCATCGGTTGCGACAAGACCACCCCCGCCTGCCTGATGGCCGCCGCGACGGTGAACATCCCCGCGATCGCGCTGTCGGTCGGTCCGATGCTCAACGGCTGGCACAAGGGCGAGCGCACCGGCTCCGGCACGATCGTGTGGAAGGGCCGCCAGCTGCTAGCGGCGGGCGAGATCAACGATGAGGAGTTCATCCGCCTCGTCGCCTCCTCCGCGCCCTCGACCGGCTATTGCAACACCATGGGTACGGCGACGACGATGAACTCGCTCGCCGAGGCGCTGGGCATGTCGCTGCCCGGCTCGGCCGCGATCCCGGCGCCCTACCGCGACCGGCAGGAGGTATCGTTCCTCACCGGCAAGCGCATCGTCGAGATGGTGGCCGAGGACCTCAAGCCCTCCGACATCCTGACGCTGGATGCCTTCCACAACGCCATTGCGGTGAACTCCGCGATCGGCGGCTCGACCAACGCGCCGATCCACCTCGCCGCGCTCGCGCGCCACATGGGCGTCGAGCTGCCGCTCAAGGACTGGGAGCGCGTCGGCCACCAGATCCCGCTGCTGGTCAATCTCCAGCCCGCGGGCGAGTATCTCGGCGAGGATTATTACCGCGCCGGCGGCGTGCCGGCGGTGGTGGCGCAGCTGATCGGCCAGGGGCTGATCCGCGAGGGCGCGATGACGGTCAACGGCCGCACCATGGGCGACAATTGCCGCAATGCGACGATCGAGGACGAGAAGGTGATCCGCCCCTTCGTCCAGCCGCTCAAGGAAGAAGCGGGCTTCATCGTGCTTTCGGGCAACCTGTTCGACGCGGCGATCATGAAGACCAGCGTGATCTCGCCCGAGTTCCGCGACCGCTATCTCTCCAACCCCGACGATCCCGACGCGTTCGAGGGTCCCGCGGTCGTGTTCGACGGGCCGGAGGATTACCACCACCGTATCGACGATCCGGCGCTGGGCATCACCACCGAGACTTTGATGTTCATGCGCGGCGCCGGCCCGGTCGGCTATCCCGGCGCCGCCGAAGTGGTGAACATGCGCCCGCCGGCCTATCTGATCACCGAGGGCGTGCATGCCCTGCCGTGCATCGGCGATGGTCGCCAGTCGGGCACCTCGGGCAGCCCTTCGATCCTCAACGCCAGCCCCGAGGCCGCGGCGATGGGAGGCCTCGCGCTGCTCCGGACCGGCGACCGTGTGCGGATCGACCTCAAGGCGCGCACCGCCGACGTGCTGATCTCCGACGAGGAGCTGGCGTCGCGGCGCCAGGCGCTGGAGGCGGCGGGCGGCTATCGCTATCCCGGCTCGCAGACGCCGTGGCAGGAAATGCAGCGCGCCGTGGTCGGCCAGATGAACACCGGCGCGATCCTGGAGGGCGCAGAAAAGTACCAGCGCATCGCCCAGACCATGGGCCTGCCGCGCGACAACCATTGATGATGGGGCGGCACTGACATGACGTGGAGCATCGTCCCGCGCGGCGGCCAGCGCGACCAACTCGGCGAGGGCACGCTCTGGTCGGCGCGCGAGGGCGCGCTCTACTGGACCGACATCCTCGCCCCCGCGCTCAACCGCCTCGTCCTCGCCACGGGCGAGGTGACGCGCTGGCCGATGCCCGAGCCGCTGGGCTGGGTGGCGGAGCGCGAGGGCGGCGGGTTCATCGCCGGCTTCCGCAGCGGCTTTGCCGAGCTCGACCTGGAGCCGCTGACGATCCGCCCGTTCCTTTCGCCCGAGCCGGAGCTGCCCGGCAACCGCATGAACGACGGCAAGGCGGACGCGGCCGGCGCGATCTGGTGCGGCACGATGGACATGGCGGAGGACCAGGATTCGGGCGCGCTCTACCGGCTGGCGCCCGATCGCAGCCTCGCGCGCGCGGACGGCGGCTATCGCGTGCCCAACGGCCCCGCTTTCTCGGCGGACGGACGCTGGCTGTACCACAGCGACACCGCACGCCGGACGGTGTTCCGCTTCGCGCGGCTCGACGAGGCACGGCTGGGCGAGCGCGAAGTGTTCATTCGTATCGGCGAGGACGACGGCTATCCCGACGGCATGACCGTGGATGGCGAGGGACATCTGTGGATCGCGCATTGGGGCGGCAGCCGCGTCAGCCGCTTCAGCCCGGACGGCACGCTGGACCGGGCGATCGCGCTGCCGGCGAAGCAATGCACCAACGTCGCCTTCTGCGGCGAGGCGCTGGACGTGCTCTACGTCAGCAGCGCCGCGACCGGCCTGCCCGACAGCGAGCATGACGGCGCGCTGTTCCGGGTGGAAGCGGGCGTCACCGGCCTGGCACCACACCTGTTTGGCGGGTGAGCTTGTGTCCCGCGAAGGCGGGGACCCAGTCTGGGCTCCCGCCTTCGCGGGAGCACAACCTAAGAACGGTCTCTATGGTGGAGCCGCTTAGGTATCACCCCTCCGGATCGGCGCCGTAATAGAGCTTGCCGATCTCGATCTCCGGCCGCCCCTGCGACACGCGGTGCGCATTGGTGTCGCGCAGCGAATAGACGCAGCCGCAATATTCCTGCTGGTAAAACTTCTCGCGCTTGGAGATGTCGATCATCCGCGCGGCGCCGCCGCCCTTGCGCCAGTTGAACGTCCAATAGGTTACGCCCGGATAGTGCGCCGCGGCGCGCTCGCCGCAGCCGTTGATCTGGTTCATGTCCTTCCAGCGCGAGATGCCGAGCGACGAGGTGATCACCGCGAAGCCGTTCTCATGCGCGTGCAGCGCGGTGCGCTCGAACCGCATGTCGAAGCACATGGTGCAGCGCTCGCCGCGCTCGGGCGCCCATTCCATCCCGCGCGCCCGCTTGAACCAATTGGCGGTGTCGTAGTCGGCATCGACGAACGGCACATTGTGCTGTTCGGCGAAGCGGATGTTCTCCTCCTTACGGAGCAGATACTCCTCCTTGGGGTGGATGTTGGGATTGTAGAAGAAGATCGTGTAATCGATCCCGCTCGCGGTCATCGCCTCCATCACCTCGCCCGAACAGGGCGCACAGCAGGAATGGAGCAGCACCTTCTTGTGCCCGTCAGGCGGCGTGAGGATCGGTCGGTTCAGCTCGGTCATGGCCCGCGCCCTTACATCAATCAGCCCAGCATCATAAGGCTGGCATTACCGCCTGCCGCCGTCGTGTTGACCGACGTGGACACCTCCTCCAGCAGCCATTCGAGCGAGTAGGACAGGCCAGGCCCGGACGCGGCGGCATGGACGGGCACGATTGCGCCATCGCGCGCCGCCATCGCCCGGGTCACTTCGCGGACCCGCACCGCATTGCCCTCGACCAGCGCGGCAGAGACACGCGCGTCACCCTGCGTGAAGCAGGCCGCGATCTCGGCCGGCAGCCTTTCGGGCAGCGCCATGTCTTCGATCGCGCCGGTGTTGCCGGTGGCGAGCACCGCCGCCATCTGCTCCAGCAGGCCCGCCCGCGTCTGCGGCCGCAGCGCGATGCAGCCGCGCGGGTGGAGCGCATAGACGTTGCGCTCGCCCACCGGCCCCGGCAGCAGTCGCTCCGCCCCCAATGCCGAGGCATCGGCATAGCGCCGCGCCAGCGCCGCGGCGTCCGCCTCGCCCGCCGCATCGAGCCAAGCGGCAAAGCCATGGACCGGCGAATCGAGGTGCCGCGCGCGATCGGCGAACACCGTCGGTTTTGCCACCAGCCGGCCGAGGTAGAGCGGCCCGCCCGCCTTGGGTCCGGTGCCGGAGAGGCCGCGACCGCCGAAGGGCTGTACGCCGACGATGGCTCCGATCGTGTTGCGGTTGACGTAGAGGTTACCGGCACGGACCCGGCCGGTGACATGCGCCACCGTCTCGTCCAGCCGGGTGTGCAGCCCGAAGGTGAGGCCGTAGCCCGTGGCGTTGATCGCATCGATCAGCGCATCGAGCCGCTCGCGGCGGAAGCGCAGCACGTGGAGAACGGGGCCGAACACCTCGCGCTCGACATCGGCGATGTCGGCGATCTCGATGATCGTCGGCGCGACAAAGGTGCCGTGCGCCGCCTCTATCGGCAGCGGCAGCTGCTCCACCCGGTGCCCGCGCGTGCGCATCATCTCGATGTGACGGTTGAGGTTGCCCTGCGCCTCGGCGGTGATCACCGGGCCGATATCCACCGCCAGCCGGTCGGTGCGGCCGACGCGCAGCTCGGCCAGCGCGCCGCGCAGCATCGCCAGCGTCCGGTCCGCCACCTCCTCCTGAAGGCACAGGATACGCAGCGCCGAACAGCGCTGGCCGGCGCTGTCGAAGGCGGAGGCGATCACGTCCGCCACCACCTGCTCGGCCAGCGCCGACGAATCGACGATCATCGCATTCTGCCCGCCGGTCTCGGCGACAAGCGGGATCGGCCTGCCCTCCGGCGACAATCGAGTCGCAAGCTGACGCTGGATCAGCCGCGCCACCTCGGTCGACCCGGTGAACATCACCGCCGCGGTCTGCGGCGCGGCGACCAGGGCGGCACCGATCCGGCCGTCGCCGGGCAGCAGTTGGAGCGCGTCGGTCGGGATGCCCGCCTCATGCAGGATGCGCACCGCCTCGGCGGCGATCAGCGGCGTCTCCTCGGCCGGCTTGGCGAGCACCGGATTGCCCGCAACCAGCGCCGCGGCGACCTGGCCGGTGAAGATCGCCAGCGGGAAGTTCCACGGACTGATGCACACCACCGGCCCGAGCGGCGCCTGCGCGGGGCCCAAGGTGGTGCGCGCCTGCGCGGCATAATAGCGCAGGAAATCCACCGCCTCGCGCACCTCGGAGATGGCGTTGGAGGCGGACTTGCCCGCCTCGCGGATGATCAGCCCCAGCAGCACCGGCATGCGTGCCTGGAGCGCATCGGCGGCGCGTTCCAGCATCGCCGCGCGCTCCGCCACCGGCGTGTCGCCCCAGCGGCTCGCCGCCGCGCGTTCGGCCGCGGCGCAC
The DNA here is from genome assembly GCF_042096255.1 of Sphingomonas sp. Taxonomy (GTDB): domain Bacteria; phylum Pseudomonadota; class Alphaproteobacteria; order Sphingomonadales; family Sphingomonadaceae; genus Sphingomonas. The sequence continues at coordinate 957 of NZ_JBELLZ010000107.1, read as the reverse complement.
GCGCCCGCCTCGCTACTCTCGAACACGGTGCCGACCTGGTCGACGTGGTCAGCGGGGTTGAGCACTGGGCGCGGCGTGCCCGCCCCACCCTGCGGCTGCGCCGTCCAGTCGATCCGCGTGCTCTCCAGCAGCGCGGGCACCAGCGCCGCCATCGCATCCTCGTTGCTGAGGTCGATACCGTCCGAGTTGCGACGATCGGGATAGAGCGCCGCCGGCGCGGCGATGCCGTCATGCTGCGCGCCCGGGTGCGGCATCGCCAGCACTTCGTTCACCGGATCGGCGATCAAGGCGTCGATCGGTACCGCGGGGTCGGCGATGCGGTTGACGAAGGACGAGTTGGCGCCGTTCTCCAGCAGGCGGCGGACGAGATAGGCGAGCAGGGTCTCATGCGTGCCCACCGGCGCGTAGATGCGGCACGGCCGGTTCAGCTTGTTCGCGGGCACGACCTGCTCGTACAGCGGCTCGCCCATGCCGTGCAGGCATTGGTACTCCCAGTCGCCGATCGTGAACTCCGGCCCGGCGAGGTGGTAGATGGCGGCGAGCGTCTGTGCATTGTGCGTGGCGAACTGTGGGAACACCGCGTCACGCGCCTCCAGCAGCTTACGCGCGCAGGCGAGGTAGGCGACATCGGTGTGCAGCTTGCGCGTATAAACCGGAAACCCATCGAGCCCATCGACCTGCGCGCGCTTAATCTCCGCATCCCAATAGGCGCCCTTGACCAGCCGCACCATGATCCGCCGCCCGGACCGGCGCGCCAGATCGACGATCCAGTCGATCACGAACGGGCAGCGCTTGCCATAGCCCTGGACGACGAACCCGAGCCCGTTCCAGCCGGACAGCGCATGGCTGAGTGCCAGGCTCTCCAGCAGGTCGAGCGACAGTTCCAGCCGCTCGGATTCCTCGGCATCGATGTTGAAGCCGATGTCATAGCCCTTGGCCAGCACCGCCAGCGACGCG
>NZ_JBELLZ010000106.1:0-9381 GCF_042096255.1 Sphingomonas sp. | reverse complement strand
AGCAGACGCCGCGGACGTGCGGCTCCTTGTTGAACTCCTGCTTCAGATTGGGCTTGTCCGAGCCGCCGGTGCCGTCGCCGCGACCGCCGTCTCCGCCCTGCGCCATGAAGCCGGGGATCACGCGGTGAAACGGTACGCCGTCGTAGAAGCCTTCGTTGGCGAGCTCGGCGATGCGCGCGACATGGTTGGGGGCGAGATCGGGCCGCAGCTTGATCGTCACGTCTCCGCCATCCAGCGTCAGCGTCAGGGTGGAATAATCGGCCATTTGCGGCTCCTCTGAGTGAAGGCGCGGACCTAGGGAGCGTGTGGACCAAGCGCAACGCCCGCGTTACAGGCGCCCGCTCAACCGGCCGGAGGAGGCGCCCATGAGCGAGACCGAACTCCGCAACGCCGACGCCGAGGCGGAAACCCAGCTGGACGAGGACGACCGGCTCAAGCCCGAGTTCGTCTCCCGCGTGCTGGAGGCGGCCGATGCCGGCGACAGCGAGGGGGTGCGCGCGCTGGTGGAGCCGCTCCACCCCGCCGACATCGCCGACCTGTTCGAGCTGACGCCCGAGGACCGGCGCGCCGAGCTGGCGACCGCGATCCCCGACCTGCTCGACGGCGACGTGTTCGCCGAGATGAACGACTATGTCCGCGAGCAATTGCTGGAGGCCTTGTCCCCCACCGAGCTCGCCGACATCGCCTCCGAGCTCGACACCGACGATGCGGTGGCGATCATCGAGGACCTCGACGCCGACGACCAGCGCGCGGTGCTCCGTCAGATGGAGCCCGACGACCGCGCCGCGATCGAGGAAGCGCTCTCCTATCCTGAGGAATCCGCCGGCCGCCTGATGCAGCGCGAGCTGATCGCGGTGCCCGAGCATTGGACCGTCGGCGACACGCTGGATTACCTGCGCGGCCACGACGACCTGACCACCGACTTCTGGGAGGTGTTCGTGGTCGATCCGGCGCACCGCCCGATCGGCACTTGTGCGCTCTCCTGGCTGCTGCGTACGCCGCGCAGCATCGCCATCGGCGACGTCATGCAGCGCGAGCAGACGCTGATCGAGGTCGACATGGACCAGGAAGAGGTAGCGCTCCGCTTCCAGAAATATGCGTTGATCTCCGCCGCGGTGGTGGACGGATCGGGGCGGCTGGTCGGGATGATCACCGTCGACGACGTGGTCCACATCATCCAGCAGGAGGCGGGCGAGGATGCGCTGCTGCTCTCTGGCGCAGGCGAGGGCGACATCAACGAGCCCGTCGTCGAAAGCTACAAGGCGCGCGTCCGCTGGCTGATCGCAAACCTGTTCACCGCGCTGGTCGCCTCCTCGATCATCGCGGCATTCGAGGGGACGATCGCGCGGATGGTGGCGCTCGCCACGCTGATGCCGATCGTCGCGGGCGTTGGCGGCAATGCCGGCACCCAGACGCTGGCGGTGACGGTGCGCGCGATCGCCACCAACCAGCTGACCGAATCGAACACCGCGCGCGCGATCGTGCGCGAGATCCGCGTGGCGCTGCTCAACGGTGCCACCATCGCGCTCATCATCGGCGTGGGCGTGGCGGCGATCTTCTCCAGCGCCACTTTGGGCCTGGTGATCGCGGCCGCGATGATGACCAACATCCTGGTCGCGGGGTTAGCCGGGGTGCTCGTGCCGGTGACGTTGGACCGGTTCAACGCCGATCCCGCGGTCGCCTCGTCGATCTTCGTGACGATGACCACCGATTCGATCGGCTTCCTCGCCTTCCTCGGTCTCGCCACCGCCTCTGGCCTGGGCGGCTGACGCTCCCCATCTGGGTGTCCATGCTGCATCTCACCAAGGTCGCGTTCGGGGTGACGAGCGTCGATCACTTGGCCGAACGCCTGCGTGCGCGGGCGGAGGCCGGCCCCGTCTCACTCACCACGCGCTACCTGCCCAAGCGTCACGAGGAAGTGGCGGGCCGGGGCTCGCTATTCTGGATCCACAAGCACATGCTGGTGGCGCGCTCGCCGATCCTGGGCTTCGGTGAGGCGGAGGGCGGGCGCGTGGCGATCCTGCTCGATCCGGCGCTGCGGCTGGTCGCGGCACGGCACAAGCGCGCGCACCAGGGCTGGCGCTACCTGGAGGCGGACGAGGCGCCGGGCGATCTGGCGGAGGGCGAGGTGCTTGACGCATTGCCGCCGGCGCTGGCGGGGAAGCTGGCGGCGCTGGCGCTGATCTGAGAGGCAGATGTGCTCCCGCGAAGGCGGGAGCCCAGTCCGGGTCCCCGCCTCCGCGGGGACACACACTTCAGTTCGAACGGATGTTGGTGTCGCCCACCCCACACGTCACCGGCCCGCCCGCCGGCGCGCGCACGGTGCACTTCGGCGACCCCGCCACCGTTACCCGGCCGAGCCCGGTGGAGGTGACCTGCGCCGCGAAGCGCGCGTGCGTGGCGATCTCGCCCGGCCCTTCCAGCCGGACCGTGGCATTGTCGGCGATCAGCTCGGGCGCGGCGATGGTGCCGGTGCCGTTGAGCGACAGGCGCGCATTGCCCGCCTTGCCCGCCAGCGTCATCGCGCCGCCGCCGATCAGCGTGCCGACCAGTTGCTCCGCCTCGACCCGAGCAACCTTGAGCGTGCCCGGACCGGTGACGGTGAGATCGACGCGCGGGCCCTTCATCGTGCTTGCCGCCACCTCGGCGCCGGCGCTGATCGCGATCGCGGCGAGGCGGGGAGTCGAGAGGGTGATCTCCGGCACCGTCGCCTTGGCGAGCCGCGGCTGCTCCGCCCAGCCGGCGCCGCCCATCCGCACCACCAGGGTGCCGCCATTGGCGGTGATCGACAGCCGGTCGAGCGTGCCCCGGTCCGCCCGCGCCTTCGCGCCCGGCGAGCCGGTAGTGACGGTGACCTTGAACGGCCCCTCCACCCGCACCCGATCGAAACTGCCGAGCGCGAAGCTGCGGTCGTCCGCCGCGGCGGGCGCGGCGGCGAGAGCGGAAAGGAGGAGGAATTGGCGCATCGGACGCGTCGTCGCATCGATGCGCGGAATCATGCAAGCGTTCAGCGGCCGCAGCGCACCGAGCCCGAGCCCATCTTGCTGGTCTGACAGCGCGCCCGATCGCCGAGATCGACATCGCCCGATCCCATGATCGAGACCTTGGCATCGCCGTCCACCCTGGCGCGGACGTTGCCCGAGCCGGCGATCGACACGCTGGCGCTGGTCGCGGTCAATCCCTCGGCGGCGACATCGCCCGAGCCGGCGATGTCGATCTTGAGCATCTCGGTGGAGCCGACGGCCCGGACATTGCCCGAACCGGCGATGGACAGCTCCGCGTCGCGGACGGCCAGCATGCCGACCGACAGGTTGCCCGAGCCGGCGAGGTCACCGACGAAACGAGCGCCCTCCGCGCGATCGACCGACAGGTTGCCAGAGCCGGCAAGCTCGGCGGCGGTGATCCGCGGCATGGTGACAAAAACCTTCACGCCATCGCCCGAGCTCCAGCTGAAGCCCGATCGCCGCTGCCGGCCGACCTTCAGCCGATCGCCGATCCGCTCGATCCTGAGCTTGGCGAGCTGCGCCTCGTCCCCTTCCGCGCGCACCGAAAACGCGGAGCCGACGCGGACGTCGACATTGTCCGGCCCGGCGAGTTCGACGGCGGTGAAGTCGCTGACGGCGAAGCTGCGGCTGGTGCCCGAGCCGGTCGGCTGGACGCCGGCGCCCTCATGGTCGTCGCCGCCAATATTGCCGCAGGCGGCGAGCGGAAGAAGCGCTGCGAAAACATAGGCACGCATGTCAGGTCCCCTGCTGTGTTGTTACACTAATACAGCAGGGGACCGGCCGGTGCAAGCCGAAGGCTCAGTCGCGGAATTCCTCGACGCGGCGGCCGAGCAGGGTCACCTCGACACGGCGGTTCTGCTGCATGCCCGCGGCGGTGGTGTTGGGCGCGACCGGATCCGCCTCGCCATGCCCGTCCACCGAGAAGCGCGCACGGGTAACCCCGAGATCGTCGAAGGCGGCGCGCACCGCATCGGCGCGGCGCAGCGACAGGCCCTTGTTGTACGCGTCGGAGCCACGCGAGTCGGTGTAGCCGTCGATCGAGACGCGCACGCCGGCATTGTCCCTGAGATAGTCGGCGAGCGGACGGAGCTTGTCGACCGCGCCGGGACGCAGGGTGGCACTATCGGTGGCGAACAGCACCGCTTCAGACAGCGTCATGGTCGCGCCACGCGCGGTCTGGCGGAAGCCATAGTCGCGCATCGCCCGGCGATCCCAACGGCCGGGCCGCGGCGCTTGGGCGAGCGGCGGCACCGGCGCAGGGGCGCGCAGCATCGGCCGGCGATCGTACACCTCCCAGTCGAAGCGGGCGCGGCGCGCGCCGGCGATCTCGATGAAGGCGCGGTTGGCGAGCTCGGCCTCTCGCGGCTGGACCAGGCCGTCGCGGTTGCGATCGAAGTTGCGCATCACGAAGGCGCGGCCGCGTTTGGTGGCGCGCAGCTCCGGAATCAGCAGCCGCACGCCCGCGCCGGCGAGGCGATAGTCGCGGCTGCCGGGGCGGCCGCCGGTCCAGTCCCATGGTCCCTGCGCGAGCGCGGGTGCGGCGGTGGCGGTGAGGGCCAGTGTGGCGATCAATGTCCTTGCGAGCATCTCATGTCTCCCTTCGAGCCCACCCCTGGTGCACGCCTTGGCGGGGCGGCGCTGAACGGAGGCTGGTGCGCGTCGAAAGCCGGCGTTCAGCCGAGCGCGATGCGCTGCAGATCGGGCGCGGCGTCGAACAGCGCCGGCTCGGTGCCCGTCATCCACACCTGCCCGCGCCCGGCGAGCCGCGCGAACAGCGCCGCGCGGCGATCGGGATCGAGATGCGCAGCGACCTCGTCGAGCAGCAGCACCGGCGCGCGGCCGGTGCGGTCGGCGACCAGCTCGGCATGCGCGAGGATGATCGCGAGCAGCAGCGCCTTCTGCTCGCCGGTGGAGGCCTGGGCGGCGGCGATCGCCTTGTCGACATGGGTGACGTGGAGGTCGACGCGATGCGGGCCGGCGAGCGTGCGCCCGGCGGCGGCATCACGGGCGCGGCCGTCGCGGAGCGCGCGGGCGAAGGCTTCGGGCGCGACCGGATCGCGGTCGAGCGCGAGCGCGGCGCGCGGGAAATCCGCCTCGTCGCCCAGCCGGTCGCCGAGCAGCGCCACCGTGTCGCGGCGTGCGGCGTCAAGCGTCGCACCCTCCGCCGCCATCCGCGCCTCCAGCGCGTCGAGCCAGCGCGGGTCGGGCCGCTCCTCGGCGAGCAGCCGGTTGCGATCGCGCATCGCCGCCTCGTAGCGGGTGGCGACACCCGCATGCGCGGGGGCGAGCGCGAGGGTGAGCCGGTCGACGAAGCGCCGCCGCTCCGAGGCGGGCTCGACGAACAGCCGATCCATCGCCGGGGTGAGCCAGAGCACCGACAGATAGTCGGCGAGCGTGTTGGCACCGGCGGCGGCGCCGTTGACCTTTACCACCCGCCGTTCGGGCGCATCCGCCGCGGCGCCGGTGGAAAGCGTGACGCCATCGGCCAAAGTCGCGGCGATGCCGAACCCGCCGGGCCCGTCGCTGCGCGCCACCGCCGACAGAACGGCGCGGCGCAGGCCCCGACCGGGGGCGAGCAGCGAGATCGCCTCCAGCACGTTGGTCTTGCCCGCGCCGTTCGGCCCCGCGATCGCGATCAGCCCCGGCGATCCCTCCAGCGTCAGCGCCGCATGGTTGCGGACATCGGTGAGGACCAGGCGCGCGAGCATCAGGCGGCCCTTAGGCGATGTGAGGATGGACGCGAAGGGACCCGCTTTCCCGTGATCCGCCGCTTACGAAGGCAGGACACGGGGAGAACGGTTATGCGGATCACGATGGCGGCGGTGCTGATGCTGGCGGGGTGCAGCGATGCGGTGGCGAGCCAGGAGCAGGCGTCCGCACCCGCTGCGCGACAAGCGGCGCGTGCCGCCAGAGACGGCACCGCGCCGGCCACCGCCTTCCGCACCGTCGAGGTGGTCGACCGGACGGGTTTCGGCCAGCCGATGATCGCCGCGCGCGCGTCGGTGCCTGCCGACTGGCGGGTCGAAGGCGGGATCAATTGGGACGACAGCACCAGTTGCGCGACGAATCGCATGAAGTTCCAGTGGCGCGCGGTGGCGCCCGACGGCGTCGAGGCACTGGAGCTGATGCCGGGCTTCGGCTGGCAGATGCCTTCCGCCGCGATCCCGATGAACCCCTGCCCTGTCGCCGGCATCGCCTCGGCGCGGCAGTTCCTCGACAGCGTCGCGCAGGCGATGCGCCCGGGCGCACGCATGATCGGCTATCGCGATCGGCAGGATCTGACGGCGGAGGCACGCCGTTCCGATCGCAACGGCTATCGCACCGAAGTGGGGGAGATGACGCTCAGCTATGCGGTCGGCGGGCGGCCGGTGGAGGAACAGCTGATGGCGGTCGTCTCGCTGAGCGGCGCGGGCGGCACTGCCGGCTATGTCAGCGCCTATCGCGCCCCGGCAGGGCAGCTGGACCGGGCGCGCGCGGACCGCATCCGCGGCTCGTTCAAGGGCAACCCCGAATACGTCCAGGCGATCGGCCGGCGCGGCATGGATGCGGTGAACCGCTTCGCGGCGCAGCAGAGCGCCGCCATCTCCTCCTGGCACAATGCGCGCATGGCCGAGATCAATGCCAAGGGCGCCGCCGACCGCGCCGCGATCCGCGCGCGCGGCAATGCCGAGACCAATGCGATCTATGCCCGGACCGCCGCCTCCACCGCGGCGACGAACGACCGCATCCATGAGTCGAACGTCCGTTCGATCCGCGAGGAGACGACCTGGACCAATCCCGCCGGACAGACCGTGCAGGGATCGATCCATGGCGGTGCGCGCGTGCTTGAGATGCCGGACGGCAGCTTCACGCGGACCGACGATCCCTATTACAACCCTGCCGGATCGACCGAATATTCGCCCGACTGAGCTCAGGCGGCGAGCGGCTGCTGGCGCTCCGCCTTCATGTAGGAGGCCAGCTCCTCGCCCAGTTCAGCTTGCGCACGGCGATACAGCACCGGCTCGCGGATGCCGAGCCGGCGGCGCGCCGCCTCGATCGGCTCGTGAAGCAGGGTGAGGTAATCCTCGCCCGAGATCCAGCGCGCGGCGCGACCGTGGCGATAGCCTTCCCATACCGCCTTGGCGAACAGGGTACCCTTGGTCTCGCGCAGGCTCTTCAGGCTCGCCGCCGAGGCGATCAGCGCCCAGCCGAGCCCGCCGACCTGCGCGTAGCTGAAGGCGACCAGACACGCCTCGCCGAGATGCTCGTCCGCCTTGTAGCCGGTCAGCACATGCCAGATGTCATGCGTGTCGCGCACACGGCGGCCGAACCAGGCGTAAGGGTGCGCCATATCGGTCTCGTCGGGCGCCAGCTTCGACACCTCGACCAGTCCGTCGGCGGAATAGCCGGTGCTCTCCAGGAAATCGCGATAGGCCGCGCCGACCGTGCCCGGCGCAAAGCTGGCCACGAACGCCGGATCGGAGAACGCCCGCGCGAGCTCCACGCGGTCATAAGCGATCCGTCCGCCCTCCTCCGTGGCGATCAGCCTGGCGAAATTCTCCGGGCTGTTGCCGACGTTGAGCGCCCGCATGATGCGGAACACCTGCGCGGTGTCGTCACCGTTCGCCAGCAGCTTGCGGATCGCGTCAAAGGCGGTGCGCCAGTCGCGGCGACCCGACGTGCCGGGAAACGGGGGAAGCTTGGCCATGGGGAAGACTCCATCCGGTACGGACACGACTATGGTCGCTACTGACATTCGTGTCAATAGAATTGATCTTGCGCTTTCGTGCCGGCATGCAAGGGGATGCTTCGGGCATGGGAGCCACGGGGGCACGGTATTCATGAAATACGAGGGAAGCGAGGCGGCCGACGTCTACCTCGGCACCGCAGCGGCGGATCTGATCGAGGGGATGGGCGGCAATGACACGCTGGGCGGACGTGGTGGCGACGACATCATCATGGGTGGTGCCGGCGCCGACGCGATCGACGGGGGCGAGGGAGACGACATCCTGTTCTCCGAGGCGGTCGATCGCGTTTCCGTTCAGGATTGGGAATGGACTGCCGTACAGCTGGACAATGCCAAGGCGCGTGACAGCCTGAATGGAGGCGCAGGTGACGACTTCATCGTCGCAGGTACGGGCGACACAATCGATGGCGGCGACGGGACGGACGAACTGATCCTCAGCCTGATCCACGAGCGCGCCGGGCTGACGCTGGACCTTGAAGCGCTGGTCGCGGGCATCGCCCTGTCCTGGGGCTCCACCACGATCGCGAACGTGGAACGCCTGTCGAAGCTGCGCGCAACCGAGTTCGACGACGAGATTCTGGTCGGCACGATCACCGGCGATCACGAGTCCGTCAGCATCTATGCGGGTGCCGGCGACGACCATGTGGTGAGCGCGTCCGCCGGATCGATTCACGGCGGGGATGGCGACGACGTTCTGGAAACGCGCGCGACCAGTTACGCTTTGTATGGGGATGGGGGGAACGACCGGCTGTCGGGTGCGGAGTCCTCTTATGGCGGCGATGGTGATGACGTGATCGTCAGCACCGAACGGGCAGAAGGCGGCGGCGGGAACGACATCATCACCGCGACCACGCGCAAGCCGACGAGCTACGAAATTGAGCTGGACGGTGGCACGGGCGACGATACGCTGACCGGCGGTTCGATCCGCAACCTGCTGGCGGGCGGCGCCGGCTCGGACGTGCTCATCGGTGGCAAGTCGGGCGACAGTATCGGCACCGCCGCGCGGATCGAGACCTTCAAGGATCCGCATCTCCAGCTGGACACCGGCACGGAGCGCGACCGGGTGGAAGCTGGCGCCGGCAACGACCTGGTCTCGATCGGCTTCGGCGACAGCGCCGATGGCGGCGCGGGGCGCGACCACCTCACACTAAGCCTCGCCGGCGCGACGCGCGCGGTGTTCGCGGACCTGACGGGTCTGACCGCCGGCGCTACCGTGACGATCGGCGGCGGCACGATCACCGGCTTCGAAAGCGCCACCGCGATCACCGGCACGGAGTGGGCCGACCGCATCATCGTCGGCGGATTCTCGTTCAACGGCGGCGATGGAGACGATCGGCTGGTCGCCGCCGGCACGGGCGCAAGCCTGTATGGCGAGGACGGCAACGACACGCTTCTGGTCAACGCTCAAGGGAGCATCTTCGACGGCGGCCGCGGCGACGACACTATCCGGGTGATCGCCAAGGCCAGCCAGCTGAACGGAGACCGCGGCAGCGACACGCTTGATCTGTCCGGCATGACCCGCGCCGTCGAGATGACCTTCAGCAGCAAGCCCGGCAACGGATCAACGGTGGGCTATATCATCGGCTTCGAACGGATCATCGGAAGCGGGCACGACGACATCCTGTACGCGAGTACCGGGACGATGACGCT
>NZ_JBELLZ010000105.1:0-9741 GCF_042096255.1 Sphingomonas sp. | reverse complement strand
GTATTGGAGATGGAACTCGCGCGGGGAGGGGATGTAGCCGCCCGCCATCCGCTCGTTCTGGACCCGGAGCATCATCACGACGTCGGCTCCTTCCAGCGCGGCGTCGAAATCGGTGAAGGCGGTTACGCCCAGCCGCTCGACCTGTGGCGGCATCAGCGTGGAGGGCGCGCAGACGCGGACCTCAGCGGCCAGCGCGGTCAGCGCGAGCACATTCGAGCGCGCGACACGGCTGTGGAGCACGTCGCCGCAGATCACCACCCGCTGCCCGGCGATTGCGCCACGCCGCCGCCGGATGGTCAGCGCGTCGAGCAGGGCCTGGGTAGGATGCTCGTGCCGCCCGTCTCCGGCGTTGAGCACTGGGCAATCCACCTTGTCGGCGATCAGCGCGACCGCGCCGCTTGCCATGTGGCGGATCACGATCACGTCCGCCCGCATCGCATTCAGCGTCATCGCCGTATCGATCAGCGTCTCGCCCTTCTTCACGCTGGACTGCGCCGCGTGCATGTTGACCACGTCGGCGCCCAGGCGCTTGCCCGCAATCTCAAAGCTCAGCAGTGTTCGTGTCGAGTTCTCGAAAAAGGCGTTGATCTGCGTGAGGCCGTCCAGCCTCTTGTCCGGTGCCTCGCGCGCGCCGGCGACGGCGATCCAGGTTTCCGCTTCGTCCAGCAGGAACATGATCTCATGCGGCTGCAATCCATCGATGCCGAGCAGGTGCCGATGAGGAAAGACGGCGCCGCCTTCGATCATGCTGGCAGGGCGGTGGTCCGACGCGGGCATCGGGGCTGGCGGTTAGTAGGGAGCAGGCCGGCTGGCAAGCTGGCGGACCCGGCAGCTACCGCATACGGCAGCGATCACCCGAGGAAACACTGGATTTCCAAACACAGTTCATATCGTAGCGGCAGAGACGATCGAGGCGTGTCGCGACTATCGTTCGAGATCACCGTCAGGAGCGTGGCCGGGGAATTATTGTTCCTTAAGACACCGGTGGCACTCACGCAGTAAAGTCTGACATAAGCGACGCAAACAGTCGCGCCCGTGCTGTGCGCCTATCCACGATGTCGCACCGATCCCAAGCCGCTGTGCAGCGGGCAGGCACGCGCCTGCTGCTACGGATTGTTGCTCTGTTTGCAAGAACATATTGGTTATCTGATGACGCTGGGACGACGACACCCGACGTCCGGGGCATTCATCCGAAATGGATGGAACGTACCGCAGCGCAACGCAGTTGATCGATCGATGAGCGAAATCGACGATATCCCGCCGGCGAGCGCGGGCGAGTGCGTGGCGTTGCTGAAACGTGTCCTGCACTGCCTGGACGAGGTGTTGCCGATGCATGCTCCCGACGAGGCTGATCGGTTCGCCCTCGCTGGCGCTTATGTGCAGCAGGTGATCGACCTACTTGACTAGACGAAGTTGACCCAGCCCGAGCTTGCTGTTGCTGTCAGTCGTGGAGTCGAGCGTCTTTTCCATCTTGGCACGGCCTTCGTCCGTGAGCGTGATGAACGCACGGCGTCGGTCAAGCGGGTCTGCCGTGCGGCTCACGAGTTTCCTGCGTTCCAAAAGCCCGAGCCAGCGCAGTGCGGTGGACATTGGCGCGCGCGAGGCGACGCACAGGTCTCCGATTGTCACCGTCCGGTTTAGGCGAAAGTTGGCATAGAGATCGAGCAATATGTCCCACGCGGGCTCCGCGAAGAGCTCGTCGCCGAAGACCTGGTTCCGGTTCGTTCGCGCCTTGATCCATGCGAGCACGGTGGTCAACCGCTCCGAATCGCGACTGGCGGGCATCGCCGTTGCTCCGGACACTGTCGCTCGGGTGGGAGCGGCTTGTTCGCACGAAACCGTCTGCGAACGCGCGCTGTCCGCCACAGTCAGGCCGAGCATATGAGCGAACTCGTCGATCTCCCTTTTCAGCCTCTCAAGATCGAGGTCAGAATGCCCTTTTGCCTCTGATCGGTGCATCTCCGCGCCTTCCTCCGACCAACATTTATTCAGCACATACGTTTAATCTGCCCGAAAGTTCCGGTCTTTCAAGGGGCTAAGTCGCACGTAAGATGCGAGCAAGATCACGTGCACCGCGAACGTCGCGGCAGCGGTCAGATCGCGACGAGTGCATCGATAGCGCCTTGAAGAATGTAGGCCGCCGCCATCTTGTCCACCAATTCGGCACGCCGGGCCCTGCTCGCATCCTGTTCGATGAGAGTGCGGGTTACCGCCTGGGTGGACCATCGCTCATCCCACAGCAGCACGGGCGCGAGATCCGCGACGTTTCGGGCGAAAGCGCGCGTCGACTGGCTCCGTGGACTTTCGGTGCCGTCGAGGTTGAGCGGCAGGCCGATCACCAGCCCGACGACCTGCTGTGCCGAGAGCAGTTCCGCAAGCGTCGCCTTGTCTTTGGAGAATTTGGAACGGCGGACCAGGATTGCCGGCGAAGCGAAGCTCCAGCCGGCATCGCACAAAGCCGTCCCGATCGTCTTGGTACCGACGTCGAGCCCCAGCAGGCGCCCACCCTCGGGCAGCACCTTGCGAAACTCGGCGGGGCGCGTGGTGATCACCGTTGCTGGAACGCCGCCAGGCGGCGCAGAGCGTCGGCACGCACATTCGCCCAGAACAGGCTGTAGTCGTAGACGTGGTAGTTGTTGCCCGGAAGGACGAAGGGCCCGACATCCGGCGCGGCCCCGATCATCAGCAGCCCGCGCTTTCCGCACCGTGCGGGCACGCGTCCCGGCAGCATGGTGGCGGAGCGGAGGTCGGCAGACGGATAGAGCGTGCCGAGGTTCGCCTGCGCCGCAGCGGCTGCACCGGGCGTGCCGGTCAGCGGATTGGTGCAGACGAACGGCGTTCCACGGCGCGGGCGTCCGTCAAAGCCGGTGGTGCGATCATAAGTATCGACGATCAGCGCGGGATCAGCAGGCTCGGCGAACGTCTGCCACGAGAGCAGGCATCCTGACTGATCGGCATGAGTGCACTCCGGTAGACCCAGCGCAGCGAGGTCGGTCACCTGGGACACCGGCCAGCCGACCACATAGGCTGCGACGATGCGGCGGGCGAGCGGCGTTCCCGCGACCCTGTCCTTGAGCAGGTGGGTGAGGTGGAGCGCGCCCTGGCTGTGTCCGGCCAGGATGATCGGACGGTCCGGACCGATCTGCGCGAGGAACGCGTCGAATGCGACCTGAACGTCGCCATAAGCGAGACTCAGCGCACGCTCGGCATCTGCAAGGCTGGTCAGGAAGGCGCCGAACGTCGCCTGGCGGTAGCGCGGCGCCCAGATCTCGCCCGCGGCCGAAAAGGCGCTCGCCTGCCCGCGCAGGAAGATGGCGGCACGCGCGTTGGTGTCCGGATCGTCCAGCGTGGCGTTCCAGCGGGCCCGGTCGATGTACGAAGTCGGGTGGATGAAGAATACCGCGGCGGGAGGGCGGCGCGTGGCGGTGACGCCCTGCGGCAGCCACAGGGCCGGATTGTTCGCGATGTCCGGCCGGGCGAACCACATCCGCGGTGATGCGTAGCTGGCGGCGGAGGCGCGCGGCGCGGCATCGAAACGTGCGGTGGGCACCAGCGCCATCCGCATCAGCTCCGCGCCCCAGATACGATAGGCAAAGGCCGCGGCGATCGAAAGCACGATCAGCGCCGCGACGACATAAAGGAACTTGCGCGCCACCCGTGCATCCATTGTGCGGTGCAGCAAACACGCCGCTGCTGCAAGCGCGATCCCCTGCATCAGCCTTGCGGTTCGCGCAACCGGCGGGTAGCGGCGCGGCCATGTCCGTTGACATTGCCACTGTCCGCAAGGTTGCGAGCCTAGCGCGCATCGCCATCGACGATGCCGCCGCCGAGCGGCTCGTTCCCGAACTCAACAACATCCTCGGCTGGGTCGAGCAGCTCGGCGAGGTCGAAACCGCCGGCGTCGAGCCGATGACCGCGGTGATCCCCAACCACCTGCGCCTGCGCGACGACGTGGTGACCGACGGCGGCATCCGCGATGCGGTGCTCGCCAACGCGCCCAAGGCCGAGCACGGCTTCTTCGCCGTTCCCAAGGTGATCGAATGACTGACCTTACCGATCTCGGCGTTCGCCAGATCCGTGACGGCGTTCGCGACGGCGCCTTTTCCGCGCGCGAGGTGGCACAGGCCTTCGTCGATGCGGTTGCAGCTGCCAAGCCGCTCAATGCCTTCCTGGTCGAAACCCCCGAGCATGCGCTTGCCGCTGCCGATGCCGCCGATGCGGCGCGCGCCGCGGGCGAGGCGCCGAAGCCGCTCGCGGGCGTACCGATCGGCATGAAGGACCTGTTCTGCACCAAGGGCGTGGCTGCCACCGCGGCGAGCCACATCCTGGAAGGCTTCACCCCGCAGTATGAGTCCACCGTGTCGCAGAACCTGTGGGATGCGGGCGCGGGCATGCTGGGCAAGCTCAACATGGACCAGTTCGCCATGGGCTCGTCCAACGAGACCTCCGCCTTCGGCAACGTGATCAGCCCTTGGAAGCGCAACGACGGCGGCAACGCGCCGCTCGCGCCGGGCGGCTCCTCTGGCGGATCGTCGGCGGCGGTGGCGGCGCGGCTGTGTCCGGGCGCGACCGGCACCGACACCGGCGGCTCGATTCGCCAGCCAGCGGCCTTCACCGGCATCAGCGGGATCAAGCCAACCTACGGCCGCTGCTCGCGCTGGGGCACGATCGCCTTCGCCTCGTCGCTCGACCAGGCCGGGCCGATGGCGCGCGACGTGCGCGACTGCGCGATCCTGCTGGAGGCGATGGCCGGCTTCGACGCCAAGGACGCGACCTCGCTGGACCTGCCGGTTCCCGCCTGGGAACAGGGGCTAAACGCGTCGCTCAAGGGCAAGCGCGTCGGCATCCCGCGCGAATATCGCGTCGAGAACATGCCGACCGAGATCGAGGCCTTGTGGCAGCAGGGCATCGCCTGGGTGAAGGATGCCGGCGCCGAGGTGGTGGAGGTTTCGTTGCCCCACACCAAATACGCCTTGCCGGCCTACTACATCATCGCGCCGGCCGAGGCCTCGTCCAACCTCGCGCGCTATGACGGCGTCCGCTACGGCCAGCGCGAACTGCCCGAGGGTGCGAACCTCCAGGCGATGTATGCCGCGACCCGCGCCGCCGGCTTCGGCGACGAGGTGAAGCGGCGCATCCTGATCGGCACCTATGTGCTGTCCGCGGGCTTCTACGACGCCTATTTCACCCAGGCATCCAAGGTCCGCACCCTGATCGCGCGCGACTTCGAGCGGGCGTTCGAGACGTGCGACGTGCTGCTGACCCCGACCGCGCCCTCGGCGGCGTTCGGGCTGGGCGAGAAGGCGGACGATCCGCTCGCGATGTACCTCAACGACGTGTTCACCGTACCCTCCTCGCTCGCCGGCCTGCCGGCGATGAGCGTGCCGGGCGGGCTGGACGGTGCCGGCCTGCCGCTCGGCCTCCAGGTCATCGGCCGCCCGCTCGACGAACAGAGCGTGCTGGATGCGGCGCTGGCGCTGGAGGAGCGCGCAGACTTCGTGGCGCGGCCGGAGCGGTGGTGGTAGACGCCATCGCGTCTGGGTGTTACCTCAGGTAACACTGGAGAGCGTCATGAACATGCATGCCCCGATTACCGACGCGAACGACGGCAACATGACCAGCAAGGGTCAGGTGCTGATTCCCAAGGTCCTGCGCGATCGCGCCGGTCTGGTGCCAGGTGGCGAGGTGACGGTGGGCATGAACGAGCAAGGCGACATCGTGATCCGTCGTCGCGAGGAAGCGGAGACGCCCGAGCAGCGGCGGGCGCGGATGCGGGCCGGGATCGAGGCGGTTCGTGGTACGCTCAAGACCGGCTTTGCAACAACCGACGAATATATGGACTTCATCCGCCCGCACCGGCGTGAGGACTGGTGATCTTCGCCGATACCAACGTGATCCTCGACGTGCTTCAGGACGATCCCGTCTGGGAGCCATGGTCGTCGGACCGGCTTGCCGAAGCCAGGGGCGAGGGTGATATCGTCATCAATGCGATCACCGTCGCCGAACTCAGCCGCGACTATGCGGACGTTTCCATGCTCACCATGGCGCTTGGCCTTCTCGAACTCACGATTGAACCGATCGAGTTGGAGGCGGCGTTCCTCGCTGGGCATCGGTTCGCGGCGGCCGCTCGGCAGCGTCCCGATGGAGAGCGCAGGCGGCCTTTGCCGGACTTCTTCATCGGCGCCCATGCTGTCACGTTAGGTGTGCCGCTGTTGACGCGTGACACGCAGCTCTACCGTCGGCACTTCCCCGACCTCACCCTCATTATCCCCGAGACAGACCATGGCTGACGCATCCACCCCGTTCCGCATCCAGGGCGCCACCGGCGAGTGGGAGGTCGTGATCGGCTTGGAGGTCCACGCCCAGGTCACCTCCAACGCCAAGCTCTTCTCCGGCGCCGCCACGGCCTTTGGTGCGGAGCCGAACAGCCAGGTCAGCCTGGTCGATGCGGCGATGCCCGGCATGCTGCCCGTGCCGAACCGCGAGTGCATCCGCCAGGCAGTGCGCACCGGCATGGCGATCGACGCGCAGATCAATCGGTGGAGCCGGTTCGACCGTAAGAACTATTTCTACGCCGATCTTCCCCAGGGCTATCAGATCAGCCAGCTCTACCATCCGCTCGTCGGCGAAGGCGCGGTGGAGATCGAGGTTGGCGAGGAGACCCGCCGCATCGGCGTCGAGCGCATCCATGTCGAGCAGGACGCCGGCAAGCTGATGCACGACCAGCATCCGACGATGAGCTATGTCGACCTTAACCGATCGGGTGTGGCGCTGATGGAGATCGTTAGCCGGCCGGATATGCGATCCCCAGCGGAAGCGGGCGCATACCTGCGCAAGCTGCGCGCGATTCTGCGTTATGTGGGCAGTTGCGACGGCAACATGGAGGAAGGCTCCATGCGCGCGGACGTGAACGTCAGCGTGCGGCGGCCCGGCGCGCCGCTGGGCATGCGCACCGAGACCAAGAACGTCAACTCGGTCCGCTTCGTCATGGCGGCGATCGAGCATGAGGCGAACCGCCAGGTCGAGGTGCTGGAGGAGGGCGGCACGATCGTCCAGGAGACGCGGCTGTTCAACCCGGACACCGGCACCACCCGCTCGATGCGCTCCAAGGAGGATGCGCACGATTACCGCTACTTCCCCGATCCCGACCTGCTCCCGCTGGAGCTTGACGACGCCTTCCTCGACGAGTGCCGCGCCTCGCTGCCCGAGCTGCCCGATGCCAAGCGCAAGCGCTACGAGGGGCTGGGGATCAGCGCCTATAACGCCGAGGTGCTGACCGCCGAGGTGGAGAGCGCGCGCTGGTTCGACGCATTGCTGGATGCGGGTGCGGAGGGCAAGGCGGCCTCGAACTGGGTGACGGGCGAGCTGTTCGGCGCGCTCAACCGTCTCGGCAAGTCGATCGAGGACAGCCCGGTGATGCCGGGGCAGGCGGCCGAGCTGCTCGCGCTGGTCGCCGATGGCACGCTCTCGGGCAGCCTCGCCAAACAGGTGTTCGAGGCGATGCTGGAGACGGGCGACGCGCCGGGCAAGATCGTCGAGGAGCGCGGGCTCAAGCAGACCAGCGACACCGGTGCGATCGAGGCGGTGATCGCCGAGGTGCTGGCCAAGAACCCCAACCAGCTGGAACAGTATCGCGGCGGCAAGGTGGCGCTGTTCGGCTTCTTCGTCGGACAGACGATGAAGGCGATGGGCGGCAAGGCCAACCCGCAGGTCGTCAACGACCTGCTCAAGAAGGCGTTGGGCTGACCGGCTATTCGGCCGGCGCGCCCCTTGCGGCGAGGCCGGCCAGCTCCACGAACTCGTGCCGCCAATAGCCCTGCGGCGATCCGGCGAGCCGCTGTGCGTCGGCGAAGCCGAAGCGGCCGAGTTGGGGGTCGCCGCGCAGCTTCTGGCCATAAGCGGCGACCGCCACCGCGAACGCCATGTCGCCCGCCGGTGCGCGCGCGTCGCGGAGCGCGGCCGCCGGGATCGGCCGGCTGATCTCGCGCGAGGTGGTGCCGTCGGGCAGCTTGAAGCGGAGGCGCACGAAGGCGGCCTCACCGCCGGGCGAACCCTTGGCGGCGGGACGGTTCTCGGGATAGCGGCGTTCGCTGGTCCAGCCGGGCGAGCCCGCCGGCGCGACTTCGTAGAGCGCGGTGACCTGGTGGCCGGCGCCGATGTCGCCCGCGTCCACCGCATCGTTGCGGAAGTCCTCCTCGCGCAGGGCGCGGTTCTCATAGCCGATCAGGCGATACTGGCGGATGGCGGCGGGGTTGAACTCCACCTGCACCTTGACGTCCTTGGCGATGGTGACGAGCGTGGCGGAAAGCTCGTCCTCCAGCACCTTCTTGGCCTCCATCGCGGTGTCGACATAGGCATAGTTGCCGTTGCCGACATCGGCGATCCGCTCCATCATCGCCTCGTTGTAATTGCCCGTGCCGAAGCCGAGCGTGGTGAGGGTGATCCCGTAATCGCGATTGCGCTTCACCAGTGCCTCCAGCGCGCTGTTGTCGCTGATGCCGACGTTGAAGTCGCCGTCGGTGGCGAGAAAGATGCGGTTGACCGCACCCTTGCGGAAGTGCGCGCGGGCGGTGGCATAGGCGAACTCGATACCCTGGCCGCCGGCGGTGGAGCCGCCCGCCTCCAGGCAGGCGAGTGCGGCATCGACGTAGCGCTTCTCCGACGTGGGTTCGAGGACGATGCCGGCGCTGCCCGCATAAGCGACGATCGACACGCGGTCGTCCGGCCGCAGCTGGTCGGCGAGGCCGCGGAGAGCGGATTTCACCAGTGGAAGCTTGTCGTCGCTCTGCATCGAGCCGGAGGTGTCGACCAGGAAGACGAGGTTGGCGGGCGGGCGCGTCGTGGTGTCGAGATCATAGCCGCGCAGGCCGATGCGGATCAGCCGCGTGTCCGGGTTCCACGGCGTGGTGGCGACATCGGTGGTGACGCTGAACGGCACCGCCGGGTCGCTGGGGCGCGGGTAATCGTAGCGGAAATAGTTGACCAGCTCCTCGGTGCGAACCGCCTCGGCAGGCACCGGCTGGCCCTGCTTCAGGAAGCGGCGGACGTTGGCATAGGCGCCGGTGTCCACGTCCACGGAGAAGGTGGAGACCGGCGCGGCGGCGACATCCTGGACGTTGGCCACCGGCTTGCCATCGTAGCGCTCGGTGTTGCCGGGGGAGCCGACCGGGCCGGGCGCACGCTGGCCGGAGACCACCATGTCCGCCGATTGCGCCATTGCCGCAGGGGGCGGAACCGGCGCGGTGACCATCGGAGGGGGTGGAGGTGCGGGTGGCGGCGGTGGTGGAGGCGGGGGCGGCGCACCCGGTGCGATGTGCGTCTGGCGGTGCCGGGCGGTGGTGACGATGTGCGCCTGCTCCGACATCGGCGTCACCTTGCAGTGCACCGGGGAGTTCGGCTCGGGGCGGGGCAGGGGCCGGAGCGGCGGGGTGGTCGCGGTCAGCGCGGCAGGGCCGGGCAGGAGGGTGGCGAGTGCCACGATGGTCACGGTCCGGCGCAGGCGCATGTGGCGATCCCCTCGGCTGTTTGGGGGATGGTTGCAGCTGTGGGGGGCGGGGGCAAGGGGGAGCGAGCATCCGACTTGTCCTCCCCTGCAAGGGGAGGTGTCAGGCCGCAGGACTGACGGAGGGGTGTCGCGCTATCGAGGGCGGGACACCCCTCCGTCCCGCGCTCCGCGCGCGCCACCTCCCCTTGCAGGGGAGGATTGGTCAACCCATCGCCTCGACCTGTTCGGCCAGTTCC
>NZ_JBELLZ010000104.1:0-9743 GCF_042096255.1 Sphingomonas sp. | reverse complement strand
AGCGACCATCCGCGCGTCACCGGCGACGTCGGCAAGGCGGGCGTCGCGATCGACACGATCGACGACATGAAGATCCTGTTCGACGGCATCCCGCTCGACCAGATGTCGGTCTCGATGACGATGAACGGCGCGGTGATCCCGATCCTCGCCTTCTTCATCGTCGCGGGCGAGGAGCAGGGCGTCGACCGCAAGCTGCTCGACGGGACCATCCAGAACGACATCCTCAAGGAGTTCATGGTCCGCAACACCTATATCTACCCGCCCGAGCCGAGCATGCGGATCATCTCGGACATCTTCGGCTACACCAGCCGCGAGATGCCCAAGTTCAACAGCATCTCGATCTCCGGCTATCACATGCAGGAGGCCGGCGCCACGCAGGTGCAGGAGCTGGCCTTCACCATCGCCGACGGCATGGAGTATGTGAAATACGGCGTCGCTTCGGGACTGGACATCGACAAATTCGCCGGGCGGCTGAGCTTCTTCTTCGCGATCGGCATGAACTTCTTCATGGAGGTCGCCAAGCTGCGCGCCGCGCGCGTGCTGTGGCATCGGGTGATGACGCAGCTCGGCGCGCAGGACGAGCGCTCGAAGATGCTGCGCACCCACTGCCAGACCAGCGGAGTCAGCCTCACCGAGAAGGACCCCTACAACAACGTCATGCGCACCACGATCGAGGCGATGGCGGCGATGCTGGGCGGCACCCAGAGCCTCCATACCAACGCGCTCGACGAAGCGATCGCGCTGCCGACCGACTTCTCCGCCCGGATCGCGCGCAACACGCAGCTGGTCATCCAGGAGGAGACCGGCATGTGCAACGTCGTCGATCCGCTCGGCGGCAGCTATTACGTCGAGGCGCTGACTAAGGGGCTGGTCGACCACGCCTGGGAGATCATCGAGCGCGTCGAGGCCGAGGGCGGGATGGCCAAGGCGGTCGCCGCCGGCTGGCCCAAGGCGATGATCGAGGAAGCCTCCGCCGCCCGCGCGGCGCGGATCGACCGCGGCGAGGAGGTCGTGGTCGGGGTCAACAAGTACCGCAAGGACAAGGAGGATCCGATCGAGATCCTCGACGTCGACAATGTCGCGGTGCGCGAGGCGCAGATCCGCCGCATCCAGAAGGTGAAGGCCGAGCGCAACGAGGCGGCGTGCCACGCGGCGCTGGATGCGCTCACCGAGGGCGCGCGGGGCAGCGGCAACCTGCTCGAACTGGCGGTGGAATGCGCCCGCCGGCGCGCGACTTTGGGTGAGATCAGCAGCGCGATGGAGGCGGTGTTCGGCCGCTACGGCACGCATCCCACCCCGGTGAAGGGCATCTATGGCGGCGCCTATACCGAGGACGAGCGCTGGGCGCGGCTGCTCCGCGGCGTCGAGGCGACCGAGCGGCGACTGGGCCGCAAGCCTCGCATGTTCGTCGCCAAGATGGGGCAGGACGGCCACGATCGCGGCGCCAATCTGGTGTCGAGCATGTTCGGCGACCTGGGCTTCGAGGTGGTCGCGGGGCCGCTGTTCCAGACGCCCAAGGAAGCCGCGGCGGTGGCATTGGAGGAGGATGTCGACGTGGTCGGCGCCTCGTCGCTGGCGGCGGGGCACAAGACGCTGATCCCCGAGCTGATCGGCCACCTGCGCGACGCCGGCCGGCCGGACATCAAGGTGATCGCCGGCGGGGTGATCCCGGCGCAGGACTATCAGGCGCTCTACGACGCGGGGGTGCAGGCGATCTTCGGGCCGGGCACGAACCTGATCAAGGCGGCGGAGGATGTGCTGCGGCTGCTGGGCCACAACATGCCGCCGGAAGGCGACGAGATTGCGGAGGCGGCGGAGTGATGGCCGTGATGCAGGCAAGCCCCTCCCCTGAAGGGGAGGGGCTTCAGGAGTGGACCCGCGCAGACATCGCCGCGCTGTTCGACCTCCCGTTCACCGAACTAATCTTCCGCGCCGCCACGGTCCACCGCGAGCACCACGACCCCGTCGCCGTCCAGCGCTCGACCCTCCTCAGCATCAAGACCGGCGGCTGCCCGGAGGATTGCGGCTATTGCGCGCAGTCGGTCCATGCCGACAGCGGGGTCAAGGTGACCAAGCTGATGGACGTGCAGGCCGTCCTCCAGGCGGCGGCGCAGGCGAAGGATCACGGCTCCACCCGCTTCTGCATGGGCGCGGCGTGGCGCAATCCCAAGGACCGCGACATGCCCGCGGTGGTGGCGATGGTGCAGGGCGTGCGCGCGATGGGGCTGGAGACCTGCATGACTTTGGGCATGCTGGAGCCGCATCAGGCGCGCCAACTCGCCGACGCGGGGCTCGATTACTACAACCACAATATCGACACCTCGCCCGAACGCTACGGCGACGTCATCACCACCCGCACCTTCGCCGACCGGCTGGAAACGCTCGACAACGTCCGCGCCGCGGGGATGAAGACCTGCTGCGGCGGGATCGTCGGAATGGGCGAGACGCGAGAGGACCGCGTCGGTTTCCTCCACGCGCTCGCGTCGATGCCCGAGCCGCCGGAGAGCGTGCCGATCAACGCTTTGGTGCCGGTCAAGGGCACGGTGCTGGGCGACATGCTCGCCGACACGCCGCTGGCGAAGATCGACGACATCGAGTTCGTGCGGACGGTGGCGGTGGCGCGCATCACCATGCCGCGCAGCATGGTGCGTTTGAGCGCGGGCCGCGAAAGCATGGGGGAGGCGACCCAGGCGTTGTGCTTCCTCGCGGGCGCGAACTCGATCTTCACCGGCGACAAGCTGCTGACCGCGGCGAACGCGGGCGACGACCGGGATGGGGCGCTGTTCGCCAAGCTGGGGCTACGCGGGATGGCGGCGGAAGCCCCCACCCGTCACCCCGGCCCCTTCGGCGAAGCTCAGGACAGGCTTGAGCCGGGGTCCCGCCGCCTTTCGACCGCGGCAAGAAGCGCGACCCCGGGTCAAGCCCGGGGTGACGAGGTGTGTGAGGCGCCGTGAGCTTTCGCGATCGACCTACACCATCGCCAAGGGCGAGACTTGGCTGCTTGGCATATGGCCTCGTTGGCGGTGCGGTGGTCGTCTTCCTATGGCTCGCCACGACGATGGGCGACCCTGCTCCTCCCGCAGATGGGATCTACCGACCCCATAGCGGAGCCCTTCGGTTCTTCGCCTTCCCGGTCAGCTTTCTCCTGTTTCTGACTGGTGGAGTTTGGCTGGCTTGGTTCGTCACGAGAGACAGAGACTGATGTTCAAGAAAATCCTGGTCGCCAATCGTGGCGAGATCGCGTGTCGTGTGTTCCGCACCGCCAAGAAGATGGGGATCGCCACCGTCGCGGTCTATTCGGACGCCGACGCGCGCGCGCCGCATGTGCTGATGGCGGACGAGGCCGTCCGGCTCGGGCCGGCGCCCGCGGCGGAATCCTATCTCAAGGCCGAGCTGATCCTGCTCGCCGCCAAGGAGACCGGTGCGGACTGCATCCATCCCGGCTACGGCTTCCTTTCCGAGCGCGAGAGCTTCGCCAAGGCGTGCGCCGACGCGGGGATCGCCTTCGTCGGCCCGCCGCCCAATGCGATCGCGGCGATGGGCGACAAGATCGAATCGAAGAAGCTCGCCAAGCAGGCCGGGGTCAACGTCGTTCCCGGCTTCCTGGGCGAGATCGCCGACACCGACGAGGCGGTGCGGATCGCCACCGACATCGGCTATCCGGTGATGATGAAGGCCTCCGCCGGCGGCGGCGGCAAGGGGATGCGGCTGGCGTACAGCGAGCAGGACGTCCGCGAAGGCTTCGAGGCGACCAAGCGCGAGGGCCTCGCCTCGTTCGGCGACGACCGCGTGTTCATCGAGAAGTTCATCGAAAGCCCGCGGCACATCGAAATCCAGGTGCTCGGCGACCAGCACGGCAACGTCCTCTACTTGAACGAGCGCGAATGCAGCGTCCAGCGCCGCCACCAGAAGGTGGTCGAGGAAGCGCCGTCGCCGTTCGTCACCCCCAAGATGCGCCGCGCGATGGGCGAGCAGGCGGTCGCGCTCGCCAAGGCGGTCGGCTATTATTCCGCGGGCACCGTCGAGCTGATCGTCTCGGGCGCGGACACCACCGGCGAAAGCTTCTACTTCCTCGAGATGAACACCCGCCTCCAGGTGGAGCACCCGGTGACCGAGGAGATCACCGGCCTCGATCTGGTCGAGCAGATGATCCGCGTCGCCGCGGGCGAGAAATTGGCGTTTGGCCAGAAGGATGTCGGCATCAACGGCTGGTCGGTCGAGAACCGCGTCTATGCGGAGGACCCGTATCGGGGGTTCCTGCCGAGCATCGGCCGGCTGGTGCGCTACAATCCTCCCCATGCAATGGGGAGGGGGACCGCCGAAGGCGGTGGAGGGGCGGCTGCCAAGGGTGGTGCGCTTGCGGAAGCGCCCCTCCACCACGACGCTGCGCGTCGCGGTCCCCCTCCCCAGCAAGCTGGGGAGGATCAGGTGGTGGTCCGCATCGACGATGGCGTGCGCGAGGGCGGCGAGGTCAGCATGTTCTACGACCCGATGATCGCCAAGCTGATCACCTGGGCGCCCACCCGCGAGGAGGCGATCGACGCGCAGGTCGCCGCGCTCGACCGGTTCGAGATCGAGGGCCCCGGCACCAATCTCGATTTCCTCTCCGCGCTGATGCAGCACCCGCGCTTCCGCGAGGGCAATATCACCACCGGCTTCATCGCCGAGGAATATCCGGAAGGGTTCCACGGCGCCCCCGCGTCCGACGACCTCGTCCGCACGCTTGCCGGCGTCGCCGCCTTCGCCGCGACTGCGGAGGCGGATCGCGCGCGGCGGGTGGACGGCCAGCTCGGCAATCGCCTGCGCCCTCCCGCCGACTGGGTGGTGCGGATCGGCAAGCGTGACCATGCGGTCAGCGTCTCGCCCGACGCACTGACCGTCGATGGCGCGGAGCTGTCGATCGCGATGGAATACACCCCGGGCGACCGGCTGGTGGAGGTGGAGCCCGCCGATGGCGAAGGCGAGCCGCTGTCGGTGAAGATCGCGCGCACCCGCACCGGCTTCACCCTCAACGCGCGCGGCGCCACCCACAAGGCGCGTGTGCTGCCCGCGCATGTCGCGCCTTTCGCCCAGCACCTCCTTGAGAAAATTCCGCCCGATCTCAGCAAGTTTCTGATCGCGCCGATGCCGGGCCTGCTCGTCCGCCTCGACGTGGCGGAAGGCGACAGGGTGGAGGCCGGCCAGCCGCTCGCGGTGGTGGAGGCGATGAAGATGGAGAACATCCTGCGCGCCGAGAAATCCGCCACCGTGAAGGCGCTCAACGCCAAGGCGGGCGACAGCCTGGCGGTGGACCAGGTGATCCTGGAACTGGAGTGAGCTGATCCTCTCCCGCAAGGGGGAGGGGGACCGCCGAAGGCGGTGGAGGGGCGGTGCCACAGGCGATCGGCTCGCCTGCGGCACCGCCCCTCCGTCAGCGCTGCGCGCTGCCACCTCCCCACTGCGTGGGGAGGATCGTCAGGCCGGCTCCCGCCGCAATCCCGACCAGTCCAGGTTCCGCGTCAGGTACATCACCCCCGCCAGCGCCGCGAACAGCAGCAGCGCGCCGATCAGCAGCGAATAGGCCTCCAGGCTGAGCAGCACGTAGAGCACGCCGTACAGCGCCGCCAGCAGCGCCGCGATATAGCCGCCGCGCCGCCAGCTCTTCAGCACCGCCGCGGAATACGCCGTGAGCAGGGCGATGATCGCCGCCGCCGCGATCACATAGGCCGCGGCGAAGCCGACCACCTCGGCGAAGGCGAGCAGCATCACGAAGAACAGCACCAGCCCCGCACCGACCAGCAGATATTCGACCATCGCGACGCGGACGCCCGCGATCACGTCGAACATCAGGAACGCCATGAAGGTGAAGCCGATGAACAGGAAACCATATTTCACGGACCGGTTGACCTGGCTGTACAGGTCCACCGGCGCGAACAGGTCCACCCGCGCCTCGTAATCGCCGGCGGCCTGCGCGGTGTCGTAGCGGTTGCTCACCGCGTCACTCGCGGTGCCCGCCTCGACATCGCTGGAGAAGAGCGCGCGGCCCAGCGCCAGATTGCCGATCCGCCAGGTCGCGCCGAAGCCCTGGTCCGACACGCTCTGCGTCACCGGCAGGAAGCCGCCCTGGAAGCTGGGATGCGGCCAGCGCGAGGTGACCCGCCAGCGCGTGTCGCCCGCCTGCGGCGCCAGCGCCAGCCAGCCGTTGCCGCGGAAGGCGAAGCTGAACTGCGCGGTCATCGCCCGTTCGCGGATCGGCGCGGCATCGAGCCAGGTGAAGAAGCCCGAGCGGTTGGTGGAGGGCAGGCCCTTGCCGGGCTGGAGCACCAGCCGTCGCCCGTCCACCTGCACCGCCGGCGGCGTGCCGAACAGCCCGCGCGCATCGCGCAGGCCGAAGCGCAGCTCGGCGCGGTCGTAGAACAATTGCTCCGGCCGCACGCCCGAGCGCGCGAGATCGGCGGGCAAAGCGAAGCGGGCGGTGCCGGAGACGCGCGCCTCGAACAGCACCGCCTCGTAGATCGAGCGGCGCCGTCGCTCGGGTTTCACCTCCGTGGTGACGTCCGCCACCTCGGGCGCCAGCGTCAGTTCGCGCGCGACCGTGTTGGTGCGGGTGACCTGGCGGCCGTTCTCCGTCACCGTCTCGGTCACCTGCTGCTCATAGGGCAGGACCAGCACCGGCCCGGCGATGGTCTGGGGACCGCCCCAGCCTTCCGCGATCGAGGCACGTGCGGTCTGCGACTGGTCCTGCCGATCGTAGACGAGGAGATAGATCGCGAAGAGCGGGATGCTGAGCAGCGCCGCCACCAGGATGGCGATCATCAGCTTCGATCCGGGCGTGCGCTCCACGTCGGCTCTCCTCTCCGTCTGCGGGGAAGGGTAGCGGCGGGATGGCGCGGTGCATTCCCCCGTTACATCCGGTCATGCTGCGGCAATGTCGGCCGTGGAAAGTGGCGGCATGCGACAAATCGCGACACAGTTTCGCTGGACGCTGCGCCCGGCGCTCGGCCAAGCCGCGGGCATGCGGTCGCGCATCCTTCTCCTCACCGGTCTGGCGCTTGCGGGCTGCACCGTCGGCCCCGATTACCGGCCCAAGGCCGCTGCCGAGCTGGGCGTGCCCGACGCCTGGTCGGTCACCGCCGCGCCCAGCGCGGAGGACCTGACCCGCTGGTGGACGCGCTTCAACGATCCGGTGCTCACCCGGCTGGTCGAACAGGCCGCAGCGAGCAACCTTGATGTCGCGCAGGCGGTGTCGCGGCTGCGCCAGGCGCGGGAGTCGCTGGTGCAGAGCCGCGCCAGTCTTCTGCCCACGATCAGCGCCACCGGCGGCTACAGCCGGTCGGAGACTTTGCGCGGCGGCCTCAACACGATCACCTTGCCCGACGGCACCGTGCAGACGGTGGGCAGTGGCGGCGGCGATAACTTCTCGGTCGGCCTCGACGCGCAATACCAGCTCGGCCTGTTCGGCGAGGTGCGCCGCACGGTGGAGGCGACGCGCGCGCAGGTGGACGCCTCGCGCTTCGACTATGCGACGGTCCTGCTGTCGGTGGAGAGCGAGATCGCGCGCAACTATCTGCTGGCGCGGCTTTACCAGGCGCAGCTCGCCAATGCGCGCGACAGCCTGGCGCTGCAGGACGACAATCTGGAGATCGCCGGCTTCCGGGTGCAGGCGGGCCTCGTCTCCAGCCTCGACCAGGAGCAGGCGCGGGTGCAGCGCGCGCAGACCGCGGCGTCAATCCCGCAGCTCGACCAGGCGCTCGCCGCCGCGGTGGCGCGGCTGGGCGTGCTGACCGGGCAGGCGCCGGGTGCGCTCCGGTCGGAGTTCGCAGCTTCCGCGCCGATCCCGAATGGGCCGGCGGTGGTCGGCGCGGGCGTACCCGCCGACGTGCTGCGCCAGCGGCCCGACGTGCGCACCGCGGAGCGCAACCTCGCCGCCGCCACCGCGCAGATCGGCGTCGCCAAGGCGCAGCTCTATCCCGCGCTGGCGATCAGCGGCAGCCTCGACACCAATGCCGCCCGGCTCGGCGGACTGGGCGAGACGATCACCGGCGGCCTGTTCGCCGGGCTGACCCAGGCGATCTTCAACGGTGGGCGCCTGCGCAGCCAAGTGCGCGGTGCCGAGGCGGCGGCGGAGGGTGCGCTCGCCGCCTATCGCGCCAGCGTCCTCACCGCACTGGAGGAAGTGGAGAACGCGCTGGTCGCGCTCCGCTCCGCCCAGGCGCGCGAGCGCGAGTTCGGCGTGGCGCTGACGGCGGCGAACACCTCCGCGATCCTCAGCCGCAGCCAGTATCGCTCGGGCCTCACCGATTTCACCACGCTGGCGCAGCAGGAAGCGGCTTTGCTGTCCGCCCGCAACAGTGCCGCGCAGGCCCGCGCCGATGCCGCCACCGCCACCGTCCAGCTGTTCGTCGCGCTCGGCGGCGGCTGGGATCCGGCGACCTTGCCCGATGCCCCACAAGATTCCTGAGGACCCGATGGCAGAGACGACCGACGAATTCCTTGGGGTGAAGCCGCGGCCGTGGTGGCGCCGGCACCTGAAATGGGTGATCGCCGCGATGGTGCTGGTGCTGGTCGTGCTGCTCGGCCTGCGGCTGTTCGGCAGCAGCGCGACGGTGGACTATGCGACGCGGCCGGTGCGGCGCGGCGACCTGCGCGTCGAGGTGTCGGCGACCGGCAAGCTGGCGCCGACCAACCAGGTCACGGTTGGCTCGCAGCTTTCAGGCCTGGTCACCAGCGTGGTGGTCGACGTCAATGATCGGGTCACGCAAGGGCAGCCGCTGGCCTTGATCGATCCCGAGCAGATAGACGACCAGATCCGCGCCGGCGAGGCGCAGCTCGCCGCCAACCAGGCCAGCGTCGCCCAGGCGCGCGCCACTGTATCCGAAACGCAGGCGCAGCTGGCGCGGCTGGAGGAGGTGCGCCGCCTGTCGGACGGGCGCGTGCCCTCGGCCGCCGAGCTCCAGACCGGCCGTGCCAACGCCCAGCGCGCGGTGGCGGCGCTCAAGGTGGCGCAGGCCAATGTCGCCGCGGCGCAGGCGCAGCTGGCGCAGAACCGCACCCAGCGCAGCCGCGCGATCATCCGCTCGCCCGTCACCGGCGTGGTGCTCGCCCGCGCGGTCGATCCCGGCCAGACGGTCGCCGCCTCGTTCAACACGCCAACCCTGTTCGTGATCGCCGAGGATCTCAGCCAGATGAAGCTGGAGGTGGCGATCGACGAGGCGGACGTGGGCGCGGTCAAGGTTGGCCAGGATGCGGCCTTCACCGTCGATGCCTTCCCCGGCCGCAGCTTCCCGGCGAAGATCACCCGCGTCGATCTCGGCTCCAACCTGACGGTGAGCGCGGCGAGCGCGTCGTCCAGCTCGACCACCTCGGGCACCACCGCGACCACCGGACAGGTGGTGTCCTATGCCGCCGACCTCACCGTCGCCAATCCGGAGCTGGTGCTGCGCCCGGGCATGACCGCAACCGCGGACATCGTCACCTCGGCGCGCGAGAAGGTGCTGCTCGTCCCCAATGCGGCGCTGCGCTTCAAGCCGGCTGGCACCGGTGCGGGGCAGGCGAAAGGCGGCATCGCCGGCTCGCTCACTTTCCGCCCACGCCGCAACCGGCCCGAACGCCAGGTGCAGCTCGGCCGCGGTGCGCGCCAGACCGTCTATGTGAAGGGTGCGGACGGCACGCCGCGGCCGATCGAGATCGTCACCGGCGACACCGACGGCATGCGCACGGAGGTGCTGTCCGGCCTCAACCCCGGTCAGGAGGTGATCACCGGC
>NZ_JBELLZ010000103.1:0-9981 GCF_042096255.1 Sphingomonas sp. | reverse complement strand
CGCGACGATGCCGGGCTGGTTGGAGCAATAGAGCGTCAGCAGGCAGGATAATGCGATCATCGGAGGCCCTGTTCTTCGTGTCAGAGGGAAGCGGCGGTGATCTCGATCCAGTGCCGCAGGCCGGCATGCAGGCTGCGGAACACCGCGAGGTCGTAGGTGGGAGCGTCGTCGACCTGCCAGACGATCACGCCGATATGCGCGATCACGCTGGTCGCCGCCGAGCCGGGGCCGAAGGCGTCGGGATGCAGATCGATCGATAGGCCGCGGCGAAGCAGGCGTCGTGCATCGGAGCCCGATAGCCGCGTGACGACATAGCTGCTGCTCTGGTCGGTGATGGAGGCGAGGCCGGAGAGACGTTCCTGCAACCCGTCTGCCCAGTCCAGCGAGTCGGTCTCGGCCATCGCCAGCCAGGTGCCGGGCCCGGTGCCGAGCAGGGCCAGATCGGTGCCGGCGACGAAGGCGGGGCGGGTGGGCGCGACGAGGCCCAGCGCCTCGCCGATCGCGGCGGCACCGACGCCCTTGCGCGCCATGACGCTGGCGATGGCGAGGCCTGGCCGCTCGGTGATGGTCAGCGCATCAGCCATGGAGGCGCGCTCCTTCGGGATCGACGAAGACGGGGGAGCAGACCTCCGCCTCGACATCGCCATCGCGGACCGGATCGTGGACGATCACCCGCTCGCCCTGACGCGCCGGGCCGTTCGCCAGCAGCGCGAGGCCGATCCAGTGGCCCAGCGTCGGGGAGAAGGCCGCGGAGGTGACATGGCCCTGGTCGTCGGAGGCGGTGCGGATGGCGATGCCGGCGGGCAGCAGGTGCGCGCCCGCGCGGAGCCGCGCGTCGCCGATCGGCCGGAGCCCGACAAGGGTGGGACGCGCCGGATCGACCAGCGCCGGACGCTGCGCCATCGCACGGCCGATGAAGTCCTTCTTCGTGGAAAGCATGCGGCCCAGCCCCAGATCGGCGGCGGTGGTTTGGCCATTCAGTTCGTTGCCCGCGACATGGCCCTTCTCGATCCGCATCACCCCCAGCGCCTCGGTGCCATAGGGAACGACGTCGAGCGGATCGCCCGCGGCGAACAGGTGCTGCACCAGCGCGGCGCCATGGCGGGCGGGTACGCTCACCTCATAGGCCAGCTCGCCCGAGAAGGAGAGGCGATAGATCCGGCCGGGCATGTCGTGCCAGCGGAACATCGCCGCCCCCATGTAGGGCAGCGCCGCATCGTCGAGTGGGACATGGGGGAATGCCGCCTGGAGCAGCGCGC
This sequence comes from Sphingomonas sp., assembly GCF_042096255.1. Classification (GTDB taxonomy): domain Bacteria; phylum Pseudomonadota; class Alphaproteobacteria; order Sphingomonadales; family Sphingomonadaceae; genus Sphingomonas. Next base: position 8,722 of record NZ_JBELLZ010000103.1, on the reverse strand, counting down.
GCGCCTTGGGCCCGGCGACCGCATAGGTGGACCAATTCTCGGTCACCGACGTCGCCTGCACGTCCAGCCCAGGCCAGGTCACCTGCCGGGCGTGGTCGATATGCTGCATCACCCGCGCCGCATTGGCGGTGGTGGTGGTGACAAAGAAGCGATCGTCGGCGAACCGGGTCACGGTGCCGTCATCGAACACGAAGCCGTCCTCGCGCAGCATCAGGCCATAGCGGGCGCGCCCGACCTTCAGCGAGGACATCATGTTGGCGTAGAGCCGATCGAGCAGCGCTCCGGCGTCCGGCCCCAGCACGTCGATCTTGCCCAGGGTGGAAACGTCGCAGATGCCGACGCCGGTGCGCGTGGCCGCCACCTCCCGGTTCACCGTCTCCAGCCAGTCCGCCTCGCCGGGGCGCGGAAAATATTGCGCGCGCTTCCACTGGCCTGCATCCACGAAGACCGCGCCGCGTTCGCGCGTCCAGTCGTGCGCGGCGGTATGCCGCTCGGGCCGGAAATCCGCGGCGCGATGGTGGCCGGCGAGCACGCCGAGAGACACCGGCAGATAGGGCGGGCGCGAACGGATGGTGCCCGCCTCCGCGATCGACTTGCCGGTCGCGGCGGCGAGCAGCGCGTGGCCGTTGAGCTGGCCGGTCTTACCCTGGTCGGTCGCCATGCCCAAAGTGGTGTAGCGCTTGAGATGCTCGATCGAGACGAAGCCCTCGCGCGCGGCGAGCGCGATATCCTTGTCGGTCACGTCATGCTGGAAATCGACAAACGCTTTGCCCTTGCCGCCGGGTACATGCCACAGCGGCGAAACCCGCGACGGATCGTCGCTGGCATCCGGCACCGTCATCGCGGCGCCAGCGTGACCTAGCGCGGCGGCGATCTCCCCGGCGGCGGCAATCCCGCTGGCGAGCGCCGCGTGCAGCGCCATGTGGCCGTCCGCCGCCCCCGCCGTGCGCAGCCCGGGAGGACCGTCGCGCAGCACGAAGGCGTGAAGGTCTTCGGACCAGACCGGCTTCGCGCCCATGTTGCTGCCGATGCCGACCGCCGGGTTCCAGCCGCCGGCCATGCCCAGGAAATCGGCGGAAACGCGATGATCTTTTCCCTGCGCGTCGCGGATGGTGGCGCCCCGCATGACGCGCCCATGCACGCTCTGGACCACGGCGCCGGCGAACACACGTACCCCGGTGCGGCGCACCGCCTCCGCCATCGGCGGGGCCTCCGTCCGGCTGTCCACCACGGCGGTAAGGGTGACGCCTGCCGAGAGCAGGTCCATCGCGGCGCGCCAGCCGCTATCACCGGTAGTGAAGACGATGCCGCACCGTCCCGGCGCCACCGCATGACGCGTGGCATAGGCCTGTGCGGCGGAGGCCAGCATCACGCCCGGGCGATCGTTGTTGGCGAAGGTGATGGGCCGCTCCGTCGCGCCGCTGGCGAGGAGCGCGTGGCGGGCGACGATCTTCCAAAGGCGCTGCTTCGGCTGGCCCGGCAGCGGGGCAGGGAGGTGGTCGGAGATGCGCTCCACCGCGCCATATTCGTGCCCGTCGAACACGCCGAACACCGTCGTCCGGGTCAGTACGCGCACGTTCGCCATGCCGCGGAGCTCGGCAAGCGCGAGATCGACCCAGGCGACACCCGACATGCCGGCCACCTCGTGCCGCTCGGCGAGCAGCTGGCCGCCAGCGCGCGCGTCGGTTTCCGCCAGGATCACGCGCAGCCCCGCGCGGCCCGCCGCCAGCGCCGCCGCCAGTCCGGCGGGGCCCGCGCCGATCACCAGCAGGTCGCAGAAATCATGCTCGCGGTCATAGCTGTCGGGATCGGGCAGGCCGGAGAGCGCGCCGAGGCCGGCGGCGCGGCGGATCGCCGGTTCGTACAGCTTCTCCCATGCCTTCGCCGGCCACATGAACGTCTTGTAGTAGAAACCGGCGACGAACAGCGGCGAGGCCAGCTGGTTCACCGCCATCGCGTCGAACGCCAGGCTGGGCCAGCGGTTCTGGCTGCTTGCGGCAAGGCCGTCGTACAGTTCGATCGTGGTCGCAGTGGTGTTCGGCTCGGCATGCGCGCCGGTGCGCAAGGTCACCAGCGCATTGGGTTCCGCCGGCCCGGCGGTCAGCACGCCGCGGGGGCGATGGTATTTGAACGACCGGCCGACCAACCCCACGCCGTTCGCCATCAGCGCGGAGGCGAGCGTGTCTCCGGTCAGCCCGGTCATCGCGCGCCCGTCGAAACTGAAGCCGAGCGGTGCGGAACGGTCGACAAGACCGCCCGTGGCGAGGCGGTAGCCGCTCATGCCGCGCCGCCCCCCGCGAGGGTGCTGGCCAGGATCGCATGGTCGCGGGTATCGCGCGTCACCTCGATCCAGGTGCGGCAGCCCTGAGCATGGTACCACAGTTCGCGCATCGGGCCGGCGACATTGTCGCGAAGGTAGACGAAATCGTGGAAGCCCTCCGCATCGTCGGGCCGGCGCGGGGCGGCATCGCCGCGATAGACGAACTCCTGGGCGTCACGCTCGCCGCAATAGGGGCAGGGAATCCTCATGCGTGTCGCCTCAGTGCAGGTTGGGCTGCGCGCCCTGGCCCTTCTCGTCGATCACCGCCCCCAAGCGGAAGCGATCGAGCCGGAAGGCGGCGGCGGTCTCGTGCGGCGTATCGGTGGCGAGCAGATGGGCGAAGCACCAGCCGGAGGCGGGCGTCGCCTTGAACCCGCCATAGCACCAGCCGGCGTTGACATAGAGGCCGGGCACGGGCGCATGGTCGATGATCGGGGAGCCGTCCATCGTCATGTCCATCACGCCGCCCCAGGCGCGCAGCAGGCGGGCGCGACCGATCATCGGCATCAGCGCCATACCTCCCTCGCACACGTCTTCGATCACCGGCAGGTTGCCGCGCTGGGCGTAGCTGTTGTACCCATCGATATCGCCGCCGAAGACCAGCCCGCCCTTGTCGGACTGGCTGATGTAGAAATGCCCCGCGCCGAAGGTGATCACGCCCGGGATCAGCGGCTTCAACCCCTCGCTGACGAAGGCCTGGAGGACGTGGCTCTCGATCGGCAGGCGCAGGTCTGCCATCGCCGCGACGACCGAACTGTGCCCGGCGACCGCCATGCCCACCTTGCCCGCGCAGATCGGCCCGCGCGTCGTCTCCACGCCGGTCACCGCGCCGGAGGCGTCGCGCAGGAAGCCGGTGACCGCGCAGTTCTGGATGATGTCCACGCCGCGGTCCGATGCGGCGCGGGCATAGCCCCAGACCACGGCGTCATGCCGCGCGGTGCCGCCGCGGCGCTGGAGCAGGCCGCCCTGAATCGGAAAGCGCGCGCCTTCGAAGTCCAGGAAAGGCGCCATCTTGCGTACGCCGTCCTGGTCGAGCAGTTCCGCATCCACGCCGTGCAGCCGCATCGCATTGCCGCGCCGGGCGTAGGCGTCGCGCTGCGCATCCGAATGATAGAGGTTGAGCACGCCGCGCTGGCTGACCATCGCATTGTAGTTCAGGTCCTGCTCCAGGCCCTCCCACAGCTTCATCGACCATTCGTAGAAGGGTTCGTTGCCGGGCAGGCCGTAGTTCGAACGGATGATCGTGGTGTTGCGCCCTGCGTTGCCGCCCCCGATCCAGCCGCGCTCCACCACTGCGACGCGATGGATGCCATGGTTCTTCGCGAGATAATAAGCGGTGGCGAGGCCGTGGCCGCCCCCGCCGATCACTAGCACGTCATAGGCCGGCCGGGGCGCGGCGTCGCGCCAGGCGGGCCGCCAGCCGCGATGCCCGCGCAGGGCGTTGGTCAGAAGGCTGAAGCCGGAGTAGCGCATCGGTGAAACGGACCGATCCTTGAGATGTTGCCTGTGAAGAAAGATATGTTCTTCCACGGCCCACCGCTTGTCCCTATGCGGCATGATTATGCCCATCAGCGACGCACAAGCGGAAATCCACCTCGGCCTGTTGCTGATCGACGATTACGCGCTGCTCTCCTACGCCTCGCTGATCGAGCCGTTTCGCGCCGCCAATGCGCTGGGCGGGCAGGCACGCTATCGCTGGACGCATTTCTCGGTCGACGGCGGACCGGTCGCGGCCTCCAACGGGGTAATGGTCCTCGCCGACCGGCGGGTGGGGGAGGACGCGTCGTGCGACCTGCTGTTCGTGGTGGCGGGGGGCGACCCCCGGCGCTTCGCCGATACGGCGACCTTCGCCTGGCTGCGCAGGCTGGCGAGCTTGGGAACGGCGCTCGGTGGGGTCTCGGGCGGGCCGTATCTCCTCGCGCGCGCGGGCCTCCTCGATGGTCATCGCGCCACGGTACATTGGGAGCATGCGGACCTGCTCCGCGACGGCTTCCCGCGCGTCGCGCTGGAGGGGGGGCTGTATGTGATCGACCGGCAGCGGATGACCTGCGCGGGCGGCACCGCCGGGCTGGACCTGGCGATCGCGCTGATCGGCCGCGATCACGGCCCGGACCTGGCGCTGCGCGTGGGGGAATGGTTCATCCGTACCGATGCGCGGGGGCCCGATCGATCCCAGCGTGCGAGCCCCGCCGATCGGTTTGGCGTGCACGATGCGCGGCTGCTGCGTGCGCTCGCTGCGATGGAGGGGGCACTCGAGGAGCCGCTGGGGCCGGAGTCCCTCGCGATCACGGCGGGCCTTTCGCGACGGCAGCTGGAGCGGCTGTTCCAAAGGCTTTTGGGCACCGGTATCGGTGAGGCGTATCTGCGCCTCCGGCTGGATCATGCCCGCCATCTCCTGCGCGCCACCGGCCTGTCGGTCACCGACGTTGCGGTGGCGTCCGGCTTCGCGAGCGCCAGCCACTTCTCGCGCGTCTTCAAGGCGCGCTTCGGAATAGCGCCGCGTGACGCACGACCCTCCGCGATGGATCAGAAACGGGCCGACATCGCCGCCACGTTGCGCTAGGGGAAAGAAATTTCACGCTTGATGGCACGGACACGCAAGCGCACGGCGCGAGATCGGATGAGGAAATGGCAATGAGCAGATCGTTGCGGGCCGCTGAAGCGGCCGCGCCCGACCCCGAGGACTACCGCACCGGCTCCGGCGCGCCATCGGTCGATCCGCGCCAGTTGGAGAAGGAACTGGGCAACCAGATTCGCCTGCTGCGCCGCCGGCAGGATCTGTCCGTTTCCGATCTTGCGAGCGCGGCGAACATCTCGCTGGGCATGATGTCCAAGATCGAGAACGGCGGCATCTCCCCCTCGCTGACCACGATCCAGTCGATCGCGCGCGCGCTGTCCGTGCCGATCTCCACGCTGTTCAGCTCGGTCGAGGAGCGGCAGGACTGCTCGTTCGTGCCGGCCGGGCAGGGGGTGAGCATCGAGCGGCGCGGCACCAAATCCGGCCACAATTACCAGCTGCTCGGCCATCTGCTTCGCGGCGAGGTGATGGTAGAGCCGTACCTCATCACGCTGCGCGAGGGCGCGCAACCGCACACCAGCTTCGCGCACCAGGGATCCGAACTGATCTTCATGCTGGAGGGCGAGGTCTCCTACCGGCACGGCAGCGAGACCTACCACCTGCGGCCCGGCGACACATTGCTGTTCGATTCGGGTGCGCAGCACGGGCCCGAGGAGCTTTTCGGCCAGCTGACCCGCTACCTCTCGATCATCATCTACCCGCGCAGCGCCGCCTGACAGCCCCGCGCGGGCAGCATGATCAGCTGAGGCGGTAGGCGCTCTCGCCGTGCGTGGTGATGTCCAGGCCGGCCTGCTCCTCCTCCGGCCCCACCCGCAGCCCCACGGTCAGGTCCGCGATCTTGAGCGCGATCAGCGTGGTGACGATGCAGACCAGCGCGCTGAACGCCATGATCCCCAGCTGCACCCCCATCTGGCCCAGGAAGCCGCGATCCTGGAGATAGCCGGTGCCCCCCAGCGCAGGCGTGGCGAACACGGTGGTCAGCAATCCGCCGACGATCGCGCCCACGCCGTGGACGCCGAACACGTCGAACGAATCGTCATAGCCGAAGCGATGCTTCAGGCTCTCCACCGCCCAGACGCAGGCGGGGGAGACCAGCAGACCCACCCCGATCGCGCCCATCGGCGAGACGAAGCCGCAGGCCGGGGTGATCGCCACCAGCCCCGCGATCGCGCCGGAGACCGCGCCCAGCGTGCTCGGTCGGCCGCGTTGGACCCATTCCACCGCCAGCCAGGACAGCGCGCCTGCCGCGCCGCCGAGCAGGGTGTTGACCATGATCAGCATCGCGAAGCCGTTCGCCACCAGCGCGCAGCCACCGCAGAAGGCCAGCCACCCCACCCACAGCATCGCGCCGCCGGTGAACACCATCGTCATGTTATGTGGCGCCATCGCGGGAGTGCCCAGGCCGTGGCGGGGCCCGATCACGATCGCGGCGACCAGCGCGGCGATGCCGGCATTCAGATGCACCACGTTGCCGCCCGCGAAATCCTGGACACCCACGCCGAACACCCAGCCGCCGCCCCACGCCATGTGCGCCATCGGGACGTAGTTGATCAGGAACCAGACGGCCATGAACACCAGCACCGCCGGGAACCGGATCCGCTCCGCGAAGGCCCCGACGATGATCGGCGGGGTGATCGCCGCGAACAGCATCATGAACAGCAAATAGAGGTATTCGGGGATGGTGCCGACCAGCGAGTCCGCCGTCACGCCGTTCAGGAACAGCTTGCCGACGCCGCCGATCACCGCGGGCATGCTGCCGGTGGCGTCGAAGGCCAGCGAATAGCCGACCATCGTCCACAGCACGCACACCATCGCGGCGGTGGCGAACACCTGAGTCAAGATCGAGAGCACGTTCTTGGTCCGCGCCAGCCCGCCGTAGAACAGCGCCAGCCCCGGCAGCATCATCAGCATCACGAACAGCGAGCAGCACGCGACGAAGGCGGTATCCGCGCCGCTCAGCGCCGGCGCGGGCGCCTGCGCGATCGCTTGCCCCGGCACAATCGTCGCCAGTATCCCCAGGCCAACCGCGGTGCGCCGCCAACCTTCAATCCGCATCGTGTCGCAACCCCCCTGTCCGTCCGGCCGCGGCACCCCCCCGGTCGCGCGTGTCGGTCAGGCCCGCACACGCGTCTTGTCGGGATCATAGTGCGGGAACCGCACCACCGTCGCCCCGATCCGTTTCTGGTGGCCGTCAAGCTTGCCGATTTCCAGCGCGGTGCCAAGCTCCGACGCGGAGACGTCCACCCGCGCCAGTGCGATCGTCTTGCCCAGGATGGGCGACCGCGTCGCGCTGGTGATCACGCCCATCTGCATCCGGCCGCGGTAGACGGGATCGCCGTGAGCGACGGGCTCGCCGCCCTCGATGTCCAGCCCGACCAGCGCGCGCTGCGGCGCCTCGCGACGGCGGCGCAGCGTCTCGTCGCCGATGTAGCGTGCGGTCTTGGCCTTGGGCACAGTAAAGCCGATGCCGGCCTCGAACGGATCGGTCTGATCGCAGAAGTCGTAGCCGGCGAACACCAGGCCCGCCTCGATCCGCACCATGTCCAGCGCGTCGAGCCCGAAGGGCAGCATCCCGTGCGGCGCTCCCGCCTCGAACAGCGCATCCCACAAGGCGGGTGCCTTCGTGGGATGGCACCAGATCTCATAGCCCAGCTCGCCGGTATAGCCGGTGCGCGAGACCATCACCGGCACGTCGCCGATCCGCCCCGTCGTGAAGCGGAACCACTTCAGCTCCTCCACAGTGGCGAGGTGGCGCGGGGTGACGACCAGCGGCGCCAGGATTTGGCGGGCGAGGGGGCCCTGCAGCGCGACATTGTGCAACTGGTCCGTCGAGGATTTCACGAAGACGTTCAGGCCCTCGCGCGCGGCCAGCTCGCGCAGCCACACGCCGCTGTAATCCTCGCCGCACACCCAGCGGAAGGCGTGCGTGCCCATCCGGAAGACGGTGCCGTCGTCGATCATCCCGCCGGTCTCGTGGCACATCGCGGTGTAGACGATCTGGCCGACCGCCACCTTCGATATGTCCCGCGTCATCGCCAGCTGCATCAGCGCCTCGGCATCGGGCCCGGTCACCTCGAACTTGCGCAGCGGGGAGAGATCCATCACCACCGCACGCTCGCGACATGCCCAATATTCGGCGATCGGCCCCTCGCCGGTGAAGCAACCGGGCAGCCAGAAGCCGCGATATTCGACGAAGGTGCGGGTCAGCGGCGCGGTGCGCGGGTGGAAGCCGCTCTCCCGTGTCAACCGGGGCGGGGCATCGGGAGTCATGCGATGGGCGATCCCTGGGCTGAGCGCGGCGCCTGCGTCATAGACGCGCACATGGATGTCGGTGGGGTTCCAGCCGTTCGCCGCGTCGATATCGTCGGCGCAGGAAGAGGAAGCGCAGACCAGGTCGGTCAGCGCGCGCAGTAGCACATAGTCGCCGGGCCGGGACCAGGGCTCGTCGAACCCGATCTGCTCATGCTCGTCGACCGCGGTGTTGTAGAAGAAGTTGATCGCCGGCCAGCCCTTGCGTGGCGCCACGCCTTGCGGCTGGAGCTCGCGGTTGAAATTGTCGGTGCAGTTATCGTGGCCCGGATAGCCTAGGTCTTCGTAATATTTCGCGCTGCACGCCAGCAGGAAGGTATCGTGCCGCCCCACGGTATCCCGCACGATCTCCACCAGCGGGCGCATCTCGGCATCGAAATAGCGCGAGTGCAGCCCCGGCTTGGCGAAGGCATTGCCCATCAGCGTGCGGGTGACGGTGGGGTCCAACCCCAGTTCGGTGCCATGCTCCAGCGCCGCCGCGTCGAACGCGAGGAAGTCGGAGCACTGTTTTCCCT
>NZ_JBELLZ010000102.1:0-10063 GCF_042096255.1 Sphingomonas sp. | reverse complement strand
CGGCGGCGGCATCGAGCACCGCTTTGTAGCCCGACAGGTTCGATTGCGAGGACAGGACGTCCATCGATTGCGCGCGGGTGATGCGCGGCATGAACTCCATCGCCAGCGCCTCGATGCCGGCGGCGGCATAGCCGTCGACGCGGGTGCGATCTCCGAACGGGTTGAGGATCGCGGCGAGCCAGGCGCCCGGCGCGACGCCGGCGAGGCTGGCGGGATCGGGCCCCTGCACCGCGAGAATGATGTCCGCCCCGGCCAGCGTCGCGGCGCGATCGGCGACGGTGGCGCCTGCGGCCTCATAGGCAGCGTCAGGGATCGCGGCGGACAGCCCTGCGCCCGATTCGACCGCAACGGTGGCGCCGAGCCCGGCGAACTTCTTCGCGGTCTCGGGACTGAGCGAGACCCGCGCCTCCCCCGGCGCAGTCTCGCGGAGGGCGGCGATCTTCACCTCAGCCGGCGATCAGCCAGATCACCAAGGCGGCGATCGATACGCAGGCGACCGTGCCCCATTTCAGCATGTCGATGACACGCGCGTAGGTCTTCGAATGCGATGAAATGTCCATGTCGCCGGCCATGGCGGTCCCCTCGTTAGCGTGACATCGTTGTGCGTCTGTCTATCCGCGTGGGCCGCGCGGCTCAAGCGCGCCTTAAGCCAGCCTTTACCGCCCCGTTCTAGGACAGTGCGGAAGGTTCTTAGGATTTTGCCATGACGCGCAACGGGCAGCGCCTGCTGATGCTGATCGACGACGAGCCCGCGCAGCGGCGGCTGGTCGCGGCGCTGGCGGCGCGCGCGGGCTGGCGATCGGTGTTCGCCGCCGACAATGAGATGGCGATCGCGATGCTGGGCACGCAGGACGGCATGCAGCTGGACGCGATCCTGCTCGACCATTGGTCCCCCGACGCCGATGCGACGCCGCTGATCGAGGAATTGCGCAAGCGGCGCCCGGCGCTGCCGATCCTGATGATCACCGCCAACGGATCGGTGGCGCATGCGGTGGGGGCGATGCGCGCGGGCGCGACCGACTTCCTGGTCAAGCCGCTGGCGCCCGAGCGGCTGCTGGCGGCGCTGGACGCGGCGGTGGGGGCGACCCAGGCGGGCGAGCTCAGGCCGTTGACCGAGAAGATCCCGGCGCTGCTGGGATTCGAGGAGATCGTCGGCAGCGCCCCCGATTTCCGCGCCGCGCTGGCGATCGCGGCCAAGGCGGCGCGCGCGCGGGTGCCGGTGCTGGTGGAGGGCGAGAGCGGGGTCGGCAAGGAAGTCGTCGCCGAGGCGGTGCATGCCGCCTCCCCCCGGGCGCGCAAGACGATGACCGCGCTCAACTGCGCCGCCATCCCGGTCAACATGGTCGAGAGCGATCTGGTCGGGCATGAGAAGGGGGCGTTCCCCGGTGCGTTCGAGCGGCGGATCGGGCGGCTGGTGAATGCCGATGGCGGCACCCTGTTCGTCGACGAGATCGACGCGATGCCGCTGGAGGCGCAGGGGAAATTGCTCCAGTTCCTCGACACCGGCGAGGTGCATCCGATCGGCGCGCGGCATTTCCGCGCGGTGGACGTACGGATCATCGCCGCGACCAACCGCAACCTGGAGGACGAGGTGGCGGCGGGGCGATTCCGCGAGGATCTGCTCCAGCGGCTGGCGGCGGTGCGCGTCACCATCCCGCCGCTGCGCCAGCGGGCGGGTGACATCCCGGACCTGACGCGGCACCTGCTCGCGCGGATCGCGCGCCAGCCGGGGCTGCGCGAGCTGGGGATCACCGACGAGGCCTTGTCGCTGCTGGTCTCCTACGACTGGCCGGGCAATGTGCGGCAGCTCCAGAACGCGCTGTTCCGCGCGGCGGTGCTGTGCGAGGGCGATGCGCTGACCCGCGAGGACTTCCCGCAGATCGCCAGCCTGGCGGAAAGCGCGCCGCGCGTCTCGGTGGCGACGCCGATCGCCGCCTCTGGGGGCGTGACTTTGTTCCGGCCCGACGGCAACCTGCGCGCGCTGGAGGAGATCGAGGCGGACGTGATCCGCCTGGCGATCGGCCATTATCGCGGGCGGATGACCGAGGTGGCGCGACGGCTGGGGATCGGGCGGTCGACCTTGTATCGCAAGCTGGGCGAACTGGGAATCGACAACGCGGCTTGAGGGGGGCGGCTTTCTGCTGTTCGATGCGGCGGCGACGATCACGGGCGCGATGCTGACGAGTTGCGGGGGGGGGTATCTGTTGTGAGGGGCATGCCGCATGTGCAGAGAACGGCCGGCTTCGAAACTGGACAGGACAAACGGACGTCGCCCTTTTCCGTCAGAGCGCTGCGGAGGCCATGACGTATACCTTAGCCGGCTTTCTATCGAGGAAAATAACAAGCGGACGCTTGGTGTATTTGAAGCATCCTAGGCCGCTGGCGAAAACGTGAAGATCTACGCCGCTCCAGCGAACATCGAGCTTTGGAACGGGTGTGGGAAAGACAGATCGGACCAAATAGGGTCGTGATCCCTTTGATGCGATACGATGAATGTCTTCGTCACCGACGAACGTACTGACTTGATTGGGATCTAGCGCAAGGATTGATCGCTCGTCCAAGAGAGCTTCAGCGGCGGCCACATTGCGATCGACCGGCCGTATAAGGATGTTGGAAACAACAGACCCCTCGTCTGAGGCGGATGGCTGGCGTAGCCACTCGTTAGCTGCCGCGAAAGCGCACTCCGCCTGCACGGCGCTTTCCGACAGCGATGAAAGGCTGACGAGAGCGGTTGCAATCGCAACATATGCGCGAACCCACATTGGATCACCTTCGAAGCCAGGCTGGCGAGGGCCTAGCACGTCCGCCTTAGGGCGTCTCCGATCTTCCCTGTCCTCCCCGCCAGGGGGAGGTGGCGCCGTAGGCGACGGAGGGGGAGGGTGGCGGTGCTCCTCGATTTCGAGGATGGCGTGTTCGCCGCCACCCGGCACATGCGTGCTTCCTCCCCCTGGCGGGGGAGGATTGCCGTTGTGGCTGACCCCGGCACAAGGCTGGGGTGACGGGTACGGCTACAACCCCCGCACCAGCCGTTCCGCCTTGGCCAGCCATGCGGGTGCGAGTTCCAGCGGGCGGGCGCCGGGGCCGGGGGGGAGCAAAGTGACGCGGCCGTCGTCCACCGACAGCAGGCGGCCGAACGCGAAGGCGCCGGCGCGGGCGGGGGCGAGGACGTCGCGGTGGAGGGCCTGCGCGAAGGCGTCGGGGGTGAGACGGCGACACCAGATTGTGTCGCCGGCACGGTAGTCGCCGACCGAGGCGGTGACCTCCACCGCGATCGTGCCCGCGGCGGGCGTCGGCGGGGCGGCGCGCATGTCGGCGCGGGGGGCCTCGGCGCCGTCGGGGCCGAGCAAGGCGGCGACGGGCAGGTCGGGGCGGTCGGGCAGGCGGACCAGATCGGCGGCGTCCACCCCAAGCGCCGCGGCGATGCGGTTGAGCCAGCCGACCGAAACGGTGCGCGTGCCCGTTTCCAGCCGGCCGATCGTCTGCGCGGTGGTGGGGGGATCGCACGCGCGCGCGACCTCCTCGAGCGTGAGCCCCTTGGCGCGGCGGACATCGCGGATGGCGGTGATCATGAACCCTCCTGGTTAAATCACTTTCCTACAGATCACCGTTCATGACAAGAGGCGAGTCATGCGAGAACTGGAAGACCGGGTGATCGACGGCTTCGGCGTGGTCGGGCCCAAGGCGACACAGAAGCGCGGGCGGAGCGTGACGGTGAACGTCGCCGAATCGCCGCTGGCCTGGTTGCGGGCGCGGGACATGGTCTCGGCGCGGCAGTTCGAGGCGGGGGAGCGGCTGCGCGCCGATTTCGAGCGCGCGCAGCTCGGGCCGCAGGTGACGATGCGCTGGCAGGCGCGGGTCGACGGGGGTGGCGGCGGCGTCGATCCCACCACCACGCAGCTAGCGGCGAAGCGGCGGTTCGATGCGGCGCTGGCGGGGCTGGGGAGTGGCCTTGCCGATGTCGCCTGGCGGGTGATCTGCGCGGGCGAGGCGCTGCCCGCGGCGGAGAAGGCGCTGGGCTGGCCGACGCGATCGGGGCGGCTGGTGCTGACCTTGGCGCTCGACCGGCTGGCCGATCACTATCGGCTGCCCTAGATGCGGGGGCATGCGGATCGCCTTCACCTACGGCCATGGCTCGGGCAATGCCTTCCCGATCGTCGACGCGCGCGCGCTGGCGCTGACGGAGGCGGACTGGGCAGCGGTGGCGCGGGCGCTCGCCGATCGGGCGGGGCCGGTCGGCAGCGACGGATTGCTGCTGTTGACGCAAGGCACTGATCTTGCTGCTTTCGGCTTCCGGATGTTCAACTCCGACGGGTCGGAGGCGGAGACGTGCCTCAACGGGCTGCGGCTGGTGGCGCGGATGGGGTTTGCGGCGCTGGGGGTGGAGGCGGCGATGGTGTCGCTCAAGACCTCGACGGCCGAGGTGGCGCGCGATGCCGATCTGGCGCCGGGCGTCTATACCGTGCGCGAGCGGGCGGGACCGGCGGGGCTGGACGCGGGCGCGTGGCCGCTGGTGGGCGTGAAGCGCGTGGTCGAGGCGCCGGTGGCGCAGCTCGGGCCGCGGCTTTTCACCGCGGTGGCGATGCCCAATCCGCACCTCGTCAGCTTCGTGGAGACGATCGACGAGGCGGAGCTGCTGGGGCTGTGGGCGGCGTGCGAGGTGGCGCCCCCCTGGCTGCCCAATCGCGCCAATGTGTCGTTCGTGCAGGTGACCGACGACGGGCTGTTCGTGCGTACCGCCGAGCGCGGCGTGGGGCTGACCGACAGTTGCGGCAGCGCGATGGCGGCGAGCACCTATGCCGCGGCGCTGACCGGCAGGGTGCCGTTCGGGCGCGAGATCGTGGTGCGCAATCGGGGCGGGCTGGTGCGCGCCCAGGCGGATGCGGACGCGATGGTGACGCTCTCCGGCAATGCGACCTTCGAATGGGCGGGCGAGGCGGAGATCGACTTGGCCGCGGCGCGGGTGACCGAGGTGACGGTGGTGCGGCGGTTCGAGGAGGAAGTGGCGGCCTGGCAGCGGATAGCGGCCACCGTCTGAGCCCCCTCACCCTTCCGCCGACTGCGTCGGCTCCCTCCAGTTTCGGGTCAACATCGCCCCGCGATGTTGAGGTGGTGCCGGGGCACCACCGACCCGAAACTCCCACAAGGGGAGAGGGACTTGCGCTTAGCTCGCGACGCAGCCTTCGCCGGCCCACATCGCCTCGATCTTCGCATCGGGCGCGTCCGAGGCGAGGATGCCGGTGAGGCCGCCGGCGGTGAATTGCGTGCCGAGCGAGGTCTGCTCGATCCTGGCGTCGAGCACGTCGGTGAGGTCACGGCGGGTGGAGCCGACGCCGATCCCGGCCATGTTGGTGACGCCGGGCGCCCCCGTCCAGCCGACCAGCGCGGCGTCGCGGAAGTGGAGGGTGAAGCCGCTTTCCCAGCGCGCGAACTGGACCGGGCCGCTGGGGCAATCGGCGTTGGTGCCGCGCGCCTTCGGGTCGCCGAGCGCAGCTGTGGTGGCGGTGATCGCCTGTGCCTGCGAGGTGCCGAAGGCGAGCGGGACGGTGCGGCCGTTGGGATAGACGAAGCGCAGGCCTTCGCCGTCGACGGAGAGGGCGAGCTGTGGCGTTTCCGGCGTGGCGCTGGGGGTCGGCGACGGCGTGGTGGCGGCGACCGGGGTGGCGCTGGGCGCGGGCGCGGGCGCGGTGTCGTTTGCCGGGGCGGCGGAGCAGGCGGCGAGGGCGAGCAGCGGCAGGTATTTCAGCATGGGATTCCCGAGGATCAGCGCGGCAGTTTGGCAGGTGTACAGGTGGGTGTCACGGAATAGGCGGATGATCCCTCGCCCGTTCCACGCAATCTTTGGCCGGTCTCGTGCGTGCCGCACCAAGGGGTCGAGGCTGTCGAGGCGCGGGGCAGGCGGGTTTGGGGAAAGGGCAAGCTGTTCGGGCGCTTGCCGGACGTAGAAACGGATCAGCCATCGCCGCCCTCCCAGCCCGAGCGGTCGAGCGCGGCCATGGCGTCGGTGATCGCCAGCGTGTCGAGGCTGACGCGCACCACCTTCGCCAGCAGCGCGATCATGCTCTCCTTGTAATCGGCGAAGCGATAGGTGTTGAACTTCTCCCGGATGGTGGGATCGCGCGGGGTCTTCTCCTTGTGCTGATCGAGCACCCAGTCGATCGCGGAGCGGTTGCCGAGGCGGTAGCGCCAGGCATCGGCGGGGATGCCGGAAAGCTGCGTATCCTCGTCGACACGGACCAGCCCCTGATCGGGGAGGGATTTGAGCGCGGAGGACGGTGCTACTCAGGCAGGAAGCCGAGTGAATAAACCATCGGGCGCAGCTTTGCCGATAGTGTCGCATAGGCGGCGTTGAACGGCGCAAAGTCGGTCAGTTCGGTATCGTCATAGGCCTGTAGCGCGCGGCGGACCTGATACCAGCCGGCGTCGGGACGACCGAGCTTGAATTCGTCCCTGATCCTGCGTGGGAAGTGCGTCGCGTGGAAGCGGCGGAACAGCGCGCGGCCTTCGTCAAGGACGGCTTGCGCTTCGGGCGAGAAAGCCATGCCGGCGATGTAGCGGACCATGAAATCGGATTCGAAGCGGCCGCTCGCTCCCATCTCGGCCTCGGTGAAGGGGACAAAGTGGTTGGTCAGCGACCAGTCACGATCGTTCCAATGCAGGCCGTCGGCGCCAGCGGTGAGGTTCTTGCCGTTGAACAGCATCCAGACTAGGCAGTCGGCCTTGAACTCAGCGCTTAGAGGGCGCGAGGGTTGAAGAAATTGATCGGCGTGGTTCAGCCATGTATGGCGAGCAAGTAAACGCACAGAGAATATAATCGCAGCGTAATTGAGATTTTCTGACAGGATAAATAGGCCGCCGCCGTTCCTTCCAGTGAATATTGAAGACGTGATAAGTGTACCTTGGCCTGCGTTTTGCAAGTCATTGTTACTCGCAAAAAGGTGTCCCAAAGCTCCATCGCAAGAAAGCTTCTTACGCGGGTTCCGCGATGGCGTCAGAGCGTTTGAGAGGGGAATCGTCAGACCGCCTTTGGCACGAGGCGCGGGAATCCAAGCATTCAAAAGCGACGAGTTGGGTCGAACCACATACGTCTTTTCCCCTACGAATTTACCAGTACGATCAAGCGCGTTTGTTGTTATATCAGCGATAGTCTTCTCACCAGAAGTGTTCCAGATCAGAAATCCAATCGGGAAATTGCCTTCTAAACCGTCGAACGACCGACTGTGTACCACAAACCCGCCGAGATACTCAGCTTTCCAAGTGCGGCGAAATGCCTCGAAGTTAGGTCCGTTCAAGTACTTAAGCGTGCTGAACATCGCCAGCTTGTACGCGGTCAATTCCTGACGCATTCGGATTAGGAACTGTACAAATAGTTCCTTACTCGCATAACCCAGGTTCATCCCGCGCATTGCGTTGTTCATGCGAGTCTTTTCAATGCCAACCTTGTTTTCGTCGCCTTTGACGATTCCTGATCCGCTTTCCCCATAGGGCGGATTGATCAGTACGAGAATCGGCTTCGCGCCCTTCACCCCCGCGTTGGCGTCGGCGATCGCCTGTCGCAGTGCAGGCGGCAGTTTGTTCGACAGGTTGTAATCGATCTCGCCGAAATCGGTGACGTCGTCGTTAAGGTAGTCGTACTGGAAGATTCCCGCGCCAGCGAAGGCGGGGTTGGAGCGCATGATCGTGACGTCGGCTTGATCAAGCGTCGACATGAAGACGTTGCGCAGGTTGCTGTGCTTCGCCTCCAAATTGCCGACGCCGGCGCACATGTCCCACACGATGTAGCGCTGTTGCCAGTCGTCGCCGAGCGTCGCGCGCAGTTCGTCGTAGGCTTTGTCGACGATGTGCAGCGGGGTGTAATAGGCGCCCTTGAACTTCTGTTCGTCGAGCGGAAGCAGGCTGTCGCGTCGTTCGAGCAGATAGTGGCGATGCTTCTCCTCGGGCGGGCGATGGTAGATCGCCCAGAAGTTGTTGTAGCCGCGCTGGCTCGCGAGTTCGTAGGTGCGCCCGTCGAGCAAGAACGTGGGGCCGGCGGCGGTCATCAGCAGGCGCGCGGGCAGATTGCGCATCGCCTCGTTCGCGCCGTCGTGCATAATGTCGGCGAAGAACAGCACGGCATAATCGGCCTGGCTAGCGACACCAAGCTCGCTGCCGACGAGATCGACCCAGCGATCGAATACCTGCCGCAGATTGTCCGGCGTGATCGGCGTGCGGATAATGCGGCGTTCGTGGATCGCATCCTTCACCGCCTTGACGAACGCCGCCTCATCGCGAGCGATCTCATATTCGACGATATGTGTCTGAACGTAGGGCGCGATCTGCGCGGCGAGCGTGCGATCCGCGCCCGATCCCGATTTCGGCCAGACGATTGCTTTGTCGTCTAGCAGCGGCAGCGCGCGCTCGGTCGGCATGAGCGCCGCCTTCTCGCGATCGATCACGGCGAGGAAGGCGGGGATCGGCTCTCCACGCTTCTTCGCGGCGCGGACGTAGAACATGAGCTGCGCGACCATGACGATCGGCGGGGTGGGGGCGTCCTTCGCCTCGAACCACACCTCCTCCGTCTGAATATCGACGAGGCCCTTGTGATAACCCTCGAGGCCGAGCGCCTTGATGTAGGCGTCCTTGACGTCTTCCTCGGTGCGGGCGCGGGATAGATCAGATAAAAGGCTCATAGCGAGGCACCAGTGATATTAGTTGCTAAGGCGAATGCAGTCGCGCCATCGTCGGTGAAGATGATATTGTCTCGCGGATAGCCCTTGCGGAACTTGGCGGCGATCTCCGCCTCCAGATCATCCTGCTCGTCCTTGGCCTCCCAATAGCCGAAGGGGACGCGCAGGCCGTGGAGCAGCGCGCCATCGACGTAGATGCGCGTCATCTGCTTCGTCAGGATATCATGCTCGGCGACGAACTGGAGATCGTGCTGGCGGCCCCAACGCTTGAGCAGGTCCTTGAACGCCTCGCGCAGCACGCTTTCGCGGCGGCTGCCGGAGACCTGGCGCAGGCGATCGAGCTCGGCGCGATATTCGTTGATCAGCTGGCGGCTCAATGGCTTCCCTCCCCGTGCCGTGCGTCATGGCGGCGGCGGTGGGGAGGGGCAAGCCGGATGGGATCGGATTTCGATCGGGTGTGGCGCGACCCGATTGTCGCGAACCATATGGGTAAAATGCGCTTGACAGCGTCACGCTCATCGGGTACATAACAGGAACGCTGAGGAATTGCGGGCGGGGGACACGGGACGTGGCCCGCAAGGCACCTCGGCAGGAAACGGGCCGGCGATGCGCCAGGGAGACTGGGCGGCATCGACCGGCCCGTTTCCGTTTCCAAGGCTGGCGCCATGGCGCGCAATATCGAGGGGGATGGGATGCCCGGCCACCATGCGATCATCACGGAAAAGCATACCGCCTTCACCGCGAGGAAATGGGTCCGCTGGACCAAGGCGATGCGCGCGGTGTTCCTGGATCACCTGGCCGCGACCTGCAACGTGAAGCAGGCGGCCGAGGCGATCGGGGTGGAGCCGTGCTCCGTCTATCTGCTGCGGCGGCGCGAGCCGGCCTTTGCGGATGCCTGGGGCGAGGCGCTGGCGCTGGGCTATGAGATGCTGGAAACGCAGCTGGTGGGCCATGCGCTGGCCGGCGGCGACGCGGACGGCGTGCTGGACAATGGCGCGGACACGCGCGCGGGTCCGATCACGGTGGCGCTGGCGCTCAAGCTGCTGACGCTCCACCGCGGGCGCGACGGCAAGCCGCGACGCGGCGGCCCCAAGCCGCAATATGCCAGCCGCGACGACACCGACACGGTGCTGCTCGCCAAGCTGGCCGACCTTGAGGCGAAGCGCGCGCGCGCCGCCGCCCGGTCAGCGGCCGAGGCGGGGGAAGCAGCGGCGGGGGAGGGACAATGACCTACGATCCCGGCCAGGTCGCGAAGGACGAGACGATCGACCGGCTGCTGGCACTGCCCCCGGCCGAGCGCGCGCTGGCGGTGCGCGCCCTCAGCCGGCCCCAGCAGCGCGAGTTCATGGCACGCTGGGCGGCATGGGCGCAGAAGGGGCAGCTGGCCCCGCCGGGCGACT
>NZ_JBELLZ010000101.1:0-10123 GCF_042096255.1 Sphingomonas sp. | reverse complement strand
TCATAACCTGAAGGTCACAGGTTCAAATCCTGTCCCCGCAACCAACTCAAAAAAACAACACCGCGAGAGCTCTCGTCGTTTCTACGATGGGGGCATCCGCCGCTTCGTGCCCGCCCTCATGACGCTGACCGGTCGTGCCCGCCTCAGGGCGCTGTCACAATGCGTTGCACGCCGGTAACGACACTCGGATGGTAGCTCCCCCGCGACGCCTCAAAGAGGCTTTTTGCGCGTGAACGTCCCCAGTCTCCTTGCGCCATCAGCCCTCGATAGACCGGATAGATCAGCAGCCCGCGCCCGACCTGTCCGAGCAGTTTCTCGATTCCGGGTAGGGCCGGCTCGTAGCGGTTGGCGATCGCCAGCTCGGCCCAGGCCGACCGGATATAGGCGTTCCGGGCTCGGGACAGGCCGAGCGCTTCGTCGAGTTCCTTGAGCCTTTCGGGCGGCTGCCTGCGTGGCAGGCCATTGAGGAACCGCAGCCACTGCTGGGTCGCCCAGCCCTGCGTGCGAACGGCTGAGATGGGCCCGCCGGCCTTCACCGCCAAGAGTTGCGCGTCGACCGCGGCCAGCGTCGACGAAGTGACGTGGACCGCATTGCCCGGGAGGCCCGGTTGATAGGCCCAACGGTCGAGTTGCAGTTTCGCCTCCAGCCCCGCATCGTTGCGGATCAGCTCGCGCCGTAGGTCGGCCAGGAAGCCGGCAGTGGTCTGCGGCTGAAACGCATGCCGGTCGAAATAGCCGCGCAGGTACGCATCCCAGCGTGGCCGGCCGACAGCCTCCTCGATCGTGCGCAGGAAGGTGGAGCCTTTGAAGTAATCGAGCTGGCCGAAGGTGTCGCCGGGATTGCCATGCAGCCGGGTGGTGGCGGCGTCAGCGCCACCCGCCGCCGCGATGTCGCGTTGCAGGCCGTCCCAATCGAGATCCGCATACATGGCGGCGCGCTCGCGACCGTACACGGCTTCCATGATCCGGTTCTCGAAATAGGTGGTGAAGCCCTCGTTGAGCCAGCTGTCCGACCAGGTCGCGTTGGTGACGAGGTTGCCCGACCAGCTGTGCGCCAGCTCATGCGCCACAACGTCGGTGTTCGATCGGTCGCCGGTGAGGATCGTCGGCGTCAGGAAGGTGAGCGTCGGGTTTTCCATGCCGCCGTACGGAAAGCTCGGCGGCAGCACGAGCATGTCGTAGCGGCCCCAGCGATACGGGCCGTACAGCGCCTCGGCGGCGTCGATCATCTTTTCGACGTCGCCGACCTCCTGCGCCGCGGCGTCGAGCATCGACGGCTCGGTCCAGACGCCCGAGCGAGGACCGGTTGCCTTGAAGGCGAGATCACCCACCGCCATCGCGATCAAATAAGGCGGCACCGGCATGTCCATGCGGAAGCGGAAGCTGCGCTCGCCGTTCGGCGCGGGCCTGCCGGTCGCGCCATCGAGACGTTCCCCGCTCATCACCGCGACGAGATCGCCCGGCACGGTGATCGTCGCGTCCCAGGTCTGGCGGATGCCCGGGCTGTCTTGCGTGGGAATCCAGCTGCGGTTGTTGATCGGCTGCCCCTGGCTGAACAGATAGGCCTTGCGCTTGCCTGCGGTCAGCTCTGGCGGGAGCCATTGGAGCGCGGTGGCACCGGGCCGGGTGGCATAGCGGACGACGATCCGTCTGGCGTTGCCGAGCTGCACGGTCAGTGCCTGGCCGAGCTTCGGATCGTCGGCGCCGACTGTGTAGCGGAGCGGCTTGCCCCCGCCGTTGGTGATGCTGCGGATCGACAGGTCGTCGATGTCGAGGACGATCTCGCTGGCACGCGGGGCCGCCAGCACGTCCAGCGTGGCGGTCCCCGCCATCGTCTTCGTCAAGAAATCGGCCCGCAGGTCCAGCGCGACATGGGTGACGCGGGCGCGCTCAGGTCGGGCGTGCGTCCATGTGTCCTTCGCCTCCGGCGTGGTGAGGATGGGCGCAGGTGCGGCCTGTTCGGAGGCGGCCGGGCCGGCGATGACCACGGCCGCGGTGACGGAAGCGAGAAGATGGCGCATCGTGCATGGGTATGCGCTCGACGCGCCCGCGGCAACGCTCAGGCGATCACGGATAGCTGACCGTCTTGGGCATGCCCGGGATCGGGATCCATTCGATCTCGTCACCCGGCACCACCGGGAACTCCCGCGCCATCCACGCGCGCTTCGCCTCGGCGATGCGATCGCGCGAGGAGCTGACGAAGTTCCACCAGACGTGGCGCGGCGTCGCGAAGGCGTCGCCACCCGCCAGCATCGCACGGCCGCCGTGCGCCGAGCGGAGCGTCGCCGCTATGCCGGGGCGCAGGACATAAAGCTGCATCGGCAGCAGCGGCATCCCCTCCAGCGTCGCCTCACCTTCGGCGAGATAGATCGCCCGCTCCTCCGCCGCCGGGTCGATCGGCACCGCAGCGCCGGTCTCCAGCGCAATGTCGGCGTAGATCGTGCCGGCATAGGTGGTGGTCGGCGCGCGTGCGCCCCAGAGATTGCCCATGATCACGCGCGCCCGGGCGCCGTGCGCCTCGACTACGGGCAGGCTGGCCGCCGGGACATGCTCGAATGCTGGATCGATTTCCTCGCGCCCGTCGGGCAGCGCCAGCCAGGTCTGGATGCCGGAGAGCGGCGGGCCAGCAGGGCGCACCTCGGCCGGAGATCGCTCCGAATGGACGATGCCGGTCCCCGCGGTCATCAGGTTCACCGCACCCGGCTCGATGACGATGTCGGTGCCAAGCGAGTCGCGGTGATCCATCGCCCCGTCGAACAGATAGGTGACGGTGGCGAGATTGATGTGCGGGTGCGGGCGCACGTCGATGCCGGTGCCGGGGGCCAGCGTCGCCGGGCCCATCTGGTCGAAGAACAGGAATGGACCCACCATCGTCCGCGCCCGCGCAGGCAGCGTGCGATGGACCTTGAACCCGCCGAGGTCGTGCGTGACCGGCTCCAGCGTGATCTCGATCAGGTCGTCGCGGGTCATGCAGCGTCGAGCTCCGGATAGTGGCGGAAGATGCCGTCGGTATTGAACGCGATGCGACGATCGCTGGCGAGATAGGCGGCGATCCCCGGCAGTGCGGCGACCTGATCGCGAATGCGGTGCAGGTTGGGGAAGTCCGCCGCCACCGCCGCCATCCGCTTCGGGAACATATAGTGCAGGCCCTCGATCAGCTGGAACAGCGAGGTATCGGCATAGGTCCAGCGATCGTCGATCACCCACGCCCCCGGGTTCGCGCAGGCGGCCTGTTCGAGATGGGCGAGGAACTTGGGGATGCGGTTCTCGCGGAACTGCCCCGCGGCGCGTGCCGCCTCGGCCTTCTGGTCGTCGTAATAGGTGCCAGGATCGACTGGATGGTGGATGTTGTGCACCTCCGCGACCATGTCGCTGATGGTCAGCTGAAGCTGGTGCACCCAATAACGATCGGTGATCCGCGACGGCGCCAGGCCATGGCGGTCCCCGAGATACAGCAGGATGTTGGCCACCTGCGCGATCGCCATTCCGTCGATCTCGAGATAGGGCGGCGCGAAGGGCGGGCGCTCCTTGCGCGCTCGCATGTCCGCGACCAGCGCCTCGGCGCCGCCGGCGCGGGCGCAATCCCGATAGTCGATTCCCGCAGCCTCCAGCGCGAGGCGGACGAACTCGCCCCGGCCCTGAATCTCCGGCCAATACCAGAGGCGATAGGCCATCAAGCCTCTCCAGGGGTGCGTGCGCGGATCGCGAGTGCGTGGATGCGGCTCGCGAGCAGGTCGGCGAGCGCCTGATTGACCAGCCGCTGTCGGGCGACGCGCGACAGGCCGGCAAAGGCCGTGCTTTCGATATCGACCCGGAAGTGGGTTTCGCCCGTCCCGTCGTCACCCATGTGGCCGCGGTGCTGCGCGCTCTCGTTGAACACCACGAGCGATGCGGGCGAAAGGGCCGTCCGGAGACGATCCTCGATCACCAGGGTGAGCGGGGTGGTGGCAGTGCCGGTCATTCGCCCCATATAGCCCCTTTTGCGTGGAGTGGCAGTGGCGGAACGGAGGGACAGGCCGGGCGCGCGGTTTCACGGCCGGGTGGAGGGCAGCGGAAGGGTATGTGACGATCCCGGATGCAACGCGCCGGGCGAGTTCCGCGCGCCGCCGCTGGAAGGCGCCGGCGGGCGCGACGGACCGCCCGCGTTCCGCTGGTTCTGCCTGGATCACGTCCGCGCCTTCAACGCGCGCTATAACTTCTTCGACGGGATGAGCGCGGAGGAGATCCATGACGCGCAGCGGCCGATGGCGGGCTGGGAGCGCGAGAGTCGCACTTTCGCGCACAATGGCGCCGATCGCCCGCCGCGCTGGGCCGATTTCGCCGACCCCCTCGACGCGATCGGCGCGCGCTTTGCCGAGGTGCGCCGTGCCACCGCGCCGCGCCAGGACGGCAAGCCGCTGTCGGGCGAGGACCGGGCGAGCCTGAAGGTGCTCGGCCTTGACACCGATGCCGACCGGACCGCGCTGCGGCGCCGCTATGGCGAGCTGGTCCGGCGCTTCCACCCGGATCGCAACGGCGGCGATCGCAGCCACGAGGCCGAGCTGGGCCGCGTGATCGCGGCCTATCAGCAGTTGCGCAAGGCGCCCGCCTTCGCCTGAAGCGTTCCCTTTACGTTCGTTGCCTGCTAAGAGGCGTTTATGCCAGGCGCGGTGCGGAAGATCCTGCACATCGACATGGACGCCTTCTTCGCGTCGGTGGAGCAACGCGACGATCCGTCGCTGCGCGGCCGGCCCGTGGCGGTCGGCCACGCCGCCGCCCGCGGCGTGGTGGCGGCGGCGAGCTATGAGGCACGCGCGTTCGGGGTGAAGTCCGCATTGCCATCGGTGACCGCGCTGCGGCGCTGCCCCGATCTCGTCTTCGTGCCACCGCGCTTCGAAGTGTATCGCGCCGTGTCGCGGCAGATCCACGCGATCTTCGCCGATTACACCGACCTCATCCAGCCGCTGTCGCTCGATGAAGCCTATCTGGACGTTACCGCCGACCGGCGCGCGCTGGGCACCGCCTGGGCGACCGCACGCGAGATCCGCGCGCGCATTTTGGCCGAGACGGGGCTGACCGCGTCGGCCGGCGTGTCGTACAACAAGTTCCTGGCCAAGCTCGCGTCGGACCACCGCAAGCCCGATGGCCAGTTCGCGGTGACGCCCGACATGGGCGCGGCCTGGGTCGAGACGCTGCCGGTGGCGCGCTTCCACGGCATCGGCCCGGTCACCGCGGCCAAGATGAAGCGGCTGGGGATCGAGACCGGCGCCGACCTGCGCGCGGCATCGCTTGCCTTCCTCCAGCAGCATTTCGGCAGCAGCGCCGACTGGTATTTCCAGATCGCCCGGGGGGAGGACGACCGGCCGGTCAACCCGGATCGGGTGCGCAAGTCCTCCGGATCCGAGACGACCTTCGACCGCGACCTCACCGCGGAGGCAGAGATTGAGGCGGGCGTGCTGCGCATGGCCGAAGATGTCTGGACTTGGTGCGATCGCGCCGGCTCGTATGGTCGGACCGCGACGGTGAAGGTCAAGTACGCCGACTTCCGCCAGATCACCCGCAGCCGCAGCTTCCCCGCGCCGATCGCGACGCGAGGAGAATTGCACGCCGCCAGCCTGGCGCTGATCCGCACCGTGCTGCCGACCGACGCGGGCGTCCGGCTGGTCGGCGTCACGGTGTCGAACTTCGCGCCGATAGAGGAGGCGCTGCCGCTGTTCGGCGCTGCCGCGTGAGCGAGGCATCAAGATGAGCCCGTTCGCCCTGAGCGAAGTCGAAGGGCACGCACTGCGGCTGCTCAGGTACTTCGACTTCGCTCAGCACGAACGGAGGATGGTTCAGGTTGGGTAGACCTCGGGTCTACCGCCCCACCGCCTCCTTCAACTTCTTCGCGGCGCGGCTGACGAAGCCTTCCTCCGCTTCTTCCGCTTCCGCCTTGGTCTTGTGGCTGACCCCCGCGGGCTCGGCAGGTGGGGCGTAGATCGAGAAGAGCTTGAGCTCGCCCGAACCCTTGTTGACGATATTGTGCTCTGCGCCCTTGGGGATCACGATCAGGTGGTTGGGCGACACCTTGGTCGAATGGCCATCGACGATCGCCTGGCCCTCGCCCGCGACGAAGAAGGTGGTCTGGTCGGCCGGATGCGTCTCCATGCCGATGTCCTCGCCGGCGGGAATGCTCATCAGCACGATCTGCACCTTGCTGTCGCGATAGACCTCCTTCTGAAAGAAGGTGTTCTTGGTCGCGAGGTCGATCATGTCCTTGTTGAAGACGGCCATGCATGCGCTCCTTGTCTGCTGTCCGGAGCACAACGGATGCGTGCGCCCGCGGGTTCACGTCGCCGCAACAAGCCGCTAACGCCCGGCGATGTCCGATCCGCGCTTCGGCCTCGCGCGCCACATTGTCCTGCCCGGTCCGCTGCCGCTCGACGGCGGTGGGCGGCTGGCGCCGGCGGAGATCGGCTACGAGACCTATGGCACGCTGGCGCCGGACGGCGGCAATGCGATCCTGGTCTGCCACGCGCTGACCGGCGACCAACACCTCGCCAGCCCGCACCCGCGCACCGGCAAGCCGGGCTGGTGGGCGCGGATGGTGGGGCCGGGGCGGCCGATCGATACCGATCGCTGGTTCGTGGTCTGCGCCAACGTGATCGGCAGCTGCCTCGGCTCGTCGGGGCCGGCGAGCCTCGATCCGGCGACGGGCGCGCCCTATGGCATGGCCTTCCCGGTGATCACCATCCGCGACATGGTCCGCGCGCAGGCGCTGCTGCTCGATCACCTCGGCATAGGCCGCCTGGCGGCGGTGGTCGGCGGGTCGATGGGCGGGATGCAGGCTTTGTCCTGGGCGGCGACCTTTCCCGATCGGGTGCAGGCGTGCGTGTGCATCGCCAGCGCTGCCCGCCATTCGGCGCAGAACATCGCCTTCCACGAGGTCGGGCGGCAGGCGATCATGGCGGACCCGAAGTGGCGCGGCGGCGACTATTACGCGAGCGGCGATCCGCCCGCCGCGGGGCTAGCGGTGGCGCGCATGGCGGCGCACATCACCTATCTGTCCGAGGCGGGGCTGACCGAGAAGTTCGGCCGCAAGCTGCAAGGCCGTGAGGCCAAGACCTTCGGCTTCGACGCCGACTTCCAGGTGGAAAGCTACCTCAGGCACCAGGGCCTCGCCTTCACCGACCGGTTCGACGCCAACAGTTATCTCTACATCACCCGCGCGCTCGACTATTTCGACCTCGCCGAGGAGCATGGCGGCCTGCTCGCCAATGCGTTCAGGGGCACGGCGACACGCTTCTGCCTGGTCAGCTTCGACACCGACTGGCTGTACCCCACCGCGGAGTCGCGCACGATCGTCCACGCGCTCAACGCGGCGGGCGCCGCCGCCAGTTTCGTCGAGCTCTCCTCGCCGTTCGGCCATGACGCCTTCCTCCTCGAATCACCGACGCTCGATCGCGTGATCGCGGGGTTCCTGGGGAACGGACGATGATCGACTATTCGGATGACCGCGCCCGGCTCGACGTGCCGCGCATCCACGCCTGGCTCGCCGGCAGCTACTGGTCGCCCGGGATCGCACGCGAAACGGTGGAGCGCGCGCTGGCCGGGTCGCATCCGCTCGGCGCCTTTCGGGACGGTGCGCAGGTGGGTTACGCCCGGATCATCTCCGATCGTGCGACCTTCGGCTGGATCGCGGACGTGTTCGTCGACGAGAGTGTCCGGGGAGAGGGTATCAGCCGCGGGCTGGTCGGCTGGTTCCTGGCGCATTCGGCCTATCGCGATCTGCGCCGGATCGCTTTGGTCACCGCCGATGCGCACGGTGTCTATGCGCCGCTCGGCTTTCACCCGCTGATCCGGCCCGACCGATACATGGAGCGCCTCCATCCCGATGCCGAGGCTCTCCTTCGGGCGGCCCCATGACCCTCCGCCCCGATCTTGCGATCATCGCCGCCAACGTGGCGCCCGGCAGCCGCATCCTCGATGTCGGCTGCGGCGACGGCACGCTGATGGCGGAACTGCGCGACCGCCACGGCTGCGACGCGCGCGGGCTGGAGATTGATCCCGGCAACGTCGCCGCGGCGGTCTCGCGGGGGTTATCGGTGATCCAGGGCGATGCCGATGTCGAGCTGGCAGGGTATCCCGACGGAAGCTTCGATTATGCGATCCTCAGCCAGACGTTGCAAACCGCGCGCGCGCCGCACCTCGTGCTCGATCACCTGCTGCGAATCGGCCGGCGCGCGTTCGTCAGCTTCCCGAACTTCGCGCATTGGCGCGTGCGTGTGTCGCTGCTGTGGGGGGGGCGCATGCCGGTGACGCGGCTGCTTCCGGAACAATGGTTCGACACGCCCAACATCCACCATGTCACCGTGGACGATTTCCGGGCCTTCGTGCGGGCACGTGGGATCACGGTGGAGGGCGCTTGGTTCCTTTCGGATGGCCAGCCGACCAGCGCGGCGGCGGCCAACTTCCGCGCCGAACACGCCGTGTTCCTGTTGCGCCGCTGATACGTTGCGACGCGAAAGCGACAAGATCGCGGAACTTCGCGCCCGCAGCATGGTTCGCGTCCGAACCTGATCCATAACGTAGATCAATACGGAGCCGTGACGAAAACAGCCCTCATCGTGGAAGACGAGATCTTCGTGGCTCTCGATCTCGAGCGCATCCTCGTCGATG
Organism: Sphingomonas sp.; assembly: GCF_042096255.1. Lineage (GTDB taxonomy): Bacteria > Pseudomonadota > Alphaproteobacteria > Sphingomonadales > Sphingomonadaceae > Sphingomonas. Next base: position 1,486 of record NZ_JBELLZ010000101.1, on the reverse strand, counting down.
CGGGGTACCAGGTGGCGGCGATCGCGGCCGACATGCCGAGTGCCCTGGAGGCAGCGCCACGGGTGGAGTTTGCTTTCGTGGACGTCAATCTGCGCGATGGCGCCACCGGGCCGAGCATCGCCCAGCGGATTGCGCGCGACTATGGGGTGAAGGTGGTGTTCGTCACCGCCAACCCGACCCAGATCGACCCGCCTTCGGGCGGGCTGGGCTACATCCGCAAGCCTTTCACCGAGCGGGCGATCCTGGAAGCGGCCGAGGTGGCTTGCGACGGCGCCTGCCGTGCGGACGGCGACCTCGTCAGGTTCGAGCTGGCATCGCGGGCCGGCTGAGCGACGCCAGCGGCAGCAACAGGCATACTTCCAGCCCCTCCGGGGCCCAGGTCCGCGCGATCGTGCCGCCGAGCTGCCGGACCGCGCTGAGCTCGATCAACTGGGTGCCGAAGCCCGCCGACCCTTGCGGCTCCTGGACGATCGGGCCACCGCACTCGCGCCACCGGATCGCGACCCTGTCATCCTCGCGGGCCAGCGACAGCGTGACCTGTCCGTGCTCGACGGAAAGCGCGCCATATTTGGAGGCGTTCGTGGCCAGTTCATGGAACAGCAAGGCGATCGGGGTCGCCGACCGGTCGTCGATCGGCACGTCCGGCCCCTCGATGCGGATCCGCTCGCCGGAGGACAGCTGATAGGGCAGGAACAGTTCGCCCAGCATGCCGCGCAGGCTGTCCTGCTGGCTTGACGGGCGCGACTGCGCGCTGTGCGGGCGAACGAAATCATGCGCGCGGCCCAGCGCTGTGATGCGTGCGCGCAGGTCGCTCGAAATCGGGGCGAAGTCCGGATAGGTGCGCGAGGCAAAGGCGATCAGGCCGGAGATCACCGCAAAGATGTTCTTGATGCGGTGGCTCAGCTCCTGGCTGATGATCTCACGCTCCTCCAGCGCCAGCTTCTGCTCGTGGATGTCGGTGCAGGTGCCGAACCAGCGCGTGATTGCGCCGGCCTCGTCGCGGATCGGCAGCGCGCGGCCCAGCACCCAGCGGTAGGTCCCGTCGAAATGCTTGAGCCTGTACTCGATCTGATACGGATCGCCCGTCGAGAGGCTGTGGCGCCACACCGTCCAGGCGCGCGCCTGATCGTCGGGATGGAACACGTCGTTCCAGCCCTCTCCATCGGTCGTCCCCGCCGGCACGCCGGTGAACTCATACCAGCGGGCGTTGTAATAATCGTGATAGCCGTCCGGCCGGGTCGACCAGACCATCTGCGGCATGGTGTCCGCCAGCGTGCGGAAGCGCAGGTCGCTCTGGGCGAGGGCGGCGCGATTCTCCGCCTCGGCCTCGCGTGCCTCGCGGGCAGCGCGGCGGTCGTCGAGCCGGCCCATCACCGCCGACGCAAGGATCTCCAGACCGCGGCGCTGGAAGGCGGAGAGGCCGCCGGGGCGCGATTCGGGGCTGATCACGCACAAGGCCCCCAACGGCACGCCCTCGCGCGACACC
>NZ_JBELLZ010000100.1:0-10167 GCF_042096255.1 Sphingomonas sp. | reverse complement strand
CCAAGCGGCTGGTCGAGCACAAGAAGGATGTGGTGATCCTGCTCGACAACATCACCCGCCTGGGTCGCGCCTACAACACGGTGGTGCCGTCTTCGGGCAAGGTGCTGACCGGCGGTGTCGACGCCAATGCGCTGCAGCGTCCCAAGCGCTTCTTCGGCGCGGCGCGCAACATCGAGGAGGGCGGGTCGCTGACGATCATCTCGACCTCGCTGATCGACACCGGCAGCCGCATGGACGAGGTGATCTTCGAAGAGTTCAAGGGCACCGGCAACGCCGAGATCGTGCTGGACCGCAAGGTCGCGGACAAGCGCATCTTCCCGGCGATCGACGTGGGCAAGAGCGGCACCCGCAAGGAGGAGCTGCTGGTCGAGAAGGACAAGCTGTCCAAGATGTGGGTCCTGCGTCGCATCCTGATGCAGATGGGCACCGTCGATGCGATGGAGTTCCTGCTGGGCAAGATGAAGGATTCGAAGACGAACGAGGACTTCTTCGGGAGTATGAATCAATAGCCGAATGCGGCCTGCCGCGTGCCGCGGCAGGACTCGCACCGGCGCGGCCGGCGGGCTACAAGCCCGTCCGACGACGCGGCTTCGCCGCGGCGCTGCCGTAAGGGGACAGGGCATGAGGCGGACGCTGGTGGCTCTGGCAGCTTTCCTCCTCACCGCCGCCGCACCCCCGCCCGACCCCTATCAGCCGGGCTGCGAGATCCTCACCGGGCTCCACCGCATCGTCACGCCGCGCGGCGTCCAGGAGACCTTCGAGGCGACGCTGGGTGGTGCGCGGCAGGTGGTCAACGTCCGCGGTGCGGACCGCGACAACCCGATCCTCCTGTTCATCCACGGCGGCCCCGGCGCGGTGGAGATGCCCTTCGCCTGGACCTTCCAGCGGCCGTGGGAGGACTTTTTCACCGTCGTCCAGTACGACCAGCGCGGGGCAGGGCGGTCCTATCTGCTCAGCGACCCCAAGGCGCTGGCGCCGACGCTGACGATCGACCGTTATCGCGACGACGCGATCGAGCTGATCGACCTGCTTCGCAAGCGCTATGGCAAGCGTAAGGTGGTGCTGGTCGGGCACAGCTGGGGTTCGGTGGTCGGCCTGTCGGTCGCGGCGAAGCGGCCGGATTTGCTCTACGCTTATGTCGGTATGGGCCAGTATGTCGATCCGGCCGGCGGCGAGCGCGCGAGCTACGACTGGACGCTCGCGCAGGCGCGCCGGGAGGGCAATGCCGAGGCGATCCGCGACCTCGAAGCGCTGGAGCCCTATCCGGGCGATTTCGCGATCGAGAGGATCGACGGCGAGCGCAAATGGGCGGTCCATTATGGCGGGCTGTTCGCGCACCGCAGCGACGGGCAATTCTACTTCGATGCGGCGCGGATCTCGCCAGAATACACGCCGGCGCACCGCAAGGCCTGGGGCGAGGGCAGCGCCTATACCGTCAAGATCGTCGAGCCACAGCTCGCCAAGCTGACATTCACAACCCTCAAGCGGCTCGACTGCCCGGTGTTCATGTTCGTCGGGCGGCATGACTGGCTCGTGCCCGCCCGGATCACCGCCGACTGGCTGGCGCAGGTGCAGGCGCCCCGCAAGCGCACGATCTGGTTCGAGAATTCGGCCCACATGATGATGGTGGAGGAACCGGGGCGGACGCTCGCGGCTTTGCTGGAGCACGTCCGGCCGCTCGCCACGGAGCACTGAACAGGCTGCGACTGTAACGAACCATGTCTGATGAGACCGGAGTGGCCCCGCATCTGGCCCGTCATCGTTCGGTCGTCTAGGCAACACCTTTTACCGTTCGGAGCTGCCATGTTACTCGCCGCCCTTGCCCAGGCTGCAGCCTCGATCCAGGGGCCGGGATCACCCGCCGAGATCTGGCAGCATATCGTCGCGGACTTCTCCAACCTGTCCGATCCTGCCGCGCTGGCGGCATTCGGATCGGTGCTGATGATCGATCTGGTGCTGGCGGGCGACAACGCCATCGTTGTCGGCGCCTTGGCGGCGGGCCTCCCCGCCGACCAGCGCAAGAAGGTGATCCTGATCGGCATCGGCGCGGCGCTGGCGCTGCGCATTGCCTTCGCGCTGATCGTCACCTGGCTGATGGGCATCGTCGGTCTAATCTTCGCCGGCGGGCTGCTGCTGCTGTGGGTCAGCTGGAAATTCTGGCGCGAGATCCGCAGCGGGGGCCATGCCGCGGACGAGGCGAACACGGCCGAGCAATCGGGTCTTGCGCCGGCCAAGAGCTTCGCCAGCGCCGCTTGGGCGGTTGCGGTCGCGGACGTGTCGATGAGCCTCGACAACGTGCTGGCGGTGGCCGGTGCGGCGCGCGAGCATCCCGGCATTCTCGTCGTCGGCCTGCTGCTGTCGGTAGCGCTGATGGGGCTCGCCGCCAACTTCATCGCGCGGATCATCGATCGCTATCGCTGGATCGCCTATATCGGCCTGGTGGTGATCCTGTTCGTCGCCTGCCGCATGATCTACGAGGGCTGGGTGGGCACGCCCGAGACGCAGGGGCTGATCTCGCTGTTCGCCTGACCTACGCGGCATCCTCGCACGAGTGCGAGGATGCCGGTGGTGTTCAGCCCAGGTTCGTCGCGAAGAATGCCATGGTTCGTTCATCGGCCAGGTCCGCCGCCTCGGGCGAGCGGCGATCGCCGATCTCCGTGGCGAAGCCATGGTCCTCGCCGGGATAGTCGTGCAGCGTCACCTTGGCGTGGTCATCGAGCCCGGCATGCATCTTCGCCTGCGTGTCCGCATCGACGAAATGGTCAGCACCGGCGATATGGAGCATGACAGGATGAGCGATGGCATGCGCCTCGCGCAGCAGGTCCGGGATGCCGACGGGATAATAGCCGACGCTGGCGTTCACGTCGGTGCGCGCCGCGGTCATGAAGGCGAGCCGCCCGCCCAGGCAATAGCCGACGCAGCCGACCTTGCCGCCCTCCGGCAGCTGCGCTCGGGCGTAGCGAATAGTCGCCTCGATGTCGGCGACGCCCTTGTCCTGATCGAAACTCGGCATGGTATCGAGCGCCTGCTGCATCTGCTCTGGCACGTCCGGGTCGAGCTCGATGCGCGGCTGGATGCGCCAGAACAGGTCCGGTGCGATCACCAGATAGCCCGCCTCGGCCAGCCGGTCGCACTTCCGGCGGATGCCCGGGTTCACCCCGAAAATCTCCTGGATGACGATGATCGCCGCCGTGGGCGTGCCCGCCGGATCGGCGCGATAGGCGTCGAAGCTTGCGCCACCATCGAGCGTGTCGATCTGGACGAAGGTCATGCAGGTCTCCTGTGTTGGGATCGGTGCCACGATGCCGCCGTTGCCACGATGGTGTGACCGGGGGCATACGGGCGTTGATGCTAGGTCGCACCGCGCGGCCGCTCAAGGGAAACGGGCTGATGAAGGTCAATGTCGAGCTGGACTGCACGCCGGAAGAGATGCGCCGCCTGTTCGGCCTGCCCGATCTCGCGCCGTTGCACGAGCGCTACATGAACGCGCTGGGCAGTTCCATGGAGGGCGGCATCAAGCCCGAAACCGTCGAGGCGCTGGTGAAGAACTGGGCGCCGATGGGCGAGGCGGGAATGCAGCTGTGGCGGCGGATGATGGAGGCGAATAAGCCGAAGTGATCGACACGATTGCGGCCGTCTCCTCCGGGCGGCCTCCTGCTGCGATTGCGGTGCTGCGGGTCAGCGGCCCTAAGGCGGAAGAGGTGGCGAGGGCCCTCGCAGGGCAATTGCCGGAGCCCCGACGGGCGTCGATGCGCACGTTGCGCGACGCGGCGGGGGCGGCGCTGGACCAGGCTCTGGTGCTTTGGTTTCCGGGCCCGCGCACCGCGACGGGCGAAAACCTGCTCGAACTGCACCTTCACGGTGGCCGGGCGGTGATTGCCGCAGTGGAGCGCGCCGTGCTCGCAGTGGCGGGCGTGCGTGTCGCCAAGGCTGGGGAGTTCACGCGGCGGGCGCTGCTGAACGGCAGGATCGATCTTGCCCAGGCAGAAGGTCTGGCGGACCTGCTCGCCGCAGAGACAGAGGCGCAACGGCGAGCGGCGCTGGCGGTGGCGGAGGGCGGCCTCAGCCGTGCCGTCGCCGGGTGGCTGGACCGGCTTGTCGGCATGCGCGCGCTGGTCGAGGCGATGATCGACCATGACGATGAGGACGATGTCGGCGATCACCACGCCGCCGTGCAGGCAACGCTCTCGGCACTCTCGGCCGAGCTTGCCGAAGCCTTGGCGCGACCGACGGTCGAGCGGGCGAGCCAGGGCATCCGCGTCGTGCTCGCCGGTCCGCCCAATACTGGCAAGTCGTCGCTGTTCAATGCGCTGGTCGGTCGCGATGCGGCCATCGTGACCCCAATCGCGGGCACCACCCGCGATCGGATCGAGGCAGTGGTCCATCGCAATGGCACCACCTTTACGCTCGTCGACACCGCCGGCCTCAACGACACCACCGAGGATGTCGTCGAGCTGATGGGAATCGTGCGGAGTCGGAGTGCGATGGCGTCCGCCGATCTCTTGCTTTGGCTGGGCGAATCCGATCTGCCGGATGGTGCGGTCGCGATCCACAGCCGCAGCGATCTGCCCGACCGGGCCGAGGTACCCGCGGGTGCCTTGGCGGCTTCGATTCACGATCCGGCCTCGATCGAGCAGGTATGGGCAGTAATCGCCCGTCGTACGGCCGAACTGATCCCGGCGCCCGAATCGTACCTTCTCCACGAGGTGCAACGAGCGTTGGTCGCGGAGGCAGCCGACGATCTCGCCGATCGCTCGTCCGATCTGCTGGTCCGTGCGGAGTCCTTACGGCGCGCCTCTCGCGCCTTGGCCCGCATCGTCGGTGTGGACGAAACCGAGGCGGTCCTCGATCGGCTTTTCGCGCGATTCTGCATCGGCAAATGAGAGTGTTCCACGTGGAACAGCTTTGACCCGGGCGGGCTGGCCGGGTAGCGGCGCGCGCGTGTATGACGTGATCATTGTAGGGGGCGGCCATGCTGGCGCCGAGGCGGCGCTGGCCGCGGCGCGCCGCGGCGCGCAGGTCGCGCTCGTGACCTTCGACCCGATGCGCACCGGCGCCATGTCGTGCAATCCATCAATCGGCGGAATCGGCAAGGGACATCTGGTTCGCGAAGTCGATGCGCTGGACGGGCTGATGGCCCGTGCTGCGGATGCTGCGGCGATCCACTATCGGATGCTCAACCGGTCCAAGGGAGCAGCAGTTCGGGGCCCGCGCATCCAGGCCGACCGCCGGCTATACGCCGCCGCCGTGCAAGCGGCCTTGCGGCATCCCGCGATCGCTTCGATCACCGGTGAGGCGACTGCCCTGATCGTCGAGAACGGATCGATCGCGGGCTTGACGGTCGGCGATCGCCGCATTCCGACAAAGGCAGTCGTGCTCGCCACCGGCACCTTTCTGGGGGCCGCGATGTTCCGCGGCGAGGAGCGGCTCGCCGGCGGCCGTATCGGCGAGGCGGCCGCGCTGCCGCTTGCCGGGCAGCTTCGCGAAGCGCTGCCGATGGCGCGGCTCAAGACCGGAACTCCGCCCCGGCTCGACGGTCGCACGATCGACTGGGCGCGGTTGGACCGCCAGCCCTCGGATGTCGAACCGTGGACGATGGCGTCGATCACGCCGGCGCGCCGTAACCCGCAACTCGCCTGTGCGGTGACGCGGACCAACGCCGCGACCCACGACATCATCCGCGGCGGCCTTGATCGTTCGCCGATGTTCAGTGGTGCGATCGGGGCGGGCGGGCCACGCTACTGCCCATCGATCGAGGACAAGATCCACCGCTTCGGCGATCGGGACGGCCATCAGATCTTCCTGGAGCCCGAGGGTCTGGACGATGCCACTGTCTACCCGAACGGCATCTCAACCTCGCTGCCCACCGATGTGCAGGCGGCGATGATCGCCTCGATCGCAGGGCTGGAGCGCTGCCGGATCAGCATGCCGGGCTATGCGGTCGAATATGATCATGCCGATCCGCGCGCGCTCGATATCACATTGGCCGCGATAGACCTGCCCGGCCTCTACCTCGCTGGGCAGATCAACGGCACAACGGGTTATGAGGAAGCGGCGGCGCAGGGGCTGGTGGCGGGTGCGAATGCCGCGGCGCATGCCCGCGGGCTGGCGCCGCTCCGGCTGGATCGGGCGAGCAGCTACATCGGGGTGATGCTCGACGACCTGACCGTACAGGGAGTGAGCGAGCCCTATCGGATGCTCACTGCACGGTCGGAATACCGACTGGCGCTGCGCGCCGACAATGCGGAGGAACGGCTCACGCCGGTTGCGATCGAGGTCGGTCTGGCAAGTGACGCACGCATTCGCCACTTCGACGCGCGGCAGAGTGCGCGCGCGCGGGTTGCGGCGCGACTTGCCCCATCGGCGGTGGCGATTGCAGCGGGCGAGTCGCCCGCATTGCCGGACGATTGCGACATGGCCCTGTGGGACAGTGGCATCGAGGACCTGCGCTACGCGCCGTATGTCGCCCGCCAGGCGGACGAGGTTGCGCAGTTGCGGAACGCCGCAAGGGTGCGACTTGCACCGGACCTCGACTTTGCGGCGGTGCCCGGTCTGTCGATCGAGATGAGGCAGCGGCTGTCCGACGCGCGCCCGGCTACGATCGATGAGGCATCGCGGGTACGCGGCGTCAGCCCGGCGGCGGTGAGTGCCTTGTGGCTCCATGTCCGGAAATCGGGATGAGCGCGAGAGAGCAAGCGGCGGCGATCGCGGGCGCTGCGCTGCCGCGCCTCGACCGCTATGTCGAGTTGCTGTTGGAAGAGAACCAGCGGCAGAATCTGATCTCCCGGGGGAGCGAGGCGGACGTGTGGTCGCGCCACATCCTGGACTCGCTCCAGCTCGCCACCTTTGCCCGGCCGGGCGACTCGACCTGGGTGGATATCGGCTCCGGCCCCGGCCTACCCGGACTGGTGCTCGCCACGCTCGATCGCTGGCAGATGGTGCTGGTCGAACCACGACCGCTGCGCACCGCCTTCCTGATGCGGGTAATCGAGGCGCTCGGCCTGTCCAACGTGGAGGTCCACACCGCCAAGGCGCAGCAGGTTTCGGCGCGCGCAGACCTGATCACCGCGCGCGCCGTCGCATCCCTCACCGATCTTTTCGCGATGACCCGGCAAATGGCGCATCGAGAGACGCGTTATGTGCTGCCGAAGGGGCGAACCGCCACCGCTGACGTTGATCTGGCGAAACGTACATGGCAGGGTCTGTTTCACGTGGAACAGAGCCTCACCGACCCCGACGCCGGGATCGTCGTCGCAGACCGGATACGCGCCAGATGATCCGCATCGCCGTTGCCAACCAGAAGGGTGGGGTGGGGAAGACCACCTCGGCCATCAACCTCGCCACCGCTTTGGCCGCGACCGACCATCGTGTGCTGCTGATCGACCTCGATCCGCAGGGCAATGCCTCGACCGGGCTGGGGGTGGCACGCGATGCGCGGAAGAAATCGAGCTACGACATCCTGATCGACGGCGCCGACGTGGTCGATTGCTTTGTGGCGTCGGGGGTGCCCAACCTCGACATCGTTCCTGCCACCGTCGACCTATCCGGCGCCGAGATCGAACTGGTCGAGATCGAGGCCCGCACGCACCGGCTCCACCTCGCGCTGGAACGCTGCGACGCGCGATGGGATATCCTGCTGATCGACTGCCCGCCCTCCTTGGGCTTGCTGACGATCAACGCGATGGTCGCCGCCGATTCGCTGCTGGTGCCGCTGCAATGCGAGTTCTTCGCGCTGGAGGGATTGAGCCAGCTGCTCAGCACCGTCGAGCGCATCCGCGCGCGGTTCAACCCGTCACTGTCGATCCTCGGCGTGGCGCTGACCATGTACGATCGCCGCAACCGCCTGACCGACCAGGTCGCGCGCGACGTGCGTGCGGTGCTGGGGCAGGTGGTGTTCGAGACGGTGATCCCGCGCAACGTCCGCCTTTCCGAAGCCCCCAGTCACGGATTGCCCGCCCTGATCTACGACCACCGCTGCCTCGGCTCCGAAGCCTATATGGCGCTCGCGCGCGAACTGATGGGCCGGCTGCCCGTACAGAAGGTGGCTGCGTGAGCGAGGCGACGCGGCGCGTGCGTCCCGGCCTCGGGCGCGGCCTCGGCGCCCTGCTCGGCGAGGTTGCGCCCATCGAGCGCACCGCCGATGCGCCTCCGCCCGGCGTCCACACCGTGCCGGTCGGCGCGCTGACCCCGCACCCGCATCAGCCGCGTCGCCGCTTCGACGAGACCGCCTTGGACGAGCTCGCCGCCTCGATCGGCGCGCAGGGTATCATCCAGCCGATCGTCGTGCGCGCGCACGGCCATGGCTATCAGATCGTCGCCGGCGAGCGCCGCTGGCGCGCCGCGCAGCGCGCCGGTCTCGACGAAGTGCCCGTGGTGATCCGCGACTTCAGCGATTCCGAGACGCTGCAGATCGCGCTGGTCGAGAACATCCAGCGGCAGGACCTCAACGCGATCGAGGAGGCGCAGGCCTATCGCCGGCTGCTCGGCGAGTTCGGCCACACGCAGGAGGCGCTCGCCAAGGTCGTCCACAAGTCGCGCAGCCACGTCGCCAACCTGCTGCGCCTGCTCGATTTGCCCGAGCCGGTGCAGGCGAGGGTGGTGGAGGGCACGCTCTCGATGGGCCACGCGCGAGCGCTGATCGGTTCGCCCGATCCGGATGCGTTGGCGGAGCAGGTCGTTCACCGCGGCCTGTCGGTCCGCCAGACCGAGCGGATGGCGCAGGCGCGCAAGCCCGCCGCGCGCACCCGCACCGCCGCCGCGCCCGTGGTCGCCGACCCCGACATCGCCGCGTTGGAGGAGCAGCTCGCCGATCTGCTCGGCCTCAAGGTCCGCATCGCGCTCGACGCGAACGGCGCGGGCACGCTGACGCTCAACTATGCCAGTGCCGACCAGCTCGACATGCTCTGCCAGCGGCTGACCGGCGGCGGGATCTGAGCGCTTCCGTTCGGCGACCCTTCCCGTTGCAGTCCCGTTCGGTTAACAGCCCGGCAATGCCGGACCTTGCCCCGCCTTCGGGACGCATCGACGATGGCCTCCACCTCTTCCCGGTCCGCGTCTATTTCGAGGACACGGATCTGTCGGGCGTCGTCTACCACGCCAACTACCTGCGCTTCATGGAGCGGGCGCGCAGCGACATGCTGCGGCTTGCCGGCATCGACCAGCGCGCTACTTTCGACGCCACCGGCGCGGCGTACGTGGTCGCCGAGCTGGCGATCCGCTATCGTGCGCCGGCCAGGCTGGACGATGCGCTGACCGTCACCAGTCGCGTGACCGACGTCCGCGCCGCCAGTGTCACCATTCAGCAGACAGTCAGCCGCGACACGCTCATTCTTGCCGAGGCCGATGTGGTCGCGGCATGGGTGAAGGACGGCCGGCCGCGACGGCAACCGGCCGAGTGGATCGCGAGTTTCCGAATGCTCATCCAGCCAGGGGAGAGGCCTTGAACCCGTTCTTCAACACCGATGCGGCGACATTGTCGCCGGTCGCGCTGTTCCTCCAGGCCGATGTGGTCGTGAAGGTGGTGATGCTGGGGCTGCTGCTCGCCAGCGTCTGGACCTGGGCGATCGTGTTCAGCTTCTGGCGCAAGATCGGCAAAACGCGGCGGGAGGGCGAGGCGTTCGAGCGCGACTTCTGGAAGGCGGACGATATCGACGCCTTCTTCAAGACCCGCGGCGACCAGGACCTGCCCACCGCGCGCGTCTTTGCCGCGGGCGTGTCCGAGTGGCGACGCTCCACCCAAGGAGCCGGCATCGACCGTGCCGGCACGCGCGAGCGGCTGGCGACCACCATGGGTGCGGCGGTGGCGAACGAGATCGACAAACTGTCGGATCGGCTCAACATCCTAGCGACGGTCGGCGCGGTCGCGCCCTTCGTGGGGCTGTTCGGCACCGTCTGGGGGATCATGCGCGCCTTCACCGGCATCGCGAGCGCGCAGAACACGTCGCTGGCGGTGGTGGCGCCCGGCATCGCCGAGGCGTTGTTCGCCACCGCGATCGGGCTGTTTGCGGCCATTCCGGCGGTGATCGCCTACAATCGCTTCAGCCACGGCATCAACCGTATCGAGGCGCGGCTCAACCGCTTCGCCGATGGCTTCCACGCCACGTTGAGCCGCCAGCTGGATCGCGAGCGGTGAGGGCGCGCTGTGAAATCCTCCCCTATAAGGGGAGG
>NZ_JBELLZ010000099.1:0-10498 GCF_042096255.1 Sphingomonas sp. | reverse complement strand
CAAGGAGCAATGGCAATGCGCGCAGCGGTGCTGACCGCCCCCGGCGAAATCCGGGTGGACGAGGTCGAGCGGCCCGAGCCGGGGCCGGGCGAGGTGCGCGTCGCGCTGGAAGGCTGCGGTGTCTGCGCCTCGAACCTGGAGCCCTGGGCGGGCAATCCGTGGACCGGTTACCCCGGCGAACCGGGCGGGCTGGGGCATGAAGGCTGGGGCGTGATCGACGCGGTCGGAGAGGGCGTGGCCGGCCTGGCGGTTGGTGATCGGATCGCCGCCATCTCCTATCGCAGCTTCGCCGAGAGCGACGTGGTGAAGGCGGAGGCGGCGGTGCCGCTGCCCGATACGCTTGCCGGCCAGCCGTTTCCGGGCGAGCCGCTCGGCTGCGCGTTCAACATCTTCCGCCGCAGCGACATTCGCGCGGGGCAGACGGTGGCGATCGTCGGCATCGGTTTCCTGGGCGCGGTGCTCACCAGGCTGGCGGCGGAAGCGGGGGCGCGGGTGATCGCGATCTCGCGCCGGCAGGAATCGCTCGATCTCGCCCGCCTTTATGGCGCCGCGGAGACCATCCCGATGCATGACCATTATGCGATCATCGAGGAGGTCAAGGGCTTGACCGACGGGCGCGGGGCGGAGCGGGTGATCGAATGCGTCGGCAAGCAATGGCCGCTCGACCTGTCCGGCGAGCTGGTCGCCGAGGGCGGGCGGCTGGTGATCGCGGGCTATCACCAGGACGGCCCGCGGCAGGTGAACATGCAGATGTGGAACTGGAAGGGCATCGACATCGTCAGCGCGCACGAGCGCGACCTCGGCGTGGTGGTGCAGGGGGTGCGCGAAGCGGTGGAGGCGGTGGCGAGTGGGCGGCTCGACCCGGCGCCGCTCTATTCGCATCGCTATCCGCTGGAGCGGCTGGGCGAGGCGCTCGATGCGACCCGCGATAAGCCGGGCAATTTCGTCAAAGCGCTGGTGATGCTGTGAGGCTGGGCTTTCTCGGCACCGGCTGGATCGGCCGGCACCGGATGGAGGCGATGCTCGCCACCGGCGCGGTCACCGCGGCGGCGGTGTGCGAACCGGGCGAAGCGGCGCTCGCGGATGCTGTGAAGCTGGCGCCCGACACGGTGGTGGCGCCGTCGCTGGACGCGATGCTGGCGATGGAATTGGACGGCGTGGTGATCGCCACCCCGAGCGCGCTGCACGCCGATCAGTCGATCGCCGCGCTGCAGGCCGGCTGCGCGGTGTTCTGCCAGAAGCCGCTCGGCCGCGACGCGGGCGAGGTGGCGCGGGTGGTGGAGGCGGCGCGCGCGGCGGACCGGCTGCTCGGCGTCGACCTGTCGTATCGCTACACCGAAGCGACCCGCGCGGTGCGGGATCTGCTGGCCGAGGGCGCGCTCGGCCGGGTGTTCGCCGCCGATCTCGTCTTCCACAACGCTTATGGGCCGGACAAGCCGTGGTTCTATGACCGGGCGCAATCGGGCGGCGGTTGCCTGATCGATCTGGGCGTCCACCTCGTCGACCAGGTGCTTTGGCTGCTCGGCTTCCCCGACGTGGCCGACCTTTCCGCCAGCTTGCGCGCGGGCGGCGAGCCGCTGGCGCCCGAGCAGGTGGAGGATTACGCCATCGTCGCCTTCCGCGCCGGCGACGTCGACGTCCGCCTCGCCTGTTCGTGGCGGCTCAATGCCGGGCAGGAGGCGGAGATCGGCCTGCGGCTCTACGGCACCGGCGGCGGCGCGATCCTGCGCAACGTCGGCGGCTCGTTCTACGACTTCGCGGTCGACCACGCGACCGGCACCGCGCACCAGACGCTGGTCACTCCGCCCGACGACTGGGGCGGCCGCGCCGCCGCCGACTGGGCGCGCCGGCTGGCGGCGGGCGCCCGGTTCGAGGCGGCGGCGGCGGACTTCATCCGCTCGGCCGAGGTGCTCGACCGGGCGTATGCGGCTCAGTTCACAGGATGAAATCCGCGGCGGTGAGCGTCAGCTGGCCGTCGATCCTGACGACATAGTCCGCGGCCTTGTCGCCATCGGTGTCCGCCGCGAAGAAGGTGTCGCCGCCCCCGCTGAAGCTGCGCAGCTCGCCCGCCTTGCCGGTGAAGGCGCCGGTGCCGATGAAGCGGAACGCCTCGTTCGCCGCGCTGCCTTCGCGGGCATCGATCGCCGACAGGTCGATCTTGTCGCCCTGCGCGCGGGCAAAGTCCAGGATCACATCCGCCGCGGCGGTGGTGCGGCCGGTGTCGCCTTCCTCGAAGCGGAAGGTGTCCGCCCCCGCGCCGCCGGTCAGTTGGTCGCGCCCGCCGCCGCCGACCAGCACGTCCGCGCCTTCCTTGCCGTCGAGGATGTTGTTGCCGCGGTTGCCGTGGATCTCGTTGGCCAGCGTGTTGCCGCGACCCCCAATGTTGCCGTCGCCCGTCAGGTGCAGCACCTCGACATTGTCGGCCAGCGTGTAGCTGATCGCGCTGAGCACCGTGTCACGGCCCTGACCCGCCTGCTCGATCACCCGGTCGGTCTTCACGTCGACGACATAGGTGTCATTCCCCGTGCCGCCCACCATGCGATCGGCCCCGGCGCCGCCGTCGAGCAGGTCGTTGCCGGCGCCACCGCTCAGCCTGTCCGCGCCCTCCAGGCCCTGGAGCAGGTCTCCCCTGGCGGTGCCGCCAAGCGTGTCGGCGCGCGCGGTGCCGGTCTTCTGGACGCCGTCGAAGTCGAAGTCCGGCGCGTTCAGGAAATCGCCGGACAGCGGCGGCGTGTCGCCATAATCGTCCGGATATTCCACCGCGCTCAGCGTGTAGTTCTGCGGGAACAGCCCGGTGACCGAGATGTAATAGGTGCCGCTGGTCGCCGCGGTGAACGCGCCGGTCGATCCGGTAAAGCTGCCGTCGGCGTTGAGCACCTGGAGGGTGGGGGGCAGGAAGCCGCCGGTGGTGGAGAAATAATAGCTCTTGCCCGCCTCCAGCGTCACCTTGAACCAGTCCTCGTCGAACGTCACCTCGGTGCGCGCGGTGACCTGGCCGCCGACGCTGAGCGTGCCGGTGGTGGCGCTGTTGTCGCTATAGTCGTCGCGATAGGAGGTCACCGACACCGTATAGTCGCCGCCGGTGGGGGCCGGCTTGTCGGTCAGGCCGAGGACCTGGATGTAATATGCACCGGTCTGCGTGGCGGTGAAGGTCTGGTTGAAGCCCGAGAAGTCTGCCGGCAGGCCGTCCGGGCCGAGGAACAGCGCGATCGCGGTATAGTCCGACTTGCCCTTCATCATCGCGCTGGTCGAATAGGATTGTCCGGCGGTGAGGTTGACCTTGAACCAGTCGACGTCGTTGTTCGCCTCGATCTTGCCAGCGGCGGTGCCGTTGACGGTGACGGTGCCGGGGCGGACGGCGCTGTTGGTGAAGTCGTCGTTCACCTCGGCGACCTTTACCGAATAGGCGCCCTTGCCGGCGCTCGACTGGAGCTGGACGTAGTAGGTGCCCGATTCCGCCGCGGTGAAGGAGCTGCTGTTGGCGCTGCCAGCGCCGAGCGAGCCCGGAACGGTGACGATGTTGCCATCCGCGTCGACCATCACGATCGTGCCCGCATTCCCCTTGATCGCAGCGCCGCTCGCCGAGAAGGCGTAGGTATGGTTGGCTTGGAGATCGACCGCGAACCAATCCTTGTCGCCCGCCAGCTCCCACTTGCCCGTGGCGGTACCGCTCGGCAGGCCGCCGCCGCCTAGCGTGATCGTGCCCGCGGTCGTCGGGGTATGGCCCCAATCGTCGACATGCGCGATGGGATCGAGCGTGATCGTGTAGTTGACCGGCTTGAACGCACCCGGCGCCGCGGTGGAGACGAGCACGAACTCATAAACTCCGTTCGCATCGGGCACGAACACGCCCTTTCCACTGGAATCCAGCGGCGGCAGGTCGAGGTAGGTGCCGTTCTTGTCGACGATGTGGAGTTCGTACGCGCCGCCGCCGGTCACGCCATATTGATAGGCCTGGCCGGCGACGAGCTTGGCGCCGAACCAGTCGCTGTCCGCCACCGCCTCGAACCGGCCCCGCGCGGTGCCGTTCTTGAACGCTCCGTCCGATGCCGCGCTGTCGGCATAATCGTCCGCCACCTCGCTGATCCGGATGGTGTAGCCGCCCGTGGTCAGGCCGTAGGCGCTGAAATAGGCCATCCCGGCCGCGTCGGCGGTGAAGTGGCCGGGCATGCCGGGGCCGGCGGCCATCGGGTCGAACAGGTCGTCGTCGCCGACGCGATAGACGATGCCGTCCGCGCCGATCAGCTCGATCGTGTACGACTTGCCGGCCTCCAGCTCTGCCCCGAACCAGTCGGTGTCGCCGGTGACTTCCCATTCCCCCGTCGCGATCAGCGTCATTGCCCGTTCCCTTTTCGATGCCGCCAAGCCGGCCCTGATGGGAGGCGGGTACGCCGATGTCGCAGGGGCGGGAACGACGTGGCGACCGGGCGGCGACCGCCGCGACGAAAACGCGACCAAGCCGACCGCCGGCCGCTTTCGGGCCACACCCAGGCTGTTACTGTCCGGCCATGCCAGTACGTCCCGGCGGGGTCATCGCGTTGCATTCGGCGTCAGAAGCGCGCCACGAGCCGATCGAAACGGTCAAGCTGCGGCTTTCGGAGGCGTTGACCGGATCGGTGGAGCCGCTGGAGATCCTGCGCGCGGTGGCGGCGATCGTCGGCGCGCGCCTGGGCGTGTCGCGGGTCGCCTATGGCGAGATCGAGCCGGGATCGGACCGGATCGTCATCCCGACCGACTGGACCAGCGGCGTCGAGACCATGGTCGGCGAGCACCAGCTGCACCGCAACTCCGGCTTCGTGCGGGAGTATCTTCGCGGACGCACCATGGCGGTCGAGGATGTCGATGCACTCGACCTGGTGCCCGCCGAACGGGACATGATGCGCGATACCGGCTGCCGCAGCTGCATCTCCGTGCCGCTGATCCGGGACAACGAACTCGTCGCTTTGTTCTCGGCCACCCACCGCTTCCCGCGTCAGTGGAGCGCGGAAGAGATCGAGTTGGTCGAGCACGCCGCCGCCCGCACCTGGAGCGCGCTGGAGCATAGCCGCACCATCGCGCGGTTGCGGCGGAGCCAGGCGGCGCTGAGCGAGCGCGACCAGGCGCAGACTTTCCTGATCGACTGGTCCGACCGGCTGCGCCACGAAAGCTCACCCGAGGCGATCACCGCCATGACGCTGGAGCGCCTCGCGCGGCATTATTCCGCGGCGCATGCCTGGTTCGCGGTCTGCGCCGACGATGGCGTCACCTTCACCGTTGCGCACGAATGGCGGGCGGTGGAAAAGAGCTTCCTGGGGACGAACTATCGGGTCGGGGACCTCGGCCAGCCGCTCACCGTTGCGTTTCGGTCCGGCGGGCTCGTGCAGATCGCGGATGCGCAGAACGACCCCGAGATGCCCGAAGTCTTGCGCGAGCATTGCCGGCGCAAGGGGGTGGGCAGTTTCGCGACGGTGGCGCTGATCCGCGATGGGCGGCTCAACGCGATCCTGACGGTCACCGACACCGCGCCGCGCGTCTGCTCGCCCGAAGAAGGACAGCTCCTGCGCGAGGTGGGGGAGCGGATGTGGGCTGTGCTGGAGAAGGCGCGGGCC
Organism: Sphingomonas sp.; assembly: GCF_042096255.1. GTDB lineage: Bacteria > Pseudomonadota > Alphaproteobacteria > Sphingomonadales > Sphingomonadaceae > Sphingomonas. The sequence continues at coordinate 4,910 of NZ_JBELLZ010000099.1, read as the reverse complement.
GAGGCCGCGCTCCAGGATCGCGAGCGCAACCAGGCCTTTCTGCTCGACTGGTCGGACGCGGTGCGCGACGAGGCCTCGCCGGCCGCCATCACCGCGCTCACCGTCCAGCGCCTGGCGGCGCATCTCGGCGCGTCCCGCTCCAGCTACGCCACCACCTCTGACAACGGTCTGACGTTCACGATCGTTGCGGAAGGGCGACGCGATGCACGGCCGATCGTCGGGGAGAACTACACGCTCGATCGCCTCGGTCCGGCAATCGCCACCGAGCTGCGGGCCGGCCGGATGACCCGGTCGGACGACGTGCAAGCGGACGAGCGCGCCTCTCCGGCGATGCGCAGGTTCTACGCCCGGCATGACATCCGCGCCGACATGTCGATGCCACTGACCCGTCACGGCCGCATCCGCGGCGTGCTGTCGGTGACGCAGAAGGATGCGCGTCGCTGGACCGAGGCCGAGGTCCGCCTGATGGAGGACATCGCCGGCCGCATGTGCGTGATCCTGGAGAAAGCGCAGGCGGAGGCGGCGCTCCAGGCTCGCGAACGACATCAGGCCTTTCTGCTCGACTGGAGCGACGGCGTGCGGGGGTTGACCGACCCCGATGCGATCGTCGAGTTCACCGTCTCCCGGCTGGGTCGCTACATCGGCACCTCGCGCGTCAACTTTGCCGAGGCCAGCCCCGATGGCACCGCCTTTGGCGTGCGACGCGAGTGGTTCTCCGACGGTCGCATCGAGGCGGGGCGCACGGGGATTAGCGAGGGTGTTCATGCCGCCTATCTCAGCGGCGACGTGGTGGTGGTGGAAGATGTGACCACCGACCCCCGCTTCGAGGATGCGGCGCGTGCGCGCTACGTGGGGGTGGAGGCCTCCTCCTTTCTCGCCGCGCGCATGGGGGAGGCGAAGGCGTACCTGTCGGTCCAGGACGCAAAGCCGCGGCGCTGGCATCAGTTCGAGATCCAGCTGTTGCGCGACATCGCCGAGCGGACCTGGGGGTTGATGGAACGTGCGCGCGTCGCCGCGTCCCTTGCGGATCGCGAACGCGACCAGGCGTTCCTGATCGCCTGGACCGATGCCCTTCGCGTGGAAACCACGCCGGACCGGATCCTGGAGGTGACGCTGGAGCGGCTCGGCCTGCATCTCGACGCCTCGCGCACCTGCCATTCCGAGATCACCATCGACGACGGCAATTACACGATCGTGGCCGAATGGCGCCGCGACACAGTGGCGGTCCGGGGGCTGGTCTATCCGTCGTCGAATCTGAGCGCCTTTGTCCGCCGCACCTATCTCGCCGGCCAGGCGCTGGTCAGCGACGATCTTGCCCGCGACAGCCGTTTCTCGCGATCGGCACTGGACGGCTTCGCCCGGGCGGAGGTCGGCGCGCGGATCAGCGTGCCTTTGTCGCGTGACGGCTTCGTCAGCGCGATCCTGGCGATCGACAGCAAGACGCCGCGTCGCTGGCAGGACCGCGAGATCGACCTCGTTCGCGATGTCGCCGACCGGATGTGGACGCACATGGAGCGCGCCCGGGCCGAGATCGCTCTCAAGGAGCGCGAGCGGCATCAGGCGACGATCCTCGCCTGGAACGACCGGATGCGCGACGAGCGTACCGCCTGGGGGATGCTGACCGCGACGCTCGACCATCTCGGCACCAGTCTGGGCGCGACCCGCATCGACTATTCGGAAGCAGACGACGCCGAGGTGCTGCATGTCATCCGGGAGTGGAACGCAGGCGCGTCCTCGGTGATGGGCATGCCGTTTCCGCTCGCGTCGCTGGGCGATCAGGTCCGCGCGGCGCACGAGAGCGGGCTGCCGATGGTGGTCGATGACGTGTCCACCGACCCGCGCTTTGACGCGGTCAATCGCCCGTTGTTCGAGAGCATCGGCATCGCCGCGCTGCTGTCGATCGCCATGGTGCGCGACGGCCGGATCATCGCGGTGCTTTCGATTCAGCAGGCGACGCCGCGCCATTGGACGCCGGGCGACGTGCAGCTCCTCGCCGATCTGGCGGAACGGACCTGGGCGCTGCTCGAACGGCGCCGGTCCGAAGAGAGGCTCAACGAGAGCGAGGCGCTGCTCGCCGCGTTCATGGATAACGCGCCGATCGCCATGTACCTCAAGGACGAGGCGGGGCGCTATGTGCGCGTCAACCGCGAGATGGCGGTGGTGCTCGGTTGCGACATCAGCGAGGCGCTGGGGTGCACCACCCACGATTTCCTGCGGCCGGAGATCGCGCAGGAAGTGGCGCGGCTCGACCGATTGGCGCTGGAGGGGGGCGTCCATGCCGCGGAGCTCGATATCGGCGGACCCGACCGGTATTCGGCGGCGCTGTCGGTGCGCTTCGCGGTGCCGGGCCATGACGGACGGGTGACGCGGCTGGGCGGCTTCGTCATCGACCTGACCGAACGGCGCGAGGCGGAAGCGGCGCTAGAGCGCTCGCGTGCCTCGCTCTACCAGACGGAGAAGCTCTCGGCGCTGGGCTCGCTGCTCGCCGGCGTCAGCCACGAGCTCAACAACCCGTTGTCGATCGTCGTCGCGCAGGCGGTGATGCTGGAGCGCGCGACCGGCGGCAGTGCGCTCGCCGAACGCGCCCAGAAGATCCGCAAGGCGGCTGATCGCTGCGCGCGCATCGTCCAGACCTTTCTCGCCATGGCGCGCCAGAAGCGGCCGGAGCGCAAGCCGGTCGCGCTCAACGACGTTGCGCGCGCGGCAATGGAACTGACGAGCTATGGCCTCAAGGTCGACGGGATCGCGGTCGATCTCCAACTGGCCGAGGGGCTGCCGCAGATCGCGGCGGACGCGGACCAGCTCCACCAGGTGATCGTCAACCTGGTGGTCAACGCGCAGCACGCGCTGGCCGACCTGCCCGCCGAGCACGAGCGGCGGGTGATCGTGCGCACCGCGCCGGGTATCGAGCCCAAGACGGTGATCCTGGAGGTCGCCGACACCGGGCCGGGCGTCCCGGAGGAGGCGCGCCGGCGCATCTTCGAGCCGTTCTTCACCACCAAGCCGCAGGGGCAGGGCACCGGGGTGGGCCTGTCCTTCAGCCAAGGCCTGGTCGAGGCGCATGGCGGGCGCCTGGCGCTGGTGCCCTCGCAGTTCGGCGCGGTGTTCCGCGCGACCCTCCCGATCGAGCGCGACCTGACCTTGCCGCCGATGGCGCCCGAGGCGGTGATCGCGCCGCCGGTCGCCGCCAAGCGCGCACTGGTGATCGACGACGAGGTCGAGATCGCCGAGGCGCTCGCGGACTTCCTGTCGATCGAGGGCTATGCTTCCGACATTGCGATCGGCGGCGGCCCGGCCAAGGCGTGGCTGGCCGAGCGCGACTATGACCTGGTCGTCAGCGACATCCGCATGCCCGGCATCGACGGCCCCGCGCTGCACGCCTGGGTGGCGGCGAACCGGCCCGACCTGCTGCCGCGGCTCGCCTTCGCCACCGGCGATACATTGGGGGCGGTGGCGGCGAATTTCCTTGCGAAGGTGGATCGTCCGGTGCTCGAAAAGCCGTTCACGCCGGAAGCGGTGGGGGCCTTCCTGCGTCGGGTGGAGGGGGGATGATGCAAGCACCGCATATCGTCGTGGTCGATGACGAGGAGGACCTGCGCGAGCCGACTGCGGCCTATCTGCGCGACCAGGGGCTGGACGTGTCCGAGGCCGGCGGAGGCGTCGAGCTCGACACGGTGCTGGCGGGCAAGCCGGCGCAGCTGGTGGTGCTCGACGTGACCATGCCGGTCGAGGACGGGTTCAGCATCGCGCGCCGGCTGCGCGGCACCGGCGTGCCGATGGGGATCATCATGCTGACCGCACGGCGCGACGTGGTCGATCGGGTGGTCGGGCTGGAGCTCGGCGCCGACGACTATATGATGAAGCCGTACGAGCCGCGCGAACTGCTCGCCCGCGTCCGCTCGGTGCTGCGCCGGATGGAGGCCGCGCCGGCCATTGCGGCGGTACCGCCGGCGGCCGAGCCAGTGTCGGACGATGGCGACTACCACCGCGAGATCTGGGTGCCCACCGGCCGCGGCCAGATCCGCCTGCCGGTCGAGGCGATTGAATGGATCGAGGCGGCGAAGGACTATGCTTTGCTCCACACCGCCGAGCGCAGCCACATGATCCGCGTGACGATGGGGGCGCTGGAGCAACGGCTCGATCCCGCGCAGATGATCCGCGTCCACCGCTCGTCCTTCGTGCGGCTCGATGCGGTCGGCGGGATCAGCCAGATCGGCCGGCACACGACGCTGGTGCTCAAGTCGGGCGCGAGCGTGCGGGTCGGGCCGGCGCACCTGGCGGAGGTGCGGCACCGCCTGGGTCGGTAGATGGGCGGCGCTATCGCTCGCCCAGCGCCGCCGCGATCATCCGCTCCCAGCGCGCTTCCTGCGCGGCACGGCGGTCGCCTGAATGGTCGGCGAGCTGCGCCGCATAGGCGTTGAGCGCGACGGCGAGGCCGGTGAGGGCTGCGACGATGACGACCGTGACCATGGGCTCCTCCTTTCCGGGTGAGGAGCCCCTGCGCTGCGCCGCGCCTGCGTGCAAAGCCGCTGCGCCGTGCGTGCGACGAAGCGGTCAGCCGTTCAGCGCCGCGCGCAGTCGTTCGCGATCGAGCACGCCTTCCCAGCGCGACACCACCACCGTTGCCACCGCATTGCCGACGAAGTTGGTGAGGCTGCGGCACTCGCTCATGAACCGGTCGACGCCCAGGATCAGCGCCATCCCCGCGATCGGCACCGAGGGCACGATCGACAGGGTCGCTGCCAACGTCACGAAGCCGGCGCCGGTTACGCCCGCCGCGCCCTTGGACGACAGCATGGCGACGCCGAGCAGCAGCAGCTGGTCGCCCAGCGACAGATCGACGTTGCAGGCCTGTGCGATGAACAGCGCCGCCAGCGTCATGTAGATGTTGGTGCCGTCGAGGTTGAACG
>NZ_JBELLZ010000098.1:0-10539 GCF_042096255.1 Sphingomonas sp. | reverse complement strand
GGCGCGCGCGGGGTGATCGAATATTGGGCGATGCATGCCGGCCATCTCTCGCGCGCCCGCCGCCTCGCGGTCGCCGCGCTGGCGGCAGGGCTGGAGCGCTGGGCGGTGCCGCTGATGCGCCGGCACGGCTGGTGAGCTGGCCCGCCGCCATCGCCGCCGGCTGGCACCCGGTCGCCGAGCTGGCACGGCTCGGCCGCCGCCCGCTCGCGCGCCGGCTGCTGGGGGAGCCGCTGGTGGTGTTCGCGGGCGAGGACGGCCCGGTGGTGCTGCGCGATCGCTGCCCGCATCGCGGTATGCCGCTCTCGGGCGGGCGGGTCCGCGAAGGGCGGATCGTCTGCCCCTATCACGGCTGGGCGTTCGGCGCAGGTGGCGTCTGCCGCGCGGTGCCGGGCTCGCGCGAGGTGCCTTCGATCCACGCCGCGGCGCTGCCGGTGCGGGTGGCGGCGGGGCTGGTCTGGACGACTTTGGGCGAAGGCGCCTTCCCGCGGCTGCCGCCGGTGCTGACCGATCCGGCGCTCGACCGCTTCTGGTGGGTGCCCGCCGCCTCGCCGGCGCGGGTGCTCGACGCGCTGGAAAACCACCTCGATCCCGCGCATCCCCACCACGTCCACCCCTGGATCGTCCGCGCGCCCGACAAGCGTGTCCCCACTCGCGTCGCGGTGCGGATCGAGGCGGATCGCGCCTCGGCGACCTACCACGAGCAGACGCAGGCAACCGGGCTGATCCCGCGGCTGTTCGAGGGCCATCGCACCACCAGCATCGGCCGGCTCTGGCCGCCGCTGACCGGCGAGGTGGCGTTCGAGGGGCCGCGCGGCCTGCGCCTGTCGATCGCGGTGGTGTTCGCGCCCGAGGACCACGGGGTGACGCGCCCCTATGCGCATTTCGCCACCCCGCGCGGGCGGCTGCCGGCGTGGCTCAAGCGCGTGTTGCTCAAGGCGTTCCACCGCCCGATCCTGGCGCAGGACCGCCGCGCGCTGGCGGCGCAAATGTCGCGCGAGGGGGCGTATGCGATCGGCCCGCTCGATTTCCTCGGGCCGGCGATCTGGGCGTTCGCCAACGGGAAACCGCCCGAGCCGCGCGTCTATGAGGCGGAGATGCTGCTCTGATCCGGGCTCCATTCCCGCCGCACCCGCCGCAGCTTGGTCGCGTTCGCCGGCGGGATGTCGTGCGCCACTGTGATCGTCGCGCTCGCCCCCAGCCGTGCCAGCGCCGCCGCCAGCGCCGCGCGCACCGGCTCGCCGTCGATCCCCTCCGGCAGCGCCACCACGATCGCCTCCGCGCCGGTCTGGACGATGCGGAAGTCGTCGATCCGCCGGTCCGCATCGAGCAGCGCATTGCGCAGAACGTCGGGCGTCACCGCCACGCCCCCCAGCAGGAGGATGTCGTCGCGCCGCCCCTCCACCGCCGCCACCGCCTGGAAGGCGGACCCGCACGGGCAGCGCGCGTCCGACAGGCGCAGCAGGTCGTTCATGCGATAGCGCGCCATCGCCTGCGCGCGCCGGGTAAAATCGGTGATCACCGGCTGCACCAGCGCGCCCGCCGGCTCCCATTCGAACGCCACCGCATCCTCGGCGAGGTGCAGCGTGCCGTGCGCGCAGGAGACGCCGAGCAGCCCCTCGGTCGCCATGTAGATCTGCCGCACCGGGAGCCCCGTGGCGGCCGCGATCGGCGCGGCGTCGACCGGGTCGAGCACCTCCGCCGCGCTGAACGCGGTGGCGCCGCGCGATATCAGCCCGCGTTCGGCGAGCAGGCGCAGCACCTTGGGCGGCGCGACGATCGTGTCGGGCGCGAAGGCGGCGAAGCGATCCGCCCAGCCGTCCACGCCATCGTCAAGGTCGAACAGCCCCAGCCGCACCCGGCTGCCCCCCTCCGCCGCCGCATAGAGGCGCGAGAAGCCGGGCAGCGCCAACGCCACCCGGTGCCGCCGCCACAGGGCATCGGGCAGCGCCTTGGCGAGCAGGGTGCCCAGCCAGACATAGCGCTCGGCATCGCTGATCACGAAATAGCCGCGGTTGCCGCTCGTCCCCGTGCTGTGCCCCACCGTGCAACGGCCGATGCGGTTCTCGCCGCGGTCGAGCGCCGCGCGCACCTCGGCCAGCTCCAATCCCGCGACGTTCATCGCGGCGAAGTTCGCCAGCAGCACCGCCTTGTCGATCACCGGCCAGCTTTCCGGCCGATCGGGGTCGATGCCGGCATAGAAGGGCAACGTTGCAAGGTGCCGCCCCAGTGCGCGCAGCCGCCGCGCCTGGTAGCGCGCTACCGCGTCGCGCGAGCGCAAGGTCCGCTCCCGCCACCGCGCCGCCGCATAGGCGCGCGCGGCCAGCGCCATTCCGGTCAGCGGCCGCACGCGCGGAACCGCTCGTCGCTCCGCTCGCTTGTGGTGAGGCAAGCGGCGCTAGGGTGACCGGGATGTTGGGAGTGACGATCATGGCGACGGCGGCAGCCACCAGTCCGGTCGATGCGGCGACCCGCAAGGCGATCCTCGACAGCGCGCGCGTGCCGGTGGCGGAGGCGCTGGGCAAGCCGGTGCTGTTCCGCGTCGCCCACCTCGCCGCCAGCGGCGACTGGGCGTTCTTGCGCGCGGAGATGGAAGGGCCCGGCGGCGCCCCGGTCGATTACGCGGGCACGCCCTTCGCGGAGGCCGCGCAGCATGGCGCCGCCTCGCGCACCTATGCGGCGCTGCTCCGGCGCAAGGGCGATGGCTGGACCGTGGTGGACAAGGCGATCGCGCCCACCGACGTCGCCTGGGAAGACTGGGCGACCCACCACCGCGCGCCGCCCGCCATCTTCGGCTGACGCCTCAATAGCTGCCGTGTTCCTGACCCGGATACCACCAGCTGAGCGTGGTTTTGAGGTCATAGGTGGAGAGCACCATGTTGCCACGGTTGCGCTCATAACCCATCGCCGGCCGCCCATCGAGCTTGCCCGCCCACCAGCCGGTCTGCTTGCGGCCGACGAACACGTGTCGGCGCCCGCCCGCCTCGAACACCATCCGGTGCATTCCGCCGCCCGCCACGGTGTCGGTCAGCCGGCACGCCTTGGCGGGGGCATAGTCGATCGAGCAGCGCACCGCATCGGTCGCGGGGGTGCGCGGCTGCGCGGCGAGCGGGGCCGCGGCCAGCGCGGCGAGCAGGAGGAAGCGCGTCATCGCGCCGCCAACGAGGGGCGCCGGGCCGGGTTCCCGCGGCCACACGTTTGAGAAATCGCACCGGCCATGTCACACCCGGCCATGCCGTCTCGTCTTCCTACCGAGCCACCGCTCGAACCAAGGAGACCCACCATGACGCCCCGCCTCGACAACCCCCACGCGCTCTTCCCCGCCGGCATCAAGGCGATGGTCGCGCTGGAACAGGCGCTGCACGCCTCCGGCCTCGATCCGGCGTTGCTGGAGCTGATCAAGCTGCGCGCCTCGCAGATCAACGGCTGCGCCTTCTGCATCCACATGCACACCACCGCCTTGCGCGAGCGCGACGTGCCCGAGATGAAGCTCTACCTCCTCTCCGCCTGGCGCGAATCGCCCTTGTTCTCGGACCGCGAGCGGGCGGCGCTGGGCTGGACCGAGGCGCTGACGCTCCTCGCTGAGACCGGTGCGCCAGACGCCGACTATCAGGCGCTCAAGGCCGCGTTCAGCGAGGCCGAGCAGGTGCAGCTGACGCTCGCGATCGGCGCGATCAACGTGTGGAACCGGCTCCAGGCCGGCTTCCGCGTCGCCCACCCGATGGAGGGGCTGCGTGCCGCCGCCTGACACGCGGCTCGCGGACTTCGAGGCGCAGCGGCCCCGCCTGCTGCGCCTCGCCTATCGCATGCTCGGCTCGGTGAGCGAGGCCGAGGATGTCGTGCAGGAGGCGTGGCTGCGCTGGGCGCGGGTGGAGGCAGGCGTCGATACGCCCGCCGCCTATCTGACCCGCGCCGTTACCCGCCTGTGCCTCGACCAGCTCAAGTCCGCGCGCGCCCGGCGCGAGACCTATGTCGGCGCCTGGCTGCCCGAGCCTTTGCTCGGCACCACTGACCCCGACGAGGCGATCGCCGACGACCTGACGCTCACGCTGATGCTGGCGATGGAGCGCCTGTCGCCGCTGGAGCGCGCCGCCTTCCTGCTCCACGACGTGTTCGACGTGGCGCTGCCCGAGGTCGCTGCGACGCTCGGCCGGGAGCCCGCCGCCGTCCGCCAGCTCGCCTCGCGCGCGCGCCGCCACGTCCGCGACGAGCGCCCGCGCTTCGCGGTGCCGGCGGAGGAAGGGGAGCGGATTGCCCGCGCCTTCTTCGCCGCGGCGCGCGACGGCGATGCCGCGGCGCTCACCGCGCTGCTTGCCGAGGACGTCGCGATCCATTCGGACGGCGGCGGCAAGGTCATCGCCTTCCTGAACGTCATCCGCGGGCTCGACCGCGCGGTGCGGCTGTTCACCGGCGTCGCGCGCAAGCCGGGCTACAACCCCGAATGGCTGCGCGCCGCCACGATCGACGGTCTGCCCGGCTATCTCAGCATCGACCGGGGCGGCGTGCTCCAGACCAATGCGCTGGAGATCCGCGAGGGCCGGATCGCGGCGATCTACATCGTCCGCAACCCGGAGAAGCTGCGGCATGTGGCGGAGGTGGTGGGGTCGAGATGAATTCCGATCCAGCCTCATCGCGGGAGGGGCTTTAGGCCGGTACCAGTCCCTAGAACCGCCGCTCCACCCGCACGCCGATGGTGCGCGGCGTCACCCGCGTCAGGGTCGCGTCGAAGGCGGGCGTATAGTCGAGCACGTTGATGATCGTGCGCGCGTGGCTGTCGAACAGGTTGTCGACGAACAGGCTGCCCGTCCAGTCGCGCGACTGTAGGCCGATCCGCGCCGACACCAGCGCATAGTCGCCCGCACCCGGATCGGTGTAGCGCACCAGGCCGTTCGGATGCGTGCCATCTTCCATCACCCCGTCGATCCCAGGAAAGCCGGTGATCGCGGCGAGGTTCGACCAGTCCATCGACAGCGCATTCTTGTACGCACCGAGATAATCGACGCGGCCTCCGGCGAACAGCCGCAGGTCCGGGCCGATGTCCGTGACATAGTCGAGCGCGCCGCTCAGCTTCCAGGTCGGGTTGCCCGGCGTCCGCTCGCCCACCTCGCCACCGCCGAAGTTCGGATAAACCTCCGCGATGCGCGTCTCCGCCCAGGTCGCGGTCAGCGTGGTGGAGAGCGCGCGGGTGAAGCGCAGCGTTGCGTCGAACTCGACGCCGTACGCCTCCATCCTCTTCACATTGTCGAGGACGCTGGTGACATATTCGCAGGGCACCGCCGCATAGACGGGCGCGTCGCGCCAGTCCGAATAATAGGCGCTGGCGTTGACCGTCGCGAACCCGCCCGCGTCCTGCACCTTGGCACCGCTCTCATAGGTGCGGATGCGGTCGCCATTGTAGAACTGGCGGACGCGGGCGAGCGCCGCCGGATCGCAGCCGGCCGGGAATTGGCTGTAGTTCAGCCCGCCCGGACGGTTCGCCTGCGCGACCTGGAGATAGTAGAGCTGGCGGGGAGACGGCGTCCAGGTGACGTTGCCTTTCCACCACAGCTTCCCGGTGCTGGGGACGTTGGCATAGGGGGAGGGATCGGTGGGCGGCGATCCGTCCTCGAACTCCTCGATGTAACGATTGTCCTGCTTGTTCCACTGGTAGCGCAGGCCGCCGGTGACCTTCAGCGTCGGCGTTGCCCAATAGCTGACCTCCCCGAAGCCGGCGCGGGTCTCCTCTTCCGACTTGCGGATGTCGGCGGTCTGGTTCGGCATCGCCGGGTCGAACGACAGGACCGGGCTCTGCGTCTCCGTGCCGAGCACGAAGTAGCGCGTGTCGCTGTCGCGCTTGCGCCATTCGAAATAGCCGCCGACCACCCAGTCGAGGCCGGTACCGTCCTGGTCGGCCAGGCGCAGCTCCTGCGTGGTCGAGCGGGTTTTCTCCACCGTGCGCGGCTCGATCTGCTCGCCGTCAGGGCCGCTGTAGAAGGACGCGAAATAATCGTCGCGGCGATAGACGTCGCCATAGCTCCCGACGTAGCTCAGTGTCGCGAAGCCAAGCCGCCAGTCAGCCTCCGCCCAGCCGAGATGGCTGCGAGTGCCTTCCGTCTCGCGGAAGTCGCTGGTGACATAGTCGCCCAGGTCCGCCACCGAGCGCGACAGGTCCGGCAGGTCGCGGTCGTCATAAACGTAGCGCAGGTCGATGGTCAGCGCGTCCGACGGCTCGTAGCGCAGCGAGGCGCGCCCGCCGCGGACCCGGCCGGGCTTCGACTGCCGGCCCTCGGGCGCGAGCCGGTAGGGGCTCTCCTCGCGATTGGCATAGCCGGTGACGCGCAGCGCCAGCGTGTCGCGCACGATCGGCAGGTTGACGAACCCATCGACTTCCCAGCCGAAGTTCCGGCCATAGCGCACGTCGCGCACCGAGGCGGCGGCATAGCCCGAATATTCGTGCGTGTCTGCCGGGCGGGGCACCAGCCGGACGATGCCGCCTAGCGCGCCGCCACCGCCGTCATAGCCCTGCGGCCCGCGCAGCACGTCGATCCGCTCGATGTCATAATTGCTGATGTCGGTCAGCTCGCGCGAGCCGCCCAGGCCCGACAGCGCGACCCCGCCGAGATAGTTCTGCACCGCCGACCCGTTCGGGTCGCCGTCGGGTGCTGTCGCCAGGCCGCGGACCACGATGGTGGACCGGTTGCCGAGATCGAGCACGGTGACGCCCGGCACGGTGCGCAGCACGTCGGCACGCCGGGTCGAGCCCGAGAAGCGATACACCGATTCGTTGAGCGAGGTGGCCGCGCCGGCCTGTTCCAGCAGCGGCGAATCGGTGTCGCGGGTGGCGGTGACGACGATGTCGTTGCCGGGCGCGCTGGTCTCCGCGGTCGCTTCGCCGGGCTGCTGCGGCGCCGACTCCTGTGCCAGTGCGGGTGATGCCGCCACGGTGGCGAGCAGTCCCAGCATGCTCGAAATCATCTTCATGTCGTGTCCCCCCGGACGCTTTGTCGGCTAGGCTATTGCGTATCACTCTCATATTTGCAACTGCACGGCCATGATCGGCGGAGCGATCAAGGCGGCGCGACATCGGCGCATCGACATGGCGTTGCGGATCGCGGCGGCGGTGCCGCTCAACTATGTGCTGACCAGCCTCGTCACCGTGCTGCTCGCGCGACTGCTTCCGGGCGGGCCGGCGCAATCTGCGCTGGGCGCGACCCTCCTGTCGTTCCTGCTCTTCGCGCTGGTCGCCATGGCGGCGTTCGCGGTCCGCTCGGGCTGGCGGTTCGCGCTCGGCATGGTCGCGGCGGGGGCGGCGATCGGCGCGCTCGACTGGGCATTGCTCGTGCAGGCGGGGCGGTTGTGAAGCAGGGGCTGCGCCAATCGATGGCCTGGCTGCACACCTGGGCCGGGCTGCTGCTCGGCTGGCTGCTCTATGCCATGTTCGTTACCGGCACCTCGGCCTTCTTCCAGGAGGAGACCACCCGCTGGATGACGCCGGAGATACAGGCGACCACGACCGACCGGATCGCCGGCTTCGAGAATGCGGTCGCCTGGGTCACCCGCAAGGTGCCCGACGTGCCCGAGGTGACGGTGCTGTCCAGTGGCCGGCGCGCGGCGGGGCTGGAACTCTATTGGCAGAACGGCCCCAAGGCGCCCCCCGATGCGCCTTATACCGCGCGGCTCGACGGCGCCGGTCAGGAGGTGGCCGCGCGCGAGACCCGCGGCGGCTTCTTCCTCTACCGCTTCCATTTCGACCTACATTACCTGCCGGTGATGTGGGCGCGCTACCTGGTCGGCATCGCCGCGATGGCGATGCTGATCGCCATCCTCTCGGGCATCGTCACCCACAAGAAGATCATCGCGGATTTCTTCCTGATGCGGCTCGGCAAGGGGCAGCGCAGCTGGCTGGACGCGCACAATGTGTCGAGCGTGCTGTTCCTGCCGTTCGTGCTGATGATCACCTATACCGGGTTGGTCTCGCTGGCGGTGACCTACATGCCCTGGGCGGTAACCGCCAACTTCGCCGACCAGTCGAAATATTTCGAGACGGCCTTCTATTATCCCCTGCCGCCCGAACGGACCGGCGCGGCCGCGCAGGCGCCCTTGCGCCCGATCCTCGCGGCGGCGGAGCAGCGTCTGAGCACCCCCGCGGGTGCGGTGCGCGTCCTCAACCCCGGCGACCGCACCGCGCGCGTGATCGTCACCGGCGCGCTCGACGGGCAGATGGGCGTGCGCGTCCCATCGCTGACCTATGACGGCACCACCGGCCGCCTGCTCTCCGTCTTCCAGCCCAAGGGTGCGGCGAGCGCGACCGAGAGCGTGATGATCGGCCTGCACGCCGGGCGCTATGCCTGGCCGCTGCTGCGCTGGCTCTACTTCGTCTCCGGCCTCGCCGGCTGCGTGATGGTCGCGTCGGGGCTGGTGCTGTGGGCGCTGAAGCGTCGCTCGCGCCTCAAGCAGGGCGCGCGCGGCCATTTCGGGCTGGTGCTGGTGGAGAAGCTGAACGTCGGCGCGATCGTCGGCCTACCGATCGGCCTCGCCACTTACTTTCTCGCCAACCGGCTGCTCCCGGTCGGCATGGCGGGGCGCGCCGATGCGGAGATCGACGCCCTGTTCATCGCCTGGGGCGCGGCCTTCGCCTGGGCGGCGCTGCGCCCGACGCGACTGGCGTGGCGCGAGACGCTGGCGGTGGCGGCGCTCGCCTTTGCTGCGGTGCCTTTGGTCAATGCGCTCACCACCGATCGCAACCTCCTTGCCAGCCTCGCCGCGGGCGACTGGGTGTTCGCGGGCTTCGACCTGATGATGCTCGCGCTCGCCGCCGGCTTCGCACTCGCCTGCCGCCGCGCGGTCGCCGCGGGACCCTTCGTCCGCCCCTCGGCGCGTCGCGCGGTGCCGGCATGATCCACCTCGCGCTCCTCCTCACGATGCTCGCCGCCTTCGCCTGCCTGTGCGCGGCGGACCCGCGCCACCAGCCGCACCTGTTCGGCGCTCGCCGCAGCGCCCCGGAAAGCCGCCGCCTGCGCCTGATCGGCTGGGCGTTGATCACCGGCGCGACGATTGTCGCCTGTGCCGTGCTCGGCTTCGGCTACGGCCTGGTCGAGGCGCTCGGCCTCGCCAGCATCGGCGCGGTGGTGCAGATGAGCCAGCTGTGCCGCGCGATCCACCGCAAGGCACCGGCGTGGCCGTGGCTGGCGGCGCGGTCACCGATCGGGCAGGCGCCCCAGCATCAGCGCCCGCGCCGCGGCGATCTCCGCGTGCAGCCAGTCGACGAACCTGCTGATCCGCACCAGCCGCCGCACGTCGCGATGCACCACCAGCCAGAAGCTGCGGCGTAGGTCCACCGCCTCCGCCAGCACTCGGACCAGCCCGGGCATGGCATCGCCGATGAAACAGGGCAGCACGCCCAGCCCCGCGCCGTTCGCCACCAGTTGCGCCTGCGCGTTGATGCTGGAGCTCTGGATCGCCGGCGACAGGTCCGCGTCGATCTCGCGCAGGTACTGTAGCTCGGGCGCGTAGATCAGGTCGGGGACGTAGCCGACCAGCCGGTGCCGCCCGAGGTCCGGCACGCGTGCCGGTGTCCCCGCCTCGGTCAGATAGGCGGGGCTGGCATACAGCCCCAGCGCATAATCGGTCAGCCGGCTCACCGTCAGCGGCCCGCTCTTGGGCCGCGCCAGCATGATCGCGATGTCCGCCTCGCGCCGCGACGGGTTGAGGAACCCGGTCGAGGCGACCAGTTCCACCTGCACGCGCGGATAGCTCGCCACGAAGCGCGGCAGCGCCGGCGCCAGTACCTGCGAGCCGAAGCCTTCGGATGCGCTCAGCCGGATCGATCCGCTCAGCGCATCCGCGGCGCCGGCGCCGGCCTGCGCCTCCAGCGCCAGCGACTCCATCCCCTCCGCGCGGGGCAGCAGCCGCTGCCCGGTCGCGGTCAGCGCGTGGCCCGCGGCCGTCTGCTCGAACAAAGTCGCCTGGAGCGCCGCCTCCAGCCGCTTGATCCGCCGCGCGACGGTGGTGGCGTTCTGCCCCAGCAGCCGCCCCGCGCCTTCCAGCCGCCGCGCGCGGGCGAGCGCCAGGAAGGCGCGCAGGTCATCCCAGTCCATCCTGCGAAAATGCAGGCCGGCACTGCGACAATCAACCGTTCACCGCGCGCTTTGCAGGCGGTAGGATGGCATAAAGAGGAGAGGATACGATGCGGACCATCGACCATGTCATCGCCGGCGGCGCGGGCGGCAGCGCGGCGCGCCACGGCGATGTCTTCGATCCCAACACGGGCCAGGTCCAGGCGCGCGTCGCGCTCGGCACCGCCGCCGATCTCGACCGCGCGGTGGCCGCGGCGCAGGCGGCGCAGCCCGCCTGGGCGGCGACCAACCCGCAGCGCCGCGCCCGCGTGATGTTCCGCTTCAAGGAGCTGGTCGAGGCAGAGATGCAGTCCCTCGCCGAGCTGCTCGCCTCCGAACATGGCAAGGTCGTCGCCGACGCCAAGGGCGATATCCAGCGCGGTCTCGAAGTGGTCGAGTTCGCTTGCGGCATCCCCCACGTCCTCAAGGGGGAATATACGCAAGGGGC
>NZ_JBELLZ010000097.1:0-10672 GCF_042096255.1 Sphingomonas sp. | reverse complement strand
CATGCGCACGGAGGTGCTGTCCGGCCTCAACCCCGGTCAGGAGGTGATCACCGGCCAGCTCAATGCGGGCGAGGAGCCCGGTGCGCGCGCCAAGGGCGGCGGCCAGCGGCGGCAGCGGCAGGGAGGCCAGGGTGGCGCCTGACGCCGCGCCCCTCATCTCGCTGCGCGGCGTCACCAAGACCTATGGCACCGGGCCGACCGCGTTCCAGGCGTTGAAAGGCGTCGATCTCGACATTGCGGCGGGAGACTTCGTCGCGGTGATGGGACCCTCGGGCTCGGGCAAGTCGACGACCATGAACATCCTCGGCTGCCTCGACGTGCCGAGCGCGGGCACCTTCCTGTTCCGCGGCCACCATGTCGAGACATTGGGGCGCGACGAGCGCGCGCTGCTGCGGCGGCGCTATCTCGGCTTCGTCTTCCAGGGCTTCAACCTGCTTGCGCGGACCAGCGCTTTGGAGAACGTCGAGCTGCCTTTGCTTTACCGCGGCGACACCCGGCAGGCACGGCGCGAGGCGGGGATGGCGGCGCTCGACAAGGTGGGCCTTGCCGACTGGTGGGACCATACCCCCGCCGAGCTTTCGGGCGGCCAGCAGCAGCGCGTCGCCATCGCGCGCGCGATCGTGACGCGTCCCGACGTGCTGCTCGCCGACGAGCCGACCGGTAACCTCGACAGCGAACGCTCGGTGGAGATCATGCGGCTGCTCACCAGCCTCAACCAGGAGAGCGGCATCACCGTGCTGATGGTGACGCACGAGCCCGACATGGCCGCCTTCGCGCGCACGGTGGTGCACTTCAAGGACGGTTTGGTGGAGCGGATCGACAGCAACCACCATCAGGGTGAGGTGGTGGACGCAAGCAAGCCCCTCCCCTTCAGGGGAGGGGTTGGGGGTGGGGAAGGTGTCTCGCCGAGACCTGCGCTCGTGGATCAGCCCCACCCCAACCCCTCCCCTGAAGGGGAGGGGCTCTAATATGTTCGGCACCACCGTCACGCTGGCGATCCGCTCGATCCGGCGGCACCTGCTGCGCTCGTTCCTGACCATCCTCGGCATCGTCATCGGCGTTGGCGCGGTGGTCACCATGGTGACGCTCGGCAAGGCGACCACCGCAGCGGTGCAGGAAAGCATCTCGGCGCTGGGCACCAACGTGCTCCAGGTCCGCCCCGGCCAGGGCTTCGGCCGCGGCGGCGGGGGCCCGCGCCCGCCCGATTTCGACATGACCGACGTTGACGCGGTGGCCGAGCAGGTGGCGGGGGTCACCGCGGTGGCGCCGCAGGTCTCGTCCAGCGCCACCGCGATCTACGAGGGGGCGAACTGGTCCACCACGATCAACGGCACCACGAGCGCCTTCCTGATCGTGCAGCCTTGGCCGCTATCCTCCGGACGCTACTGGACCGAGACGGAGGAAGCCTCTGGCAAGGCAGTGTGCCTCTTGGGCAATACCGTGCGCCAGAACCTGTTCCGCGGCGAGGATGCGGTGGGCAAGCGTTTCCGCATCGGCAACGTCAGCTGCACCGTGGTCGGCACGCTCAGCACGCGCGGGCAGGGCGGGTTCGGCGACCAGGACGACGTGGTGGTGATGCCGATCAAGGCGGTGCAGCGCCGTTTCACGGGCAACCGCGACATCCGGCTGATGATGGTCGGCGTCGACCAGGCCTATTCGACCGACGCGGTGCAGAGCGCGATCACCGACCTGCTGCGCGAACGCCGCCACATCCTTCCCGGCCGCGACGACGATTTCAACATCTTCGACACCGCACAGATCCGCGACACGTTGACCGGTACCACCACCCTGCTGACCCAGATCGTCGCGGCGGTGGCGGCGATCAGCCTGGTGGTGGGCGGCATCGGCATCATGAACATCATGCTCGTCTCGGTCACCGAGCGGACGCGCGAGATCGGCATCCGCCTCGCCATAGGCGCGGTGGCGAACGAAGTGCTGATGCAGTTCCTGGTGGAGGCGATCGCGCTTTCCATGCTGGGCGGCGTGGTCGGCATCGTGCTGGCGCAGCTGACCATCCTGGGGCTGACCCCGCTGATGGGGGTGCCCTGGACCTTCGACCTGCGCATCAACGTGATCGCCTTCGTGATCGCGGCGCTGATCGGCGTTGTGTTCGGCTATTTCCCGGCAAGGCGAGCGGCGGGGCTCAACCCGATCGATGCGCTGCGGCACGAGTGAGGAACAGAGGTCCGTTCGTACTGAGCGAAGTCGGAGCACATGCGCAACGTTCCGACGGTGCTTCGACTTCGCTCAGCACAAACGGGTGAAAGTGTCGCGCAGTGACCCCAGGTCTTCCGGCGTGTCGACGTCGACCAGTGCTCCCGGCGGCGCCGTCACATGCACCCCGCGCGCGATCAGGTCGCGCGCGCCGCGATCGCCGGTGAGGGCGAGCAACTCGCGGAATTGTCTACGCCCGAACAGCGCGGGAGGGCAGGGGCGTGCGCCGTCGGTGGAGGCGACCACCGTCTTCGGCCCCTCCGCCGCCTCGAACAGTCGGCGGACATGCGTCTCGGTGATGCACGGCATGTCGGCGAGCGCCAGCAGCACCGCCGCGCCGCCCGCGGCCGCGACGCCCATCCGCACCGACGACGCCATGTCGCGCGCCGGATCGGCGTTGACCAGCACGCGATAGCCGAGCGCGACGAAGTCCGGCGTGTCCGCCCCGACCACCGCGATCCGCTCCCTGAAGGGCAGCGCCGCCAGCGTGCGCGCCGCATGCAGGCCGAGCGGCACGCCGCCGAGGTCCGCCGCCAGCTTGCCGCCGCCGAACCGCTCCGCGCGGCCCGCGGCGAAAAGGATCAGCGTCGTTTCGTCAATCCTGATCACGGAACGCCTTCACCACCGCCGCGGCGACCGACAGCGCGATCTCCGATGGCCCGATCGCGCCGATGTCGATCCCGACCGGGCCGTCGATCCGGTCGATCTGCTCGGGCGTCATCCCCGCCTCGGCGAGCCGCTCGCGCCGTGCCGCATGGCTGCGCCGGCTGCCCAGTGCGCCGACATAACCGGCCCCGCCGTTGAGCGCGGCGATCAGCGCGGGATCGTCGATCTTGGTGTCGTGGCTCAGCGTCACCACCGCGGTGGCGGGGCCGGGCGCATAAGCGGCGATCGCTTCGTCGGGCCAGCGATCGTCGAGGATGGTGTCGGGGAAACGCTCTTCGGTGAGGAACCGGCCGCGCGGGTCGATCACCACCGTCTCGATGCCGAGCGTGCGGGCGAGCGGCACCAGCGACTGCGCGATCTGCACTGCGCCGACGATCAGCAGCCGGCGCGGCGGGGCGTAGCGGTTGACGAACACCTCGCCCGCCTCGACCGGACGCAGGTCGCTGTGCCCGGTCGCCATGTCGGTGGTGACGGTGAGCGCGCGGCCCTGGCCGCGGGCTTCGGCGATCCGGTCGAACAATTCGGGGTCGAACCCCTCGGCGGAGACCGGCTGCACCATCACGCTGATCTCGCCGCCGCACGGCAGCCCGACTTCCCAGGCGCTCGCGTCGGCGACGCCATAGGTCTTCACCGCGAAAGGTGCTCCGGCGATCACCTTGGCGGCGGTGTCGAGGATGTCGCCCTCGACGCAGCCGCCCGACACCGATCCTTCGAAGCGGCCGTCGGCGTGGACGAGCATGTGGCTTCCCTTCGGGCGAGGGGCCGAGCCCCAGGTCGAGACCACGGTGGCGAGCGCCATCGGGGCGCCGCGCCAGACGCGCGCCGCGGCGAGGACGGAATCGTTTTCGGCCATGCTTTTCCTTTCGCCTTGGCGTAGCGCCCCAATGGTGATGCTGACCCGCCTTGCCAAGCTGCTCGGCCTGCCGCTCGCGCTGATCGGCGCGCGCGAGGGGCCCGAGGGCGCGCCGCTCTCGGAGCCGATCGTGATCGCGCATCGCGGCGCCAGCGGCGAGCGGCCCGAGCATACGCTCGCCGCCTATGAGCTGGCGATCGATCAGGGCGCCGACGTGATCGAGCCCGATCTGGTGCCGACCCGCGACCATGTGCTGGTCGCCCGCCACGAGAATGAGATCGGCGGCACCACCGACGTCGCGCGCCATCCCGAGTTCGCGGGTCGGCGCACCACCAAGATGATCGACGGCCAGACGGTGACCGGCTGGTTCACCGAGGACTTCACCCTCGCCGAGCTCAAGACTTTGCGCGCGGTGGAGCGGCTGCCCAAGCTGCGTCCGAGAAACACTGAGTATGATGGCCGGTTCGAGATCCCGACCTTTGGCGAGGTGATCGCGCTCGCCAAAAGGCGCGGCGTCGCCATCTATCCCGAGACCAAGCACCCGACCTATTTCGCGTCGATCGGCTATGGCACCGATGCGCCGCTGGTCGCCGCGCTGGCCGAGGCCGGGTGGAACCGCGCCGATGCGCCGGTCTTCATCCAGTCGTTCGAGGTGGAGAACCTCCGCCGCATCAAGCGGATCAGCGCGGTGCGGCTGATCCAGCTGATGGATGGCGCAGGCGCGCCGGCGGACGGCGCTGCGCCGAGCTATGCCGACATGGCGACGCCGGCGGGGCTCGCCGCGGTGGCGACCTATGCCTGGGGAATCGGGCCGGCCAAGGCGATGCTGTGGCGTGGGGGAGCGACGCTGGTGGCGGACGCGCATCGCGCTGGCCTGCGCGTCCATCCCTGGACCTTCCGGGCGGAGAACGAATTTCTGGAGCGGCCGTACCGCCGCGGCTGGAGCGCGAAGGCGCATGGCGACCTTCCTGCCGAAATCCGGGCCGCCCTGCGCCTTGGTGTGGACGGATTCTTCACCGACTTTCCTGCTATGGGCGTGGCGGCGCGCGGGTCGCGGGCAGGGAGTGGCGTATGAGACATCTGCTGGCGGCGCTGGTGCTGCTTTCGACGGGCGGGTGCGTGCGCACCGTGACGGGCGTGGTCACCGCGCCGTTCAAGGTGGCGGGGCAGGCGGCGGACTGGGCGACCACCAGCCAGGATGAGGCCGACCGCAACTACGGTCGCAAGATGCGCGAGAAGGAAGCGCGCGAGGGCCGCGAACGGCGCAAGTATGAGAAGGCCTGCCGCAAGGACCCGCGCGCCTGCGGCGGCTATGATGGTTATCAGGCCGCCGTCGACGACTGAGCCGGGGTGCGCAGCAAGCTGAGCACCTGCGCGCGCAAGGTGCGCTACGCGACGGTTGACGCGGCGCTGGCGGCGTGCCGCGATGCGGACGTGGTGCTGCGGCCGTATCGTTGCGACCGGTGCGGGCGGTTTCACCTGACCAGCCGGACCAAGGGGAAGTGGGTGGGTGGCTCCGTAACTTCCTCTCCCCTTGTGGTAGAGGGAGGGAGCCGACGAAGTCGGCGGAAGGGTGAGGGGGAGGTGGGTTTTACGGCCCCCTCATCCTTCCCACTTGCTTCGCAAGCGGGCCCCTTCCTTCTCCCACAAGGGGAGAAGGAGCTTGTCCCATCTCCCCCAGCGCCTTCGCCAGCGCCACCAGCACCTGTGGGCGCAGTTGCACCAGATAATGGCCGCTCACCACCTCCACCGATTTCGCCGCCGGGTCGTGGCAGATCAGCCCGTTGACCAGCCCGTCGCTGCGGCTCCAGATCGCGGTACAGGGGACGGGCAGCGGCGCGGCGATCGCCTCGCTGCGCGCGACCACCGCGGGATCGGTGAGCCGCTCGCCCGTGACCAGCTCGAACGCGCGCCACACGTTGGTGGCGCGGCCGTCGCCCGCATAGGGCGCGGCGATCGTCACCACGCCGCGGACCAGATCGGGCCGGCGGTGCGCCGCAAGCCGCGCGAGGATGCCGCCCAGGCTGATACCCACCAGCGCCACCGGCTCCCCCACCGCCTCGATCCGCGCGAGCAGCCGATCCGCCTCCGCGCCGACGCTGCGCACCCCCAGGTTGCGGCCGAGCCGCCAGCCCTCGGCGCGGTAGCCGAGCCGGTTGAGGTAGCGCCGCATCACCGCGGTCGACAGGTCCGAGTTGAACATCCCCGGCAGCACGATCACACGTCGCCCGTCCCCCGCCGGCACCGCCGCCAGCGCCGCGCGGCGGCGCCACCAGGTCGCAAGCGACCAGAGGGCGCGCGGCAGCTCGGCCGCCCAGAGCGCCTTCGACGGCGGCGGGTGGCGGGTCAGAACCAGCGCAGCACCATCTGCGGGAAGGGGGTCCACCAGCCGACCTTCACCCCCGCCTCGGCCAGCGCCGCGCCGGTCCAGGCGTTGCAGGTGTGGATCGCGCTATAATGGCCGCGCGCGGCGTAGAAGGCGTCCCATTTGTAGTAACCGCGCTCGGGCGTCGGACGCTCGGCGAAGCTGGCGCGCAGGTAGGCGGCGAGGCGGCGATATTCCTCCGGCCGGAGGACGATGCGGCGCACGTCCGCGCCGGTGCGGCGCGGCGGCGGCACATGATCGACGTGGACCAGCGTGCGGTCGCTGCCCAGCGCCGCGGCGATCACGGTGGCGGGGCGGACCTGCACCCAGGTCGGCGTCTCCAGGTAGAAGGCGCGCTCGCCCCAGCCGAACGAGGCGTGGCTCCAGCCGGCGAAGCGCGGGTCGGCGAGGTGGTCGGGGCGGAGGAGGGGGCGCCAGTCGATGCCGGCGGCGACCTTGGGGACGATTAGGCCGGTGTGGACGCCGTTGCTCTCCACCCAGATGGTCACACCGGTCTTCGGCGGCGTCCAGCTTCGGTTGACGGGAATGGCCCCACCGATCGCGCCGGCGACGAGATAGAGCCAGAGCGCCGCGGCCAGCGCCACCGCGCCGCCGATCACCCCGCTCCTCATTTTGCGCGCCATCGCGGGGATGCTACACTGGTTTCATGGGCAACGACACGCACGTTCTCGACTCGCCGCCGGCGGGCGCTTCGGCCGACTGGACGATCCCGCAGGACTGGCAGGCGTATACCGCCGAGGAACATGCCACCTGGGACCTGCTGTTCGCGCGCCAGGCCAAGCTGCTGCCCGGCCGCGCCAGCGACGCCTATCTGCGCGGGCTGGACGTGCTCAAGCTCTCCAAGCCGGGCATCCCCGATTTCGAGGAACTGTCCGAACGGCTGATGAAGCTGACCGGCTGGCAGGTGGTGGCGGTGCCCGGGCTGGTGCCCGACGAGGTGTTCTTCGACCATATGGCCAATCGCCGCTTCGTCGCGGGCAATTTCATCCGCCGGCCCGACCAACTCGACTATCTCCAGGAGCCGGACGTCTTCCACGACGTGTTCGGCCATGTGCCGATGCTCGCCGATCCGGTGTTCGCGGATTATCTCGTCGCCTATGGCCAAGGCGGGCAGCGCGCATTGGGGCTGGACGCGCTCAAATATCTGGGGCGGCTCTACTGGTATACCGTCGAGTTCGGGCTGGTGGCGGAGCCGGAGGGGCTGCGCATCTATGGCGCGGGCATCGTCTCCAGCTTCTCCGAAAGCCGCTTCGCGCTCGACGATCCCTCGCCCAACCGGATTGGCTTCGACATCGAGCGGGTGATGCGAACCGAATATCGGATCGACGATTTCCAGCAGAATTACTTCGTCATCCCCAGCTTCGACGAACTGCTGCGCGTGACGGTGGAGACCGACTTCGCCCCCCTCTACGAGCGGCTGAAGGCTGAACGTGACATTCCGGTCGCCGAACTGCTGCCGGAGGACGAGGTGATCACCCGCGGCACGCAGGACTACGCGCGCTCGAAGTAACGAAAGATTGCTGAAAGGCTGAGGGACTCGACTCGCCCCCGGCCGTCCCGCAGCTTCCGTTCCATGTTCGGCCTGGCGACTCGCCGCTCCGTCGCGCCCGGGCGCCACGGAGAGCCGACGCTGGCAGACCCGGTGAGCCAAGCGTGTACCGAGGCGCAGTTCGCGGAAATCGACTATGCCCGCTGGTGCGCTGCGATCGGCGAGCCGCCGCGGCTGCATCGCAAGCAGTGGGAGTTCTGCTACATCCTCCAGGTGCTCGACGCGCGGGGCATGCTCGCACCGGGCAAGCGCGGGCTGGGATTCGGGGTGGGCCGGGAGCCGCTGGTCGCGGCGATGGCGGCGCGCGGGGTGGAGGTCACCGCCACCGACCTGCCGCCCGAGACGGCGCGCGCGCATTTCTGGGTGGAGAGCGATCAGCACGCCTCGGGACTGGACCTCCTGAACGAACGTGCGCTCTGCCCGCCGCAGGCGTTTGCCGAGCGGGTGACCTTCGAACATGCCGACATGCGCGCGGTGCCGTCGCACCTCACCGGCTACGACTTCGTCTGGTCCGCCTGCGCGTTCGAGCATCTCGGCTCGCTGGGTGCGGGAATCGACTTCGTGATCGCCGCGCTCGCCACGCTGCGGCCCGGCGGCGTGGCCGTGCACACCACCGAATACAATCTCGCCAACGGCTGGCGCACCCGCGACCATGGCGCAACCGTGATCTACCGCCGCTGCGACCTCGAACGGCTGTTTGCACGCGCCGCAGCGCGCGGCTTTACCACCACCGCGAACTGGACGCCGGGCGGCGGCACGCTCGACCTGCACGTCGACCAACCGCCCTATTCGCCCGAGCCGCACCTCAAGCTCGCCTACCGCGGGCTGACCGTCACCTCCTTCGGGCTGGTGCTCGACGCGGTGTGACGAAATGTTGCTGCGGCGGGGAACGCCGCGGCGAGCGCCCCGTTTCTCCGGACAAAGGAGACCAAGCCATGTTGTGGACGATCGCGATCATCCTGCTGATCCTGTGGGCGCTGGGGCTGTTCGCCTTTCACGTCACCAGCGGGCTGATCCACATCCTGATCGTGCTCGCGCTGATCGTGGGGCTGGTGCAGCTGTTCACGGGGCGGCGGGTGTAGGGTGATTCCCGACCGTTCGTGCTGAGCGAAGTCGAAGCACCTTCACCACGGTCGCCCGTGCCCTTCGACTTCGCTCAGGGTGAACGGGGGGGTGGGGCCGGCATCATTTCAGAAAGCTCAGCGAAGCTGGTCCTGCAGCCCGTCGATCACGAACTGCACTGCCAGCGCGGCGAGGAGCACGCCGAGCAGCCGGGTGATCACCGCCTCGATCCGGTGTCCGAGCACGCGCATCAGCGGCCCAGCGGCGAGCAGCGCCGCAACCGTGAGGGCTAGGTTGGCACCAAGTGCCGCCAGCACCACGATCGAGCGCTCCAGCCCCTCGTTGCGCGCCATCATCAGCATGACCGAGGCGATCGAGCCCGGCCCGGCGATCATCGGCATCGCCATGGGGAAGATCGACACGTCCTCGGTCTCGGTGGCGGAGACCTTGGCGGCACGATCCTCGCGCCGTTCGGTGCGCTTCTCGAACACCATCTCCAGCGCGATCAGGAACAGCATAACGCCGCCGGCGATGCGGAAGCTGGCGAGTTCGATGCCGAGCCCCGTCAGCAAGGCCTCTCCGAACAGCGCGAAGACCAGCAGGATCAGGCCCGCGACCACCACCGCGCGGATCGCCATCGCACGCCGCTGCGTCGCGCTCGCGCCCGCCGACAGGCCCGCGTAGATCGGCGCGCAACCCGGCGGATCGATGACGACGAAGAAAGTCGCGAAGGCGGAGAAGAACAGCTCGATCACGGCGCCGGCTTTGGGGATGGTGCGGCGGCGATCCGGTCCTCGATCACCTTGCGATAGCGGGTGCCGTCCCACAACCGCACGGTGAAGGTACGCGCGCCGTCGCGCCGGACCTGCCATTGCCACCAGAGCGAGCGGTCGCGAGAGGTGCCGCCGCCCTGCTCGACGCCGGCGGGGGTCATCGGCATGTTCATCACCGGCGCGCGCTCGCACGAGGCGCGCTCCACCTTCGGCTCGGCGGGAATTGGCCGCGGCGTTTCCAGCGCATCGCCGCCGTCGACCAGCCACTTCCAGGCGCCGCTCTCCTTCGACCAGATGGTCGAAAAGTACCCGGCCGAGCCGTCCGCGCCCTGCCATGGGCCGGTGTTCGCGGCGAAGCTGCCATCGCAAGAGACATAGCTTTCCGCCGGCTGCCAGCGGATCGGCCGCGCCGGCTCTTCCAGTTTCGCCAGATAGTCATGCGCGCGCACCGGCTGCGGCTCGAACATGATCGCGTCTTCGGCGGCAAAGGCGCGGAAGGCGGCCCATTGCCCCTTCTGCGCCTGCGCTGCGAAGGCGCGTTCGGCGTCCACCGCGCTCGCCTGGGCGACCAGCGCCATCAGGATCACAGGCTTTCGTCCACCGCCACGCCCGCGCGGCGGCCGGCCGCAACCAGGGTGTTGCGCAGCAGCACGGCGATGGTCATCGGGCCGACCCCGCCCGGCACCGGGGTGATCGCGCCCGCCACCTCGGCGACCGCGGGATCGACGTCGCCGACCAGGCCGGCGTCGGTGCGGTTGATGCCGACGTCGATCACCGTCGCGCCGGGCTTCACCCATTCGGGCGTGACGAAGCCGGGAATGCCTACCGCGGCGACGACGATGTCGGCGGCGCGCACGTGCGCCATCGCGTCGCGGGTGCGGCTGTGGACGAGC
Organism: Sphingomonas sp.; assembly: GCF_042096255.1. Taxonomy (GTDB): domain Bacteria; phylum Pseudomonadota; class Alphaproteobacteria; order Sphingomonadales; family Sphingomonadaceae; genus Sphingomonas. The sequence continues at coordinate 276 of NZ_JBELLZ010000097.1, read as the reverse complement.
GTGACGGTGCAGCTTTCCTTGAGCAGCAATTGCGCCATCGGCTTGCCGACGATGTTGGAGCGGCCGATCACCACCGCCTCCAGCCCGGCGAGATGCGGGTGGACGTCACGCAGCAGCATCAGGCAACCGAGCGGGGTGCAGGGGACCAGCCCGTCGATTCCGGTGGCGAGTCGTCCGGCATTCTCCGCGGTGAAGCCGTCGACGTCCTTGGCCGGATCGAGCGCGGCGATCACCGCGCGCTCGTCGAGCTGTGCGGGCAGGGGCAGCTGGACGAGG
>NZ_JBELLZ010000096.1:0-10733 GCF_042096255.1 Sphingomonas sp. | reverse complement strand
CCCACGTCACGCTCAAGCTGGCGACCTCGCTCGACGGCCGCATCGCACTCGCGTCGGGGGAAAGTCGCTGGATCACCGGTCCGGAGGCCCGCGCCCATGCCCATCTGGAGCGCAGCCGGCACGAGGCGATCCTGGTCGGCCGCGGCACCTGGGAGATCGATGCGCCCCGGCTCGACGTGCGGCTGCCCGGGCTCGAGCCGCATGCGCCGGCGCGTGTGGTCCTCACCAGCAGCAACCTGTCTGCCGAAGTGCTGACCATCGCGTCGCCCGCGGACATCGCAACGCTGCCCGCCGATCACCTGCTGGTCGAAGGCGGCGCCGCCACCGCCGCGGCCTTCCTGCGCGCCGACCTGGTCGATCGCCTCCTCCTGTACCGTGCGCCGATCCTGATCGGCGATGGCCGACCGGCAATCACCGGACTTGACCTGACATCGTTGTCAGGTGCACATGGCCGCTGGCTGCTCCACGATGCGCGTGCGCTTGGCAGCGACCGGCTGGAGGTTTACGAGCGCCGGCGGGAGATCATATGTTCACCGGAATCGTCAGCGACATCGGGCGCATAGAGCAGGTCGAGCATCGCGGCGACCTGCGCGTCACGATCGCGACCGCCTATGACATGGATAGCGTGGACCTCGGCGCCTCGATTGCCTGCTCGGGCGTGTGCCTCACGGTGGTCGACAAGGCGCCCGGCCGCTTCGTCGTCGACGTGTCCGGCGAAACCGTGGCGCGCACCGCCGAGACGCAATGGGCCGAGGGCCGCGCGCTCAATCTCGAGCGCGCGATGAAGCTGGGCGACGAGCTCGGCGGTCACATCGTCACCGGCCATGTCGATGGCATCGCCACCGTGCTCGGCATCTGCGCGGACGGCGACTCGAAGCGGATCGGCTTCCGCGTCCCCGACGATCTCGCCCCCTTCCTCGCGCCGAAGGGCTCGGTCACCGTCGATGGCGTGTCGCTCACCGTCAACGAGGTGCGCGACGGCGAGGACGGCACGCATTTCGCGGTCAACGTTATCCCGCACACCCAAGCGGTCACCACCCTGGGTGCGCTCGAACAAGGGCAATCGGTCAACATCGAGATCGACGTGCTCGCCCGCTATCTCCAGCGAATGGAACATTACCGTGGCAAAGCCAGCTGAAGTCGCGCGCCTCCGGCACGCTTTCCTGTCCTCGCCCGAGGAGATCATCGACGAGGCGAAGAACGGCCGGATGTTCATCCTGGTCGATGACGAGGATCGCGAGAACGAGGGGGACCTCGTCATCCCCGCGCAGATGGCCACCCCCGAGAAGGTCAACTTCATGGCCCGGTACGGCCGCGGGCTGATCTGCCTCGCCATGACCAAGTCGCGGGTCGACCAGCTCGGGCTCGACCTGATGAGCCGCAACAACGGCACCCGGCACGAGACCGCGTTCACCGTCTCGATCGAGGCGCGCGAGGGCGTCACCACCGGCATCTCGGCCGCAGACCGCGCACGCACCATCGCGGTGGCGATCGACGCCTCCAAGGGTCGCGAGGAGATCGTGACGCCGGGTCACGTCTTTCCTGTGGTCGCGCGCGACGGCGGCGTGCTGGTCCGCGCCGGCCATACCGAGGCGGCGGTGGACGTGTCGCGCCTCGCCGGCCTCAACCCTTCGGGCGTGATCTGCGAGATCATGAACGAGGACGGCACCATGTCGCGGATGGACGACCTGGTCGCCTTCGCGCAGCTCCACAATCTCAAGATCGGCACGATCCGCGACCTGATCGCCTACCGTCGCCGCTACGACCATCTGGTCGAGAAGCGCGCGGAGATGACCTTTCCGTCGCGCTGGGGCGGCGACTGGCGTGCGGTGACCTATCACAACAAGGCGACCGGCGACGAGACGATCGCTTTGGTCAAGGGCCGGATCGATCCCGAGAAGCCGACCCTGGTGCGGATGCACACCGCCAGTTGGTTCGTCGACATGTTCGGCGAGGTCAGCGAGCGTTCCGGTCTGCTATCGCGCTCGATGGAGCTGATCGCGGAGGAAGGCGCGGGCGTGATCGTGGTGATCAACCGGCCGATGAAGGATTCGGTCAGCCGCTTCATCCGGCTGCGCGGCGAGGGCAAGGGCGCCGGCGCGCCCGAGATCGAGGAGCTGCGCGACTACGGCGTCGGCGCGCAGATCCTGGCCGAGCTGGGCGTGGAGGAGATGGTGCTGCTCACCAACACTCACCATGCGCTGGTCGGCCTGGAGGGCTATGGCCTGTCGATCGTCGACGAGCGCCCGATCCCCGGCACTGGCGGCGAATAGCAAGAAATCGTAACGTCCCGGAGGCACTTTTCCGGCCGCCGGGCGCTAACAGCCCCCGACACTTTCGCCCGCTTTCCCGCCGGGCGCCGGAGACCCGTATGCGCCGCATCCTGATCGTCGAAGCCCGCTTCTACGACCATCTCAACGACATGCTCGTCACCGGCGCGGTCGGCGCGATCGAGGCGGCGGGCTATGAGGTGGAGCTGGTCACCGTGCCCGGGGCGCTGGAGGTTCCCGGCGCGATCGCAATGGCGGCGGAGAGCGGCCGCTACGACGCGTTCGTTGCGCTGGGCGTGGTGATCCGGGGCGAGACCTATCATTTCGAGATCGTCTCGAACGAAAGCGCGCGCGGCATCATGGCGCTGACCATGGACGGGCTCGCCATCGGCAACGGCATCCTGACCACCGAGAACGAGGAGCAGGCGATCCGCCGCGCCGATCCTGCGCAGCTCGACAAGGGCGGCGGCGCCGCACGCGCCGCGATGGCGATGATGGACCTGGCGGATCGACTGCGCTGATCCGTCATGATCGTCGATCGTACCCCGCGCCTGCGCGTCATCGTGCTGGAGGTCTGGCAGCCGCTGGCGCTGCTGTTCGTCTGGGACGTGTTCGTCACCGTCTTCTATTATTTCGTGCCGTTCCGCGCACCATCATTGCCGCTCACGCTGTTCGGCTCGGCGCTGGCGCTGTTCCTCGGCTTCCGCGGCAATTCCGCTTATGAGCGCTGGTGGGAGGCGCGCACCTTGTGGGGGGCGATGATCAACGCCAGCCGCAACATCGCCCGCGCCGCGCGCAACTTCCTGCCCGATCCCGAGGCGCATGACATGAAGCGCACCATCGTGCTGCGCCAGATCGCCTATGTGAACGCCTTGCGCTGCCAGCTGCGCCGCCAGCCCGCTGACGACGAGGTGTTACGCTTTCTCTCGCGCGGCGAAGCCGACTTCGCGCTGGCCCGCACCAACATCGCCAACGGCCTGCTCGACGGCACCGGGCGCAGGATAGACATCGCCCGCCGCGAAGGCTGGATCGACACCATCCAGCAAACCCAGATGGAAGCCGTGCTGGTCGACATCGCCAATGCGCAGGGCGGCATGGAGCGGATCAAGAACACGCCGCTGCCCAACCAGTACCGGTTCTTCCCGACGCTGTTCACGCACCTGTTCTGCATCCTGCTGCCGATCGGGCTGGTGGAGACCCTGGGGTTCGCGACGCCGCTGGGCTCGACGGTGGCGGGCCTGATGTTCCTGGCGGTGCTGGCGATCGGCGACGACCTGGTCGATCCGTTCGCCAACACGGTGCACGACGTGCCATTGTCTGCCATGTGCCGCACGATCGAGATCGACCTGCTCCAGGCGATCGGCGACGAGGCGCCGCCGCCGGCTCAGCCGATCGACGGCATCCTCTGGTAAGTCCAGTCTAGGGCGCCGCCGCCGGCTCAGCCGGTCGACGGCATCCTCTGGTAAGTCCAGGTCAGGGGCGCCGCCGCCGGCACGGCGGGTCGACGGCATCCTCTGGTAAGTGCAGGTCAGGGGCGCCGCCGCCGGCACGGCGGGTCGACGGCATCCTCTGGTAAGGCTCAGACCGCCGCGGCTTCCAGCGCCGGATAGTCGATATAGCCCTCCGGACCCTTCGAGTAGAAGGTCTTCGGGTTGGGCGGGTTGAGCGGTGCGCCCTGGCGGAAGCGCTCCACCAGATCGGGGTTGGCGATATACGGCCGACCCCAGGCGATCGCGTCGGCAAGGCCGCTGTCGAGATCGCGCTGGCCCGCCTCCAGGCTGTAATCCTGATTGAGCGCGAGCGGCCCGTTGAACACCTCGCGGATCTTCGGGCTCAGCTTGGGCACGTCGCTGGCGCCATAGGTGCCGTCCGGCGCCAGCTCGCGCAGTTCCAGGAAGGCGATGCCCAGCGCGTCCAGCGCCTTGGCGGCGGGCAGGAACACCGCCTCGGGATCGCTGTCGTCTGTGCCTTGCGTTTCGCCGTTGGGCGAGAGGCGGATGGAGGTGCGATCGGCGCCGACCTCGGCGATCACCCGCTCCATCACCTCGCGCATCAGGCGAATGCGGTTCTCGGGGCTGCCGCCATAGCCGTCATCCCGATGGTTGACGCCGTTGCGCAGGAATTCGTCGATCAGATAGCCGTTGGCGCCATGGACCTGAACGCCGTCGAACCCCGCGGCGATCGCATTGCGGCTGGCGCTGGCATAATCATCCAGCGTTTGCTTGATGTCGTCCAGCGTCGCGGGACGCGGCGTGTCGTAGGGGTTCTTCTCCGGCACCGGATAAGGCGCCCGGATGGCTGAGGAGCTGATCGACTGGAGCCCGGTGGTGTCCGGACGCGCCAGCCGACCCATGTGCCACAGCTGTACCATGATCCGCCCGCCGGCCTGATGCACCGCCTCGATGATCGGCTTCCACGCCTCGACTTGGGTCTCCGTCCAGATGCCCGGCGCGTTGGGCCAGCCCAGCCCCTGGCGGCTGATCCCGGTCGCCTCGGTGATGATCAGGCCCGCGGACGCGCGCTGGCGGTAGTATTCGATCATCAGCTCGGTCGGGACGTGATCGTCGGTTGCGCGGGTGCGGGTCAGCGGTGCCATCAGAATGCGGTTGGGCGCCGCGATGGCGCCGAGCGTGATCGGATCGAAGAGGCTGGGCATGAATTCCCTTTCGGTTGCGGTTTGCTACCTGACGCGCCCGACATATGCCGCTAACGGGCCGCATGCACGAGGCCCCGTCCCCAAAATATCCTTTCCATCTGCAAAGCACACCCGCACTCGCCTTCGCCGCATTGCTCCTCGGCAATGTCGCGCTCGCCTTCGGCCCCTGGTTCGTGCGGATGACCGATGCCGGGCCGGTCGCGGCGGGCTTCTGGCGGATCGCGCTGGCCACGCCGCTGCTGCTGCTGCTCGCCGGCGTCAGCGGTGGACGGCCGATCGCCTCCGCGAAAGGGCTGTGGCCGGTGCTGCTCGGCTCGGGACTGCTGTTCGCGGGCGATCTCGCCGCCTGGCACATCGGCATCCACAAGACGGTGCTCGCCAATGCGACGCTGTTCGGCAATTCGGCGACCTTCATTTATCCGCTCTGGGGCTTCCTGATCGCGCGGACGTGGCCGACGCGGACGCAGGGATCGGCGATGCTGCTCGCGCTCGCGGGCGCGGTGCTGCTGATGGGCAGGTCCTATCAGCTCGATCCGCGCCACCTGGGCGGTGACCTGTTATGCCTGCTCGCCGGCGTGCTCTACGCCGGCTATTTCATCATGATGGCGCGCGCCCGGCGGCAGATGGCGCCGCTGCCCGCGCTCGCCTGGTCCAGTGCGGCCGCCGCGCCGCCGCTGCTGCTCGCGGCATGGGCGCTGGGCGAGCAGATCATGCCGACCAGCTTCGCGCCGCTGGTCGCGCTGGCGCTGCTGAGTCAGGTGGTCGGCCAGGGGCTGCTGATCTACGCGATCGGCCGGCTGCCCGCGCTGATCGTCGGGCTGACCCTGCTGACCCAGCCGGTGATCGCGGCGACGATCGGCTGGCTCGCTTATGGCGAGCGGCTCGGTGCCGCCGACGTGATCGGCGCGCTGATGATCGCGGTGGCGCTGGTTCTGGTGCGTCGTGACGGCGGGCGTGATAGGAAGCCGGCATGACCGACCTGACGCTTGACGAGATTCGCCTGGCGCTCGCGCCGGAGATCGCGGCCAACGCCGCCTTCGACGGGTGGGGAGATGCCGCGCGCGACATCGCGGCCGATACCGCGGGCATCGATCGCGATGTCGCCGCGCTCGCCTTCGAAGGCGGCGCGGTGCAGATGATCGACGCCTGGTTCGCCGCGATCGATGCGGCGATGCTGGCGCAGCTGCCGCCCGAGCGGATCGCCGCCATGAAGATCCGGCAGCGGATTGCATCGCTGGTCGAGGCGCGGCTCGACGTGATGATCGGCCAGCGCGAGTCGCTTCGGCGCGCGCTGGCGATTCTGGCGATGCCGCAGAACCTCGCGCGCGCGGCGAAGCTGGGCTGGCGGACCGCCGACACGATCTGGCGCGCGGCGGGCGACACGGCGGTCGACTACAATCATTACACCAAGCGGACGATTCTGGCGGGCGTCTATGCCGCGACGATCGCGGTGTTCCTGGACGACGAGAGCGAGGGTGCGGCGAACACGCGCGCCTTTCTCCAGCGCCGGATCGAGGGCATCATGCGTTTTGAGAAGGCCAAGGTGGGCCTCACCCAACGCGCGGCGCTGCGCCCCAGCCTGTCGCGCTTCGTCGGCCGGCTGCGCTATCCGGTGACCTGATCAATCTTCTCGCCCGCGGGTCACGGGAGGGTTCACGCGAGGTTTCTAGCGACTTGCACGCACATACGAAGTCATCGACCGTCTTAGTCGATTCGGAGCTCCAACTGCCGCGGCGCTGGCCGGTGCTCCACTACGCGCTCCACTATATTCTCGGTAACCAAGCCTCTAGCGGTCTGCTTTTGCAAGAAACGCACCTCGCATACGAGCACGTCTCCCTTCGAGAAAGAGACAAGGTTTCTGTCGACGCGCCTCAGGAAATCTTCATCGGTAATGATAGCGCTGATCTGATTCTGGCCATCGTGAAGGCGCCACTTGTTATCCTCCTTGAAGGCCAAGGACACAATCGAGAACGCCGCCCGACGCACGTCGTCAATGATGATCTTGTCGTCTAGCTGGGGAGCGCGGAATAGCGGCGCCTCTGCTTTCTCTACCTTTTCGGTTTGTACGCCCCTCTCCACAAAGGAGATGCTCTCGACACCTTCTGCTTGCAACGGGTGCTCGACGACCTTTTCAACAGCCGTGCGAACCGCAAGATCCTGGTACAGCCTGAGGAGCTTCAGTGGAACGTCGATCGAACTGCCATCGATCGTCACGCGCATCATGTCGTCGGCCAAGCGCTCGATCCGCTCAGGCTTGCGACCGCGAAGCCACTTAATGAGGCCGACGAGCCCGACTCCCGTCCCCACGGCACCGACGAGCAGTTCCTTCAGATTGAGAGCGGCGGTAACTTCGTCCCCCGTCAGAAAAGCAAGGCCCTGCTTCACGAGGCTCTGCACGACATCCAGGTCGATCGAGAAACAGCCTGGCTCGTGCGCACGGACATTGACGCGTATGTTCGTGCGGTCGCCGTTCAGAGCGTTGTTGGCGGTGTCGAATAGCTCTCCAATGGCCAGAAGCGCGGGCGCAAGCTCCCGAACATCGATCGTGTGGTCGGCAAGCGCCGGACCATCATAGACGACCGAGAAGCGTGCGTGAGTCACGGCTCCTTGAATCGCCCTACTGATCCGATGTCAATCGGCATACGGGAAGGGGCACTCTATTGATAACCACTCGCACCAAGCGTAAGCATGCGTCCATGCCCCACGATCTCGTCTCGCTGCCGCGGCACCAGTCCGCCACCGTCGCCACGATCGACTGGGCGCGGCTGGCGCCGCCGGAGGCGAAGCGGCTGCGCGAGCTGGGATTTGATGCCGGCGTAGCGGTGGAGGTGCTTCACCGCGCCTCGATCGGCGGCGGGCCGATCGCCTGCCGGATCGGGCGGATGACGGTGGCGCTGCGGCGCGCGGTGGCGGGGGCGGTGCAGGTCGCGGTCGATCCGCTGCCCGCGGAATAACGCCGCCCGCGATGAACCCCGCATCGATGATCGCGCTGGTCGGCAATCCCAATGCCGGCAAAAGCGCGCTGTTCAACGCCCTGACCGGCGCGCGCCAGAAGGTCGGCAATTATCCCGGCGTTACCGTGGAGCGGCACGCCGGCCGGATGGTGCTGGACGATGGTCGCCCGATCGAGCTGGTCGACCTGCCCGGCACCTACAGCCTGGAGCCTTCCTCCGCCGACGAGCGGGTGACCCGCGACGTGCTGATGGGCCGCCAGCCGGGGGAGCGGCGCCCGGATGCGCTGGTGGTGGTGATCGACGCCTCCAACCTCGACAACCACCTGCGCTTCGCGCTCCAGCTGGTCGCGCTGGACATGCCGGTGGTGGTGGCGCTCAACATGGTCGACCTTGCCGAGCGCGATGGGCTGACGCTGGATGCCGAGGTGTTGTCGCGCGAGCTGGGGGTGCCGGTGGTGCCGACGGTAGCGGTGCGCCGCCGCGGGCTGGAGGAGCTGCGTGCGCGGCTTGGCGAGCTGCTCGGTGCTGCCGCTCCGTCCGCTGCCGCCGCTCCTGAGGGCGACATGGCCACGCTCCAGCGCCGCGCCCGCCAGATCGCCGCCGCCGCCACGGTCAGTGAGACGCCCGCACGCCGCTGGGCGCATGCGCTGGACACGGTGGCGCTGCACCCGGTGTTAGGGCCGCTGCTGCTCGTCAGCCTGCTGTTCGTGATGTTCCAGGCGGTGTTCAGCTGGTCGGAAGCGCCGATCGGCTGGATCGAGGGCGTGTTCGCGGCGCTCGACACCGCGATCGACGGCGCCTTGCCCGAAGGCCTGCTCCGCTCCGCGCTCACCGACGGACTGATTGCGGGCGTCGGCGCGGTGGTGGTGTTCCTGCCGCAGATCCTGATCCTGTTCCTGTTCATCCTGGTGCTGGAAGCCTCTGGCTACATGGTGCGCGCCGCCTTCCTGATGGACCGGTTGATGGCGGGCGTCGGCCTGTCCGGCCGCGCGTTCATTCCGCTCCTCTCCAGCTTCGCCTGCGCGGTGCCCGGCATCATGGCGACCCGCAGCATCGAGGACGAGAAGGACCGGCTGACCACCATCCTGATCGCGCCGCTGATGACCTGCTCGGCACGGCTGCCGGTCTATACGATCATCATCGGCGCGTTCATCCCGGACCGGCAGGTGGCGCCGCTGGTGGGCCTTCAGGGGCTGGTGCTGCTCGGCCTTTACCTCTTGGGGATTGTGGGCGCGTTCGTCGCGGCGCTGGTGCTGCGGCGGACGGTGACCAAGGGGCACAGCTCCGGCTTCATGCTGGAGATGCCGAAATACCAGTGGCCGCGGCTTCAGGACGTCGCGATCGGCCTGTGGCAGCGCGCGTGGATCTTCCTCCAGCGCGCCGGCACGATCATCGCGGTCACCACGGTGGTGCTGTGGCTGCTCCTGAGCTTCCCACGCGCGCCCGAGGGGCAGAGCCAGGTCGACCATTCCATCGCCGGGCGGATCGCGAACGGCATCGAGGTCGTGGTCGCGCCGATCGGCTTCAACCGCGACATCGCGCTGGCGCTGATCCCGGCGATGGCGGCGCGCGAGGTAGCGGTGTCGGCGATCGGCACCGTCTATGCCGTCGATGACGCGGAGGGCGAGGCGGGGCAGAAGACGATCACCCAGAACCTCCAGAACCGCTGGAGCCTGCCCACCGCGCTCGCCTTCCTGATGTGGTTCGTGTTCGCGCCGCAGTGCATCTCGACAATCGCGGTGACCCGGCGGGAGACCAACGGATGGAAGTGGCCGCTGTTCATGGTTGGCTATTTGTTCGCCGCCGCCTACGTCATGGCGGGAATCACATACTGGCTCGCGGTCGCCGCGGGCCTCTAGAGGTCTCTCATGGCAGGCAGCGTCAACAAAGTCATTCTGGTCGGCAATCTGGGGCGGGACCCCGAGTCGCGCTCGTTCCAGAACGGCGGCAAGGTGGTGAACCTGCGCATCGCCACCTCAGAAACCTGGAAGGACCGCAATAGCGGCGAGCGCAAGGAGCGCACCGAATGGCATTCGGTGGCGATCTTCAACGAGGGCCTCGCCAATGTTGCCGAGCGCTATCTGCGCAAAGGCTCCAAGGTCTATATCGAGGGCGCGCTCCAGACCCGTAAGTGGCAGGACCAGAGCGGCCAGGACCGTTATTCCACCGAGGTGGTGCTGCAGGGCTTCAACAGCGTGCTGACCATGCTGGACGGCGCGCCCGGCGGTGGCGGCGGCGCCGGCGGCGGTCGTGACGATTGGGGCGGCGGCGACGATTTCGGCGGCGGTGCCCCGCGCGGCGGCCAGGGTGGCGCCCGCAGCGGCGGCGGCCAGCGCGGCGGCTATGGCCAGGGTGGCGGGCAGGGTGGCGGGTTCGCTGACGATCTGGACGACGACGTTCCGTTCTGAGTTTGCGGCGGAACTGCTGCCTTCCCGCCGGGTTGGCGCCTGATCACCCTTGATCCATGCCAGTCTGCCCGATCGGACCCGCCACGCCCGACCATCCTGCCTCGCCGCCGCCACTCGACGAATCTGCTCGCGCCGAGGTCATCGCCGCCTATGACATCGCTGGCGCGCGCACCTTCGGCGCGCTCGACGATATTGTCGCTTTCGCCGCCGAACTGTGCGGCACCCCCACCGCGCTGGTCAGTCTGGTGGAGGAGGCGCATCAGCGCTTCCTTTCTCGCGTTGGCCTGGATGCCGAATCGACGCCACGCTCCATGTCGTTCTGCGCGCATGCGATGCGCGGCGAGAAGGTCATGGAGGTGCCCGACGCCACAGCCGATTCCCGCTTTGCGGACAATCCGCTGGTGACGGGCGCGCCCTCTATCCGCTTCTACGCGGGCGCGCCCCT
>NZ_JBELLZ010000095.1:0-11187 GCF_042096255.1 Sphingomonas sp. | reverse complement strand
GTGCTGATGATCGGCACCTTCGCGGCGCAGGACATCTTCCTGTTCTACATCTTCTTCGAAGCCGGCCTGATCCCGATGTTCCTGATCATCGGCATCTGGGGCGGCGCGAACCGCATCTACGCGTCGTACAAGTTCTTCCTGTACACGCTGCTCGGCTCGCTGCTGATGTTCATCGCGATGCTCTACATGAGCATCACCGCGGACACGACCAGCATCCCGGCGCTGATGGCGTATGACTTCCCGGCGGACGTGCAGACGTGGCTGTGGCTGGCCTTCTTCGCCTCCTTCGCGGTGAAGATGCCGATGTGGCCGGTGCACACCTGGCTACCCGACGCGCACGTCCAGGCGCCCACCGCGGGCTCGGTGATCCTGGCGGGCGTGCTGCTCAAGCTCGGTGGCTACGGCTTCCTGCGCTTCAGTCTGCCGATGTTCCCCGAAGCCTCGGCGGAGCTGACCTGGCTGGTGTTCGCGCTCTCGGCGGTAGCAGTGGTCTATACCTCGCTGGTCGCGCTGGTGCAGTCCGACATGAAGAAGCTGATCGCCTACTCGTCCGTGGCGCACATGGCGATCGTCACCATCGGCCTGTTCGCCTGGAACGCGCAGGGGATCGAGGGCGCGATGATGGTGATGCTGGGCCACGGCCTGGTTTCGGGCGCGCTGTTCCTGTGCGTCGGCGTGATCTACGACCGGTTGCACACCCGCGAGATCGCGCGCTACGGCGGCCTGGCGATCAACATGCCACGCTATGCGCTGCTGTTCCTGCTGTTCACCATGGCATCGATCGGCCTGCCGGGCACGTCCAACTTCGTCGGCGAGCTGCTGGCGCTGATGGGCACCTATCAGGTCTCCACCTGGATCGCGCTGATCTGCACCACCGGGATCATCCTGGGCGCGGCCTATATGCTGTACCTGTATCGCCGCGTCGTCTTCGGCGAGATCAAGTCGGAGGAGGTGCGCGCGATGCCCGACCTCTCGACCCGCGAACTGTGGCTGCTCGCCCCGATCGCGGCCGCGGTGCTGTGGATGGGCGTCTATCCCGAGAGCTTCCTGGCGCCGATGCGCGCCGACACCGCGCGGCTGCTCGCTCGGATCGAGCGCGCGGCACCTGCGGGTGACGCGACGCCGAGCGCCGGCGCGGGGATCGTCCCCGCCGCGCACGCAGAATCTCCCGCGCATGAGGGCGCGCACTGATGTCCTACGCTACCCAGATCGCGATGACCCTGCCGGAGGTGGTGCTCGGCCTTGGCGCGCTGGCGCTGATGCTCGTCGCCGCCTGGGGCGGTGCCGCGTCGACCCGCGCGGTCTCCTGGTGCGCCGTGGCGGTGCTCGCCGGGGCGTGCCTGGCGCTGATCGGTCCGGCGTCGTCGGGCGGTATCGCCTTCGACGGCCTCTACCGTGCCGACGCCTTTGCCGCCTTCGCCAAGGTGCTGATCTTCCTCGGCTCGGCCGTCGCCGTCCTGCTCGCGCCCAGCTTCTTCCAGCGCACCGCGGGCGATGATCTGCGGCCGGAGTATCCGGTGCTGATCCTGCTTTCCGCCGCCGGCATGGGCATCATGGTGTCAGCCGCCGACCTGCTAACGCTCTATGTCGGCCTGGAGCTCCAGAGCCTTGCCGCTTACGTCCTCGCCAGCTTCATGCGCCGCGACCAGCGTTCGGCCGAGGCGGGGCTCAAGTATTTCGTTCTCGGTGCGCTCGCCAGCGGCATCCTGCTCTACGGCGTCAGCCTGGTTTACGGCTTCACTGGTACCACCCAGTTCGACCTGATCGCCTCCGCTTATGCGACCGGCACTGGCTCGATCGGGCTGATGTTCGGCCTGGTGTTCGTCTTCGCGGGGCTCGCCTTCAAGATGTCCGCAGTGCCGTTCCACATGTGGACCCCGGACGTTTACGAAGGCGCGCCGACGCCGGTCACCGCCTTCTTCGCCTCGGCGCCCAAGGTTGCTGCGATGGCGCTGGCGGTGCGCGTGGCGGTCGAGGCGATGGGGCCGGCGGTCGACCAGTGGCGCCAGATCGTGATCTTCGCTGCGCTCGCCTCGATCGTGCTCGGCGCGGTGGCGGCGATCGGCCAGTCGAACATCAAGCGCCTGCTCGCCTATTCGTCGATCAACAACGTCGGCTTCGCGCTGATCGGCCTTGCGGCGGGAACGCCCGAAGGGGTCGCCGGGGTGATGACCTATATGGCGATCTACATCGTCATGACCTTGGGCTCGTTCCTGGTGGTGCTCCAGATGCGCGATCAGGATGGTCGCCCGGTCGAGAGCATCGCCGCGTTGTCGGGCCTGTCGCGGCATCGTCCGGGGCTCGCCGCGGCGCTGGCGATCTTCATGTTCTCGCTCGCCGGCATCCCGCCGCTGTTCGGCTTCTGGGCGAAGTTCGCGGTCTTCGACGCGGCCGTTCGTGCGGGGCTGTTCCCGCTGGCAGTGGTCGGCATCGCGGCGAGCACGATCGGCGCTTATTACTACCTGCGCGTGGTCAAGACGATGTACTTCGACGAGCCGGCGCCGGCGTTCGGCTCGGGGGATCGGCTGGAGGGCGGCTTGATCGCGCTGACCGCGGTGGCGGTGTCGCCGCTCGGCTACCTTGCGATCCCGCTGCTCTCCGCTTGGACGATGGCGGCCGCACGGGCGCTGTTCTGACGATCCGGACGGTCGCCGAGACGGGGTCGACCAACGCCGACCTGCTGGCGCTTGCGCGGGACGGGGCAGGCGAGGACGGGCTCTGGCTTCGGGCGGAGCGCCAGACCGCCGGACGCGGACGGCAAGGGCGGGACTGGTCCTCGCCACGCGGCAATCTCTACGCCAGCACCCTGGTTCGCCTTCGACCAACCGACCCGCCCGCACCTTCGCTGGCGCTGATTGCCGCGGTGGCACTTGCCGAGACTCTGTTGGGCTTCGGTGCGCATGGCATCCACATCAAATGGCCCAATGACCTGCTGCTCGGAACCGCCAAGGTGTCGGGCATCCTGCTGGAGCGGACCGGCGATTGGGTGGTGATCGGCTTTGGCGTCAATCTGGCGAGCGCGCCTGAGGTGCCTGGACGTGCCACCGCCAGCCTTGCGGCGCTGACCGGCGTCGTCACGCCCGAGCGCGCCTTGGCGGCGCTCGCATCACAGCTCGGTTCGCGGCTGGAGGACTGGCGCCAGGACTTCGCCATGCTGGTGGAGCGCTGGACCGCGCTCGCGCACCCGCTCGGCACGTCGCTCCGTGCCGGCCTGCCCGATGGGAGTGTCACCGCGGGACGGTTCGACGGCCTGACCCTTGAGGGCGCGCTGCGGCTGCGCTTGGCGGATGGGGCCATGCGTGTCATCCACGCCGCCGACGTGTTCGAGATATAGGAGAGGACGCGCGATGCTGCTCGCGGTGGATGCCGGCAACACCAACATCGTCTTCGCTCTGGTGGAGGGCCGGGGCGAAAACCGCGCTATTCGCGCGAGGTGGCGTATCGCGACCGATCCGCGCCGCACGGCGGACGAATATGCCGTCTGGCTCAGCCAACTCCTTCAGCTGGAAGACTTCACCCGCGGCGATGTCGAGGCGGTGATCATCTCCACCGTGGTGCCACGCGCGCTCCACAACCTTCAAGTGCTCGCGACCAAATATTTCGGCACGGAGGCGCTGATCGCCGGGCGCGCGCCGGTGGAATGGGGCGTGCTGATCGACGTCGACGAGCCGTCCTCGCTGGGCGCCGATCGCGCGGTCAACACGATCGCGGCGCACGCACTGCATGCCGGCGACCTGATCGTGGTGGATTTCGGCACCGCCACCACCTTCGACTGGGTGGACTATCAGGGCGCCTACAAGGGCGGGATCATCGCGCCGGGCATCAACCTGTCGCTCGATGCTTTGGTGGCGAATGCGGCCAAGCTGCCACGCATCGCGATCGAGGCGCCCGCCGGCAATCTATCGGTGATCGGTCGCACCACGGTCGACCAGATGAACATCGGCATCTACTGGGGCTATGTCGCGATGCTCGATGGGCTGGTCGCGCGGATGCGCCGCGAGGTGGGGCGACCCGTCAAGGTGATCGCCACCGGCGGCCTCGCCACCCTGTTCGAGCAGCACACCGACGTGTTCGACACCATCGAGCCGGACCTGACCATCCAGGGGCTGGCGATGATGTGGGAGCGTCTCCATATTGCTCGCTAAGCGGCGGCCTTCCGGTCGCGGACATCACGCCATGTTCACAGGTTTTTCGGCTCCGGTAATGGCCGGGGTCTTGCAAGGATTCCAATGACCCCCAAGGACGAACTTCTCTTCTGCGCGCTCGGCGGTTCGGGCGAGATCGGCATGAACGTCAACCTCTACGGCACTCGCGGCAAATGGGTGATGGTGGATTGCGGCGTCACCTTCGCCGACCATGCCTATCCCGGCATCGATCTGGTGCTGCCCGACCTCCAGTTCATAGAGGAGCGCAGCGACGATCTCGTCGGCATCGTCATCACCCATGGGCATGAGGACCATATCGGCGCCTTGCCCTACCTCGCCGAGGACCTGGGCGTGCCGATCTACGCCACCGCCTTCACCGCCGGGCTGATCCGCGGCAAGCTGGAGGAGGAGCGGATCGCCGACCGCGTGCCGATCAAGGTGATCGCGCCGGGCGAGCGCTTCGACCTCGGGCCGTTCGGCTTCACCTTTGTGCCGATGGCGCACTCGATCCCCGAAGCGAATGCGGTGATGATCGAAACGCCGCACGGCCGCATCTTCCACTCGGGCGACTGGAAGCTAGACGCGTCGCCGGTGCTGGGCGCGCCCGCATCCGGCGAAGCGCTCTGCGCGATCGGTGATCGCGGCATCGACGTGCTGGTCTGCGACTCGACCAACGTGTTCAACGCCGAGGCGTCGGGCTCCGAGGCGGAGGTGCACGCAGGCCTGCTTGATGCGGTCGCCAAGGCGAAGGGCAGGGTGGTGGTGACCACCTTCGCCTCCAACGCCGCGCGGCTGCATACCCTGGGCGAGGTTGCGAAGGCGACCGGACGCGAACTGTGCGTCGCCGGGCGTTCGCTCGATCGGATCATCCGCGTCGCAAAGGCGACCGGCTATCTCGGCGATCTGCCCGCGACGATCGATCCCGAAGCGGCGATGCGGCTACCGCGCAATAAGGTGCTGGTGGTCGCCACCGGCGGTCAGGGCGAGGCGCGCGCCGCGCTGTCACGGATCGCCGAGGGCACCCACCCGGTGGTGCTCGGAGAGAGCGACACGGTGATCTTCTCTTCCAAGCAGATCCCCGGCAACGAGGTGGCGATCGGCCGGATCCAGAACATCCTCGCGGGCCGCGGCGTCGAGATGGTCACCGAGAAGCAGGCGCACGTCCACGTCTCGGGCCATCCCGGCCGCCCCGAGTTGGCGCAGCTCTACCGCTGGCTACGCCCGAAGGTGGTGGTGCCGGTGCATGGCGAGATGCGCCACCTGAAAGAGCATGCCCGCTTTGCGATGGCAGAGGGCGTGCCCGCCTCGCTGGTGCAGACCGATGGCGATATCGTCCGCCTTGCGCCGGGCGATGCGCGCAAGATCGGCGATGCGCCGATCGGCCGGCTGGTCCTCGACGGCGACATCATCCTGCCCGCGGACGGCACCACGATCAACGAACGGCGCAAGCTGTCGCTCAACGGCCAAGTCTCGGTTGGTGTCGCGCTGGATCGCAACGGCCGGCTGATAGGGTCGCCGCAGGTGCGCGTGCAGGGTGTGCCGGTTGAGGAGGAGCGCGAGGCCTTCGTCGCCGATGCCGCCGCTGCGGCGGTTGAAGCCGTGCGTGGTCCGAGACGCGATGCGGAGCGGCTACGCGAGGACGTTCGCCTCGCCGTGCGCCGTGCGGCGACGCGCTGGACCGGCAAGAAGCCGATCGTCGACGTGCTGCTGGTCCAGGCCTGATGCGCGTCCAGTCCCTGATTGCGATCTACGCGCTGTTCTGGGCCTTCTCGGTGTTTCTGGTGCTGCCCTGGGGCGTGCGCACCTCGGCCGAGGCCGGGGTTGAGCACGTTCCGGGGCAGTCGGAGAGCGCCCCGCATGAGTTCCGGCCAGGGCGGATCGCGATCAGGACGACGATCGTGGCGACAGCGCTGTTCGCGCTGTTCGTCGCCAACTACCATTTCGGCTGGGTGACGCCGCAGATGCTGGATTACGCCGGCATCTGAGCGGCGGCGTCAGCGCAGCCGCTCGATCGCCTGCGCCAACGCAACATAGACCTTGCCCACGTCCGACGAGAGCAGAGTGACGCTCAGCGGCGAACCATCGCGCTGCGCCAGCACGATCCGCAGCATCGCCTCGAAATCGTGGATGTAGCGGTTCACCGCATCGCGGAAGCCCGCATCGGCCTCGTACAGCTGGACGATCTCACCCGCTTCTTCGGCATCGAGTAGTCGCACTGCACGACGCGTGAAGACGCCGCGGTCGCCCTTGAGATAGGCCGCCCAGGCGGCATCGCCGATCTCTTCGGTCAGGCCGCGGCTCAGGTCGATCGCGGCGGAGTTGAGCGCCTCGATCAGCGCGGAGGCGCGGCGGGTGAAGCTCTCGCGCTCCACCGCCTCTGCCGCCTCCACCTTCGCCTCCAGCGCTGCCGAGGTCTCGCCGATGCGGGCGATCTGCGCCTCGAGCTGGCTTGCCGCGCGCGTCGCCGCACCCACCGCGGTGCCGGCGACATCGGCAACCTTGGCGATCTGTTCGTCCAGCCCCCGTCCGGCGGCGCGACGCAGCGCCACCGCCGCCTCCGCCTCGATCGCGTGTGCCGCCTCCGGAATCACCTGCGCCAGCGTGTCGCGCGCCTGATCGGCGGCGGTGGCTGCGGTCTCGCGCACGCGCAGCAGCGCTTCGACCAGACGCGATGCGGCCGTCTCCGACACGGCTTCGATCTCATCGCGGAGCTGCTGCACCACCCCTTGCAGCCCTGCTGCCGCGTCGCGACCCTCGGCAAGTCCGTTCGACAGCCGCTCCGCCACCACCTCTGCATCGCGACGCTGCGTGGCGACCGCGGCAGCGACCGCCTCCACGGCATCGCTGGTGCTCTCGGACGCGGCGACCAAAGCGAGCAGTTCGGGCTTGATCGTGCCCAGCCGGGCGCGTGCGCCTTCCAGACGACCATCGAGGCGGGTGACTGCGCCGGCGAGCGTCTCGTCCATCTCGCGAGCCGCGGAATCGAGCGCGATCAGCAGGGTCTCCGCGGTGGAGATGGCGGTCAGTGCGGCGCCATTGCCCCCAGCGATCGCCTGCGCCAACGAATCGGCGCTGCCGGTGAGCCCGTCGAGCGATTGCGCGATCGCGCCGGCACGCTGCTCGCCTTCCGTGTGCAGCTTGTCGAAGCGCCCCTCGGTCCGCTCGATCCAGCCTTCCATCTCGCGGACCAGTGCCTCGCCAGCCTGGCGCTGCCCTTCCAGTCGGGTGGTGACCCGCTCGATGACGAGCTCGACAATCTCGATCCGCTCGGCGAGCGCTTCGGCGCTCTCTCGCGCGCTGGTGTCCAGTGCCGCCTGGTTGGCACGCACCATCGCCAGCATCGCATCGCCCTGCGCGGCGATACCCTTGCGCGACTCGTCGACGGCGTCGGCGGTGCGGCCGAGCAGGGCGTCGATCTCCTCCGCCACGGCCTTGGCGACGGTGTCCAGCTTGGCGGCCGCCGCCTCGCTGCTGGCGTCCATCCGGGTGATGTGCGCGGCGAGCTTCTGCGCCGATGTGCCCGCGATCGCCTCCGCCTCGCGGCCACGCTCACCGAGTGCGGCGAGCTGCGTATCGAGCGCCGCCGCCTGTTCTCCTGCGCCGAGGCCGATCTGTTCCAGTCGCTCGCCCAGGCTGCGGATCTCGTCCTGCGCCCTGGGCAGGGTGGCGAGCATCACCGCCATCTTGTCCGCGGCGGTATCCGCCGCGCGGCCGAGCGCCAGTGTGCGCGCTTCTGTCTCGACGATGCCTGCGGCGAGCGTCTGGCCGATCGTCTCCAGCCGTGCCGCCGCGGCATCACCGAGCGCGGTCAGCGCGCGCGCCTGTTCGGACAAAGTGTCGCGGCTGGTGGCCATCGAATGGGCGAGGGCTTCGGCGGTCTGGTAGAGCCGCTCGGTTTCTTCGCGAAGCTCGCGCGAACCGGCGGCGAGGCGCGAGGCGTGGGCGCCGCTGGTGCGGGCGACGACCAGGAAGGCGATGCCGAGCAGCACGGGCACCGCGCAGAGCGCGGCGACGAACTGGAGCAGGCGCAGCGGATCGGAAAGGTCGGTGCCGCTGCCCAGCCAGGCCGCGACGCCGACCCAGGCAATGGCGAGGACGCCGAAGACGACCGCTAGAGCGAATCGCCACACTGGTTCAGCCGGGGCCTCAGCCTCGACGCCAACCGGCTCGGATGCGCCGAAATCCGCCAGCGGCGCGATCTGCGAATAGCCAGGCTCGTAGCCGGCCAAGGTCTGCCCCCCGTTCATGGACGCGGGTTTTACCACGATTTGCCGGAGCGCAAAGCCGGCAGGGTCAACGAAGCCTTAACGCGCCTGCGCGTAGCCACCGGTGATGGCTTTCGACCCCGGCGCAATCGACTCGACACTGTCCGCGGCCGTGGGAGATGATCCCGCGTTGATCGCGGAGTTGCGGCTCGCCTTCATCGACAGCGTCGACCGCAGCATGGCGGCGCTGGAGGCGGCGCGCGACGAAACGGCGTGGCGCGAGGCGACCGCGCGGCTTCAAGGTCTGGCGGGCAGCTTCGGCGCGGTGCGATTGATGGCGGTGGCCCAGGAAGCGGCATCCGGCGCGCCGTGCGACAAGGCGGTGCTAGGGCGCCTTCGCCGGATGATCGCACGTCTTTAGAGCGTCGCGGCGATCGCTCGGGCGGCGGCGTCCGGGTCCGGCGCCTGGGTGATGGGACGGCCGATCACCAGCATCGAGGCGCCCGCATCGAGCGCGGCGCGGGGCGTCACCACCCGTTTCTGGTCGCCGATATCGCCGCCAGCGGGGCGTACTCCCGGCACAACGAAATAGCCCTGCGGCCAGGCGGCGTGCGCCTCGGCAACTTCCGCGCCCGAGCAGACGATGCCGTCGACCCCGGACATGCGGGCGAGTTCGGACAGGCGGAGTACCTGGTCGTGTGCGTCGCCGGACACGCCGGTGTCGGCAAGATCGCCCGCATCGAGGCTGGTCAGCATCGTCACCGCGACCACTTTGGTGGACGGATGCGCCGCAGCCTTTGCCTCCTCCAGCATCGCGCGTCCGCCCGAGGCGTGAACGGTGAGGACCGCCGGTTCGAGCGAGGCGAGGGCCTGGATCGCCTTGGCGACGGTGTTCGGGATGTCGTGGAGCTTGAGGTCGAGGAAGATCGGTAAGCCGAGCGTCGCCATCTCGCGCACCCCGTGACGACCATTGGCGGCGAAGAACTCCAGCCCCAGCTTGAGCCCGCCGACATGGTGGCGGACCTTCGCCGCGAGCGCATGGGCACGGGCGAGATCGGGCGTGTCGAGCGCGACGAAAACCGGCGAGCTCATGACGGGGCGATGTCCTGCACTGCCGGCGTGGATGGCGAGGCGGGAACGATCAGGGGGACCGTACGCAGTTCCGCTAGCGCCCGCTCCGTGCTGGCAAGCCGCTGACGCAGGCGCCAGCGCAGCGCCGACTGCCAGGCCAGCGTCGGCAACAAGCCCGCGAGGAAGGTAACCAGCAAGAGCGCCGGCAGGTTGGTCTCTGCCACCAGCCCGCCCCACAGCCGGATCGGAACGCTGAACCAATTGCCGTAGGTGAACAGCGCGGCGACGAAGGCGAGCAGGCACCAGAACAGAATCTTCAGGAACTGCATGGCGGGGACGCTACGCGGACACGCGCCTCTTGGCCAGATGTCAGCCGATCTCGCGCCGGATAGTGGCGATCAGGCCCGGTGCGGTGGTGAGTCGTGCCTCCTCCTCGTCAAGGATGGCGAGAAAGGCGAGGCGCTTGACTGCGGCGATCCGGCCGGGGCGCAGGCGGCGATCGGCGGGGAGCGTTGAGACGACGATGTCGATGACGCGCTCGGCGCCATGGAGTCGGCCCCACAGATAGTCGTTCTCGCGATACGCGCGGCTGAAGAATGCACCGAACTTGTTGAACTGGATGCCCTTCAGGGTCGCCTCGGCTCCGCCGGGGCGGATAGCGGAGCAATCGTCGGGCGAGATGCGATCGACCTTGATCGGATCATACTCATCCAGTCCCTCTCCTTGAAGCAGGGGCAGGGTGGCGACATCGAAGAACGGGAAGCCGAGATACTGGAGCAGCAGTGTGCGACGGTCCTTACGCGGGAGCCCGCCGAGCGCTTCGGCGAGCCGCTCGTCGGTTTCCGAGTCCAAGCGCGTCAGGTCCATCGATGCGGACAGCCGGTCAAGCAACCCGGCGGCATCAGCGTTGCGGGCGCGGATCAGCGGCTTCAGGTCCTGATGGCGAGCCGCGATGCGGCAGTCGAGATATGCGGCGAGCGACTCGAACACGGCTTCCCGGATCGCCTGGAACTCGGTCCCGTCCTCCTCGACCTCCTCCAGCCGGCGGGCGAGCAGGCGGAGGCGGCGGATGCGGAACGCGAGGTCGAACTGCCGCAGGAAGGCGATCACCTCCGGCCGGGCGCCGCCGGCGAACTGGGGCTCGTCAAGGCCACGACGGGCGACCTCCGCGGCTATGCCGGCCCGGATGCCGCGCCAGCGCTGCGGCCCCGGCTCACCGCCCGCAGCGTAGAGCAGACCGGTGATCAGGTCCACGACGCCGGCAAGCTTCCAATGGCCGTATGCCGCATGGCTGTAGCCCGCCCGCGCCGCGGCGCCCTCCTGCGCGCGGCGTCGCCATGCCACCAGCCGCGCCGGGGTGGGCTTATCGAGAAAGAAGGTGCGGCCGAGCGCGGATTCGACCTCCGCCTCCACCTCAGGCCGAATCGCCGAGACGATATCGCGCATCCGCTCGATACGGGCGGAGCGGCCGGCGATTGCCTCCAGATTGTCGCGGATCGGCTGCTGCCGCGGCAGTTCGCTGGCTGATCCCAGGATCGTCTGGAAGAAGCCGGGCGGACCATCCGAACTGGTGCCCAGACCGAAGCGGGAACCGGGAGAAGGATCGACATACAAAAACCGTCGATCGATCGGACGCCGGGCCGGGCGCTCGCGCAAGGCGTCGATCGCCGGGCCGAATGGGGCGTTGGCCAGCACCGAGCCGTCGATCAGCGCCGTCTGCTCGACCGCGCCGGCGGCGACGTGGCGGGGCAGGATCCGGGAGAGGA
>NZ_JBELLZ010000094.1:0-12416 GCF_042096255.1 Sphingomonas sp. | reverse complement strand
CGAACGGGGCAAGCGCGCCCTCGATGTCCTCGGCGGCGATCTCCGCGGCGGGGCGGTCCTGTACGGTGGCGAGGACCAGGGCGATGATGCCCTTGGTGATCGCGGCATTGCTGTCGGCGAGGAAGTGGAGCGTGCCGTCGTCCCGGCGGGTGGGATAGACCCAGACGGAGGCGGAGCAGCCGCGGACCAGGGTGGCGTCGGTCTTGAGCGGCTCTGGCATGGGTTCGAGCGCGCGGCCCAGGTCGATCAGCAGACGGTAGCGGTCGTCCGCGTCGAGGAACTCATATTCATCGCGGATCGCGTCGAGATCGGTCATCCGCGATCGGGTAGTGCCGCGTGGCTGCCCCCGCAACCGTCCAGCCCGCGGCGGAAGCGACCGAGGTGGTCGCGTCGGGCAGGTGAAAGGTCCACAGCGGGCCGGTGGGCTCGGGCCGGTTCGGTTTGGGGGCGTCGCTCACAGTTCCACCCCGGCGGCGATCGCCTCCAGCTTGCGGATACGCTCCTTGAGGTCGGCGATCTCGATGCGGGCGCCGGCACTGGGCATCTCGGGCGCAGCAATGCGGCCGAGTTCCTGCTGCTTGAGCGCGAGCCAGCCGCGGAAGCCCGAGAGCGTCGCGTAGACCAACATGCCAAGGCCGGCGAGACCCGAGGCGGCGAGCGTGACGTAGAGGTTTGGATCGGACATCATATCCTCCTCAGCGATCGCGCAGCCGCTCGATCTCGCCATGGAGATCCATGCTGCTGCGCTGGTCGGTGATGACGCGCTCCAGCACCTGGACGCGCTCCTTGAGCCTTTGCATCTCTTCCCGCATGCGGGCGGCGTCGGCGCTGTCGGCAGGCGGGCCGCTCAGCATCGCCCGGTCGCGCGCCTTGGCGACGCGGGAGATCGAGACGATCAGAACGATGGCGACCACCATGAAGGCGACGGACCACGGCATTCCCTTTTCCTTTTTCCTTGAGCCTAATTGAGCGGCCGTGAAGCGGGGGCGGGAAGATCGCGCAGGCGTTCGATCTCGTCGGAGATCTCCAGTCCCTTGTCGGTGACGATCCGCTCCAGCACGCGCACGCGCTGCTCCAGCCGCTCGGTGTGGGCAGCATATTGCGCCGCCTTCTCCGCGGTCTGCGCATTAAGCGCGTCCGCCATCTTCTCCTTGTGCTTCAGCCAGCGCTTGAACATGTCGCCGCCGACGCCGAGGATCACCGGCAGGCCGACCACGATCATGAAGAAGGCGAGCACGAAAGCCATCTTGTTCATGGACGGTCCCCTCAGTTGGCGCGGTCGCGCAGGCTCTCGATCTCGTGCGCGGTGCGGGTCGCGGGATCGGTGGCGATCCGTTCGAGCACCGCGATCCGCTCCTCCAGGCGGCCGATCTGGCCGGTGAGGCGGGCGTTCTCGTTCGAGAGCAGTTCCACCTTGCGCGCGGCGGCGGGGTCTTCCTTGGAAAGGTTGCGCCCCCAATCGTCGCTGACCGAATAGCCGTGGCGGGCGCGGATCCAGTTGTTGAGCAGCCAGGCGGTCAGCGAGATCATGATGATCGCGACCACGAAGCCGGGTCCGTGCATGTCCATGTTGCGTCTCCCTCTCGCCGCGGCGTTCAGCGCAGGCTCTCGATTTCCTGCGCGAGCTGGGTGTTGCGGCTGGTGTAGTGCAGCTCGATGTCGGCGAGGCGGCGGTCCAGTTCGCGGAACTTGGCGCGGACCTCGGCGGTGGAGCGCTTCGGATTGGTGCGCACGCCCTGCCAGAACTTGGCATCGGCCTCGCTGGTGTAGAGACCGATCGGCTTGGCGTCGGCGAACCAGGCGATCATCCAATAAGCGATGAGCGTCCACGGGAAGCCGCCGGCGACGGTGAGCAGGACCAGGCCGATGCGGACGAAGAGCACGTCGATGCCGGCATAATCGGCCATTCCCGCGCAGACACCCTTCCACTTGGCGTTCTGCTTGTCGAGGTAGAACTTGGTGCGGCTATCAACCATCAGTTCCTCCTGTCGATCCGGCCTTCGAGCCGGTAGTCGGTGCCCGAGCGATAGTCGGCGATGCCGGGCTTGAAATCCGGATTGTCGGCGGCGACGATCCGCTCGACGGTATTGACCCGCTCTTCGAGGCGGCGGGCGAGAGTGAACATCTCGTCCAGCAGGTTCTCGTCCTCCGGCGTGATCTTCGGCGCCTGCTTCCACTTGGTGATATAATGCATGATCAGCCAGGGAAGCCCGATGAAGATCGTCGGGATGACGATGATGGGGACCAGGATATCTTCCATTTCATCCCTCCTTCTTGCTGAGGCGGGCCTTCATCGCGGCGAGCTCGGCATCCACCTTGTCGGCGGCCTTGAGCTCGGCGATCTCCTCCTCCAGGCTCTTGGGAAGGGCGCCCAGACCCATCGCCTCGGCGCGGCCCTCGGCCTCGTCGACGCGGCGCTCCAGCACGTCGAAGCGGCTGAACGCCTCGTGCGTCTTGGGGCCGTTCCACATCTCGCGCAGGCGGGCCTTGTTGTTGGCGGTCTCCAGCCGGGTGGCGATGGCGTTCTGCTTGTTGCGCGCCTCGCGCAGCTTGCCCTGGAGCTTGGCGATGTCCTCCTCCGACGCGCGCAACGCGTCGTCGAGGACGCCACACTCGGCCTTTAGCTGGTCGGCCATGTCGCTGGCCTTCTGCCGCTCGACGAGTGCCGCCTTGGCGAGGTCCTCGCGCTCCTTGGAGAGCGCCAGCTCGGCCTTTTCGGTCCAGTTCGATTCGAGCTGTTCCAGCTTGGCGATGTGGCGGCGCATCTCCTTCTGGTCGGCGATGGTGCGCGCGGCGGAGGCGCGGACCTCGACCAGCGTCTCCTCCATCTCGAGGATGATCATGCGGATCATCTTCGCCGGGTCCTCCGCCTTGTCGAGCAGTTCGGCGAAGTTGGCGGCGACGATGTCGCGGGTCCGGGAAAAGATGCCCATCAAATCACTCCTCGATGGCAGATAGTCGGCCCAGTTTAACGCCGGGGAGGGGCGGGGGGTAGGCTGGTCCACCCGGACGATCGCGGTCAAGCGATCGTGCGGACGATCTGGGCGGCGCCCTGCTGCGCCGCGGGTCCGACCGCGCCGACCAGCAGGGTGGCGCTGGCGAGGATGGTGAGGGCGAGGGCGGCAAAGCGGTTGGTGGCGGTCATCGTGGGTCTCCTTGGCGTTTCGGGCCGCGTGAAGCGGGATGCCAAGGGTATTGCGAAGAGCGTGCCAGTTTTGCGGTCCGTCATCCCGGCCTTGAGCCGCGATCCCGCTTCTTATTGTTTCTCAGATGCTTGCAGTAAGTAGAAAGCGGTGCCCCGGGTCAAGCCCGGGGTCACGGTGCTTGGGTGGCGCGAGACACCCCTTGCGAACGGTTGGGATTTTGCGCCAAGCATCGGCGCATGGAACGGCAGACTCAGGTCCTCGGCCAATCGGGCGTCTTCCTCGACGCGCTGGAACGCGCCAGTCGCGCCGCCGCGCTCGACCGGCCGGTGCTCGTGATCGGCGAGCGGGGGACGGGCAAGGAGCTGGTGGCCGAGCGTCTCCACCGGCTGTCGCCCCGTTGGGACCAGCCGCTGGTGGTGATGAACTGCGCCGCGCTGCCCGAGACACTGATCGAGGCGGAGCTGTTCGGGCACGAGGCGGGCGCCTTCACCGGTGCCACCAAGCAGCGGCAGGGGCGATTCGAGGAAGCGGACGGGGGAACCCTGTTCCTCGACGAGTTGGGCACGCTTTCGATGGGGGCGCAGGAGCGGCTGCTGCGCGCGGTGGAATATGGCGAGATCACCCGGATCGGCTCGTCGCGGCCGGTGCGGGTGGACGTGCGCATCGTTGCGGCGACCAACGAGCATCTGCCCGACAAGGTCGACCGGCACGAGTTCCGCGCCGACCTGCTCGATCGCCTCAGCTTCGAGGTGGTGACGCTGCCGCCCCTGCGCGCGCGGCGCGGCGACGTGGCGGTGCTGGCGGACCATTTCGGGCGCCGGATGGCGGCGGAGATGGGATGGGAGCGCTGGTGGGGGTTCACGCCCGAGGCGACCGAGCAGCTTGTTCAATATCGCTGGCCGGGCAACGTGCGCGAGCTGCGCAATGTGGTGGAGCGCGCGGTGTATCGCTGGGAGCGGGCGGAGCCGATCGCGCAGATCGAGTTCGATCCATTCGCCTCGCCGCATCGGCCGCGATCGGTGGCGGCGAAGGCGCCCGCTTCGGCCCCAGAGGCCGAGCAGGAGGCGGACTCGCACGACGAGGTCGCCGCCTGCGAGGTGGGGCCGTCCGACTTCAAGTCGCGTGTCGCCCGCTTCGAGAAGGACCTGCTGAGCCAGGCGCTCGCCGAGCAGCGTTACAACCAGCGCGCCACCGCCGAGGCGCTGGGCCTCACCTATGATCAGCTGCGCCACGCGCTGCGGCGTCATGATCTGATCGGAGCGGTTGCGTAACGATTTGTCCGGAGCCATTGGACGGCGCACGCGTTTGCCCGAGCAAACCCGCCACAAGGAGGACCCCATGGCGTTCGAACTTCCCCCGCTGCCGTACGACTATGACGCGCTGGAGCCGGTCATCTCCAAGGAGACGATGACCTTCCATCATGACAAGCACCATGCCGCCTATACCGCCAAGCTGAATGATGGCGTCGCCGCCGACCCCAAGCTGGAGGGCAAGAGCATCGAGGAGATCCTCGGCATGATCTCCAGCCTGCCGCCGCTGGTCCGCAACAATGGCGGCGGCTATTGGAACCACGATTTCTTCTGGAAGATCATGGGGCCGAAGGGTTCGACGCAGCCGTCCGGCGCGCTCAAGGACGCGATCGATGCGTACGGCGGGCTCGACAAGCTGAAGGAAGACTTCAACACCAAGGGTGCGGGCCAGTTCGGCTCAGGCTGGGCCTGGGTGATCAAGGATTCTTCGGGCGCGCTCAAGGTGACGTCGACGCCGAACCAGGACAATCCGCTGATGGACGATGCCAAGGAGAAGGGCACGCCGATCCTTGGCAATGACGTGTGGGAACACGCTTATTACCTCACCTACAAGAACGACCGCCCCGGCTATCTCAAGGCGTGGTGGGACGTGGTGAACTGGGACGAGGCCGGGCGGCGCTTCGACGCGGCCTGAGCGCTGACGATTGAGCAACGGAGGGCGTCGCCGGCTGGCGGCGCCCTTTGCGTGTGAGGGCTTGCTCACTCCTGCGGCGGCACCGGCGCTTCGGTTTGCAGGCCGTGGCGCAGCAGCATCGGCACATTGGCGACCGCGAACAGCAGGGTGAGCGGGATCGCGCCCCAGACCTTGTAGCCGACCCAGAAATCCCACCCCATCGTCCGCCACACCGCTTCGTTCGCGATTGCCATGGCAACGAAGAACAGCGCCCAGTTGCGCGTCAGACGGCGCCAACCCTCCGGTCGCAGTCCCGGATAAGCGCTTTCGAGCAGGGTCTGGAGCAGGGGCCGGCCGGTGAGGAGGCCGAACGCCAGCACCGCGGCGAGCATCAGGTAAACGATGGTCGGCTTGACCTGAAGAAAGCGGGGGTCGCGGAACCAGAGGGTCAGTGCGCCGAACACCAGCACCAGCCCGCCCGATATCCAGAGCATCGGCGCGATGTGCTTGAGTCGCACCTGGCTGGCGATCATCGCCGCGACAGTGGCCACCATGAACACGCCGGTGGCGACCAGCACACGCGCGATCGTCTTCGCCTGGTCAGCTGGCAGGCCGGCGAGGATGTCCGACGTGCTCGATACCAGCCGTACCAGCAGCCCGGCGGGGGCGAGAAAGTTGACAACGAAGAACAGGACCAGCGGGCCGTAGTCGATCGCGGCGCGGAAGGTGGGGGAGGGTTTGGTCATTGCAACATCCGTTCGTCCTGAGGAGCGGCTGAGCGAAGCGAAGACGCGTCTCGAAGGACTGTAGCGCGCGGGTGGTTCGAGACGAGCCCCTTCGACTGCCTGCCAAGGCAGGTGCTCAGGACAGGCTTCGCTTGCGCTCAGTCTCTCCTCACCAGGAACGGAGTGGACTACCGCCCCTCCACACCCGCGATGATCCGGCTGACCTCGTTCGCGTCGAATGGCCGAAGGTCCGCCATGCCCTCGCCGACGCCGATCGCATGGATCGGCAGCCCGTATTTCTCCGCCGCCGCGACCAGCACGCCGCCGCGCGCGGTGCCGTCCAGCTTGGTCATCACCAGGCCGGTAACGCCGGCGACCTCCTTGAACACCTCGATCTGGCTCAAAGCGTTCTGGCCGGTCGTGGCGTCAAGCACCAGCACAACGTCGTGCGGCGCAGCAGGGTTGAGGCGGCCGAGGACGCGGCGGATCTTGGCGAGCTCGTCCATCAGCTCGCGCTTGTTCTGGAGGCGGCCGGCGGTGTCGACGATCAGCACGTCGGTGCCGATCTCGGTGGCTTTCTTGACCGCGTCCCAGACGATGCCGGCGGCATCGCCGCCCTCCGGTCCGGTGACGATCGGCACGCCCACCCGGTCCGCCCAGGTCTTGAGCTGGCCAATCGCGGCGGCGCGGAAGGTGTCGCCGGCGGCGAGCATCACAGCATAATCGAGCTCGGTCAGGTAGTGCGCCAGCTTAGCGATGGTGGTGGTCTTGCCGCTGCCGTTGACGCCGATCACCAGGATCACCTGCGGGCGCGGAAAGGCCTCGATCTCCAGCGGCTTGGCGACGGGGGCGAGCGCGCGCTCGACCTCCTCGGCGACGACGAGGCGGATGCCGAGCTCCTCCATGTTGCGCTCGAACGAGCCCTCGGCGAGGCGGGCGCGGACGCGCGCGGCGGTTTCCGGCCCGAGATCGGAGGCGATCAGCGACTCCTCGATCTCGTCGAGCGTGGCGTCGTCGAGCCGCGCGGTGCCGAGACCGGCGAGGTTGCCGACCAGCCGGTCGGACGTGCGGCGAAATCCGCCGAGCAGTTTCTCGTGCCAGGAGGCGCGTTGGTCGGTCATGCGAGAATGCCGATAAGGTGGTCGGAAGCGGCGGTCAGGCGGGCGGGCACGATCTCTCCGACGGTGGAGGGGCTGACGAGGCGGACCTCGGCGAAGCCGGGCGTATGGCCGCGATCGCCGGGTTTCTCCACCAGGATCGACGCCGAGGTGCCGACCTGCTCGGCGAGCCACGCTGCCTTACGGGTGGCCGCCACTTCGCGCAGGCGGGCGGCGCGGGCGCGACGGACCTCCGGCTCGACCTGCGGCATTCGCGCGGCGGGGGTGCCGGGGCGGGGCGAATAGGGGAAGATGTGGGCATGGACGATATCGCACTCGTCCAGCAGCGCCAGCGTGTTGGCGAACATCGCCTCGCTCTCGGTCGGGAAGCCGGCGATCAGGTCCGCGCCGATCGCGATGTTGCGGCGGACCTTCAGGCGCTCAACCAGCCGGATCGCATCGGCGCGCAAGTGGCGGCGCTTCATCCGCTTGAGCGTCAGGTCGTCGCCGGCCTGGAGCGAAAGGTGGAGGTGCGGCATCACTCGCGGCTCGGAGGCGACAAGGTCGAAAAGCAGCGGATCGATTTCGATCGAGTCGAGTGAGGAGAGGCGCAGGCGTTCAAGCGTGGTTCGGGACAGGATCGCCTCGACCAGGCGGCCAAGCGACGGCTCGCCGGCGAGGTCGGCGCCCCAGCTGGTGAGATCGACGCCGGTCAGCACCACCTCGCGCGTGCCCTGTGCCACCAGCGCCGTGATGCGGGCAACCACCGTTTGGACCGGCTCCGAGCGGCTGGCGCCGCGGCCCGCGGGGATGGTGCAGAAGGTGCAGGCGTGGTCGCAGCCGGTCTGCACCGCAACATGCGCGCGGACGGTGCCGGTGCTGGCGGCGAGCCGCTGCAAACCACCGGCGGCATTCCAGCTGGCCGGGGCGAGCTTCACCGCATTGCCGACGATCCGGTCGACCTCTGGCATGGCAGCGAAGCCGGCGGGGTCGATGGTCGCGGCACAGCCCGTCACCACGAGTTCGGCAGCGGGATGCGCGCGGCGGGCGCGGCGAATCGCGGCGCGGGTCTGCTTCACCGCCTCGGCTGTGACCGCGCAGCTGTTCACCACGAACGTGCCGCCGCCGACCATCGCGGCGATCGTGTCACCCTCGGCGATGTTGAGGCGGCACCCGAGCGAGACGACGGGACCAGTGCGATCTTGCATGCCGGCGATCTAGGGACCGCAGGCGGCCAAGTCCACGCGCGGCTTACAGCGCGCGGCGCAGTCCAACCGCCCCCTCGCCCCCCGGAACACCGGCGAGCAGGGCGCGGACCTCTGCCAGCGGCATCGGTCGGCCGTACAGATAACCCTGGCCGCGGGAGCAGCCCTGGGCGGCGAGGCGGGCGGCGCTGGCCTCGTCCTCTATCCCCTCGGCAGTCACAGCGAGGTTCAGGGTTTCGCCAAGGCCGATGATCGCGGTGACAATCGCGGCGCTGTCGGGCTTCTCGGTCAGCGAGGCGACGAAGCTGCGGTCGATCTTGATCCGATCGAACGGCAGCGCGCGCAGGTGGGCGAGGCTGGAATAGCCGGTGCCGAAATCGTCCAGCGCGACCCGCACGCCCTGGTTCTTGAGGCTGCCGACAATCGACTGGGCGAGAGGCAGATTGTCGACCAGCGCGCTTTCGGTGACCTCGATCTCTAGTCGGGCGGCGGGAAAGCCGGTTTCGGTAAGCGTCTTGATGACCTTCTGCGCCAGCCAGGGATCACGCAGCTGATGCGGCGAGATGTTGACCGCCAGCGTGATCGCGCCGTCCCAGTCTCGCGCGGCGGCAAAGGCCTGGCGCATCACGCAGAGCGACAGTTCGCCGATCAGCCCGTTCTCCTCCGCGAGCGGAACGAACACGTCGGGACTGACCGTGCCAAGCTCCGGACTGTCCCAGCGCGCGAGCACCTCGAAGCCGACGATGCGGCCGGTGGCGAGATCGATCTGCTTCTCGAAATAGGGGACCACGTCGCCGTTGGCGACCGCAGTGCGCAGACCCTCCACCAGCGCGGCGCGGCGCCGGACCGCCTGCTCCATCGCCGCCTCGAACCAGGCGTAGCCGCGTCCGGTGCCGCGTGCGGTGCACATCGCGATCTCGGCCGAACGCATCAGCGCATCTGCGGACGCGCCATCGCGGTCGGAGCGGGAAAGGCCGATCGCCGCGAAGACGAGCAGGCGCTGATCAGGAAGGTCCAACGGCTGCGATAGCGCGGCGATCAGGCGCTCGACGAGCATCTCCACCATGCCCGGCCGCGCCGGATCGAACGCCAGTGCACACCCGAACCCGTCAGCGCCAAGCCGCGCCCTGAGCGCTGTGCCTGGCAGTTCTGCGCGCAGCACCGACCCGATCGCGACGAGCAGCGCATCCCCGACGGCATGGCCATAGGTGTCGTTGACCGTCTTGAGCTGATCGAGGTCGACGACCAGCATCGCCACGGCCTGCCCGCGCTGCGAAGCGGCGCCGAGCAGCGCGCCGGTCTCTTCCGCAAAGGTGTGGCGGTTAAGCAGCCCGGTGAGCGGGTCGCGCGCGGCGAGCAGTGCGGCACGTGCCTCCGCCTCGGACCGGCTGTGCACCTCTGCGAGGAGATCGCTATGTTTGCGCCAGGCGAGCAGGATCAGCGCGACGTTGAGGAATAGGGCGGTGAGCAAAGTGCCGTTGTTCGCGGGCGATCCGGCGATCACGCGGCCGGCGAGGCCGACGAACAGGGCGAGCGCCACGGCGGTGATCGCAACCAGCGTGCGCCCGCTGTTATGGGGCTCGGCAAAGGGCCACGCGACGCTCATGATGTGAACGTCGCACGGATTACCTTGCCGAGAAGTTAAACCCGTGATGCTTGCGATGGTTGCGCCTTTGCGCTAGGGCGCGCCGGTTCCGACGGGAACGCACAGGACGAAGCGCCCGAGGGTGCACGCTGGCCGGCGAGGTTTCGCCCGCCGGCGCTTTTTTCGTTGTGGCGCGTGTCGGTCGATTGGAGTGATCATGTTCGATAGCCTGAGCGATCGTCTTGGTGGAGTGTTCGACCGGCTGCGCGGCCGCGGCGCGCTGACCGAGGCGGACGTGCGCCAGGCGATGCGCGAAGTGCGCATCGCACTGCTGGAAGCGGACGTGGCGCTGCCGGTGGCGCGCGAGTTCGTCGACAAGGCAACCGAGAAGGCGATCGGCCAGAACGTGCTGCGCTCGGTTACGCCGGGGCAGCAGGTCGTCAAGATCGTCAACGACGCGTTGGTCGAGATGCTCGGCGGCGATGCGCCCGAGGGCGCGGCGCTGGAGCTGGGCGTCACCCCGCCGGCGGTGGTGATGATGGTCGGTCTCCAGGGATCGGGCAAGACCACCACGACCGCCAAGATCGCGCGGCGGCTGAGCAGGACCGAGCGCAAGAAGGTGCTGATGGCGTCGCTGGACGTCAATCGCCCCAACGCGCAGGAACAGCTCGCCACGCTCGGCATGCAGGTCGAGGTGCAGACGCTGCCGATCGTCGCGGGCCAGCAGCCCGTCGACATCGCGCGGCGCGCGCTCCAGGCAGCGAAGCTGCAGGGTTTCGACGTGCTGATGCTCGACACCGCGGGCCGGCTGCACGTCGACCAGGCGCTGATGGACGAGATGCGCGCGGTGGCGGAGATCGCCACGCCGCAGGAGATCCTGCTGGTCGTCGACTCGCTGACCGGCCAAGATGCGGTGAACGTCGCCACCAGCTTCTCCGAGCAGGTGCCGCTCACTGGCGTGGTGCTGACCCGGATGGACGGCGATGCACGCGGCGGCGCGGCGCTGTCGATGCGTGCCGTGACCGGCAAGCCGATCAAGTTCGCGGGCACCGGCGAGAAGATGGAGGCGCTGGAGGCGTTCCAGCCGTCGCGTGTCGCCGGGCGCATCCTGGGCATGGGCGATGTCGTCAGCCTGGTGGAGCGCGCCGCCGAGGCGATCCAGCAGGAAGACGCCGAGCGGATGGCCGCGAAGATGGCCAAGGGCGTCTTCGACATGGACGACCTGCGCAGCCAGCTGTCCCAGATGCGCCGGATGGGCGGGCTGGGCGCGCTCGCCGGCATGATCCCGGGCATGAAGAAGGCGCAGGCCGCGGTCGATCAGGTGGGCGGCGACAAGATCCTGCTGCGCATGGACGCGATGATTACCTCCATGACCCAGAAGGAACGCTCGAAGCCCGAGCTGATCAACGCAAAGCGCAAGATCCGTATCGCCAAGGGCAGCGGCACCACGGTTCAGGACGTGAACAAGCTACTCAAGATGCACCAGGAAATGTCCACCGCCATGAAGCGCATCAAGAAGATGGGCGGCATGAAGGGGATGATGGCGATGCTGGGGAAGGGCGGCCTCGGCGGCCTGGGCGGCGCGATCGGCGGGCAGGATCTGGGCGACATGATGAACAAGGTAGGCGGCGGCATGCCCGGACTTCCCGGCATGCCCGGCCTGCCGCCGGGCCTCCCCGGCAAGGGCAAGTTCCGCAAGTAATCTCGACACGAAAACTCAGAAGGAAGAAAGACTTACCATGGCACTCAGCATTCGCCTGTCGCGTGGCGGCTCCAAGAAGCGTCCCTATTACCGCATCGTCGTCGCCGATGCGCGGAGCCCGCGTGACGGCAAGTTCATCGAGAAGATCGGCAACTACAACCCGCTGCTCGCCAAGGACGACGAGAAGCGGGTGGTGCTGGACGGCGAGCGTGCCAAGCACTGGCTGGGCATGGGCGCGCAGCCGACCGACCGCGTCGCCCGCTTTCTCGACGTCGCCGGCGTCAAGGAGCGTGCGGCCCGTAACAACCCGAAGAAGGCCGAGCCGGGCGAGAAGGCCAAGGAGCGCGCCGAGGAGCGTGCCGAGAAGCTAAAGGCACAGCAGGAAGCCGAGGCCGAGGCGGTGGTCGCCGCCGAGGTGGAAGCTGCGACGGCCGAGCCGACCGAAGAGGGCCAGCAGGTCGCCGACGCGACCGCCGAGCAGTAAGGACCGGAACCGGTCGGCGCGCGCGGCTTTCTCTCCCGTGAAGGAGAGCA
The DNA here is from genome assembly GCF_042096255.1 of Sphingomonas sp. Classification (GTDB taxonomy): domain Bacteria; phylum Pseudomonadota; class Alphaproteobacteria; order Sphingomonadales; family Sphingomonadaceae; genus Sphingomonas. The sequence continues at coordinate 499 of NZ_JBELLZ010000094.1, read as the reverse complement.
AGCCCATGGCCACCACGCCGCCGACCGGACCCGATCCCCGCACCTCCGCCGATGACGATGAGGATGCCACCGAAGCCGCGCCCAACCAGGGCGTCTCCACCGAGGAGCCGGCCGAAGGCGGAGACGGTACCCCCGCGCCCCGGCCCGGCTCTCCGCAGAGCTGAGCCGGCGCCGGGCGAGATCGTCCTCGCCGCGATCACCGGCGCGCATGGCATCGGCGGCGAGGTGCGGCTGAAGGTGTTCGCCGACGACCTGTCCGCGTTCACCATCTTCAATGGCGGTGCGCTGACGCTGACCGCATTGCGCGGCACGATCGCGCGCTTTGCCGAGGTGCCCGACCGGACCGCAGCGGAGGCGCTGCGTGGCACGGTGCTGACGGTGCCGCGCGAGGCGCTGCCGCCGCTGGCGGATGGCGAATACTACCATGCCGACCTGATCGGCCTATCGGTAGTGACCACCGAAGGGGAGCCAGTCGGACGCGTCGTGCTGGTCGAGAACT
>NZ_JBELLZ010000093.1:0-12474 GCF_042096255.1 Sphingomonas sp. | reverse complement strand
GGTCCATCCGCTCGCGACCGAACCACTCCGCATCCAGCACCGCGCCCGCCAGGACCGCGCCCACCATATAGTGCAGCCCCGCCCAGTCGGCGGCGAAGCCCGCCACCGCCAGCCAGACGAGCCCGACGTACCAGCAGTCGTCCTGCCGCATCCGCCGCATCGCCCAGCGGATCGCCATCGTCCCGATCGCGAAGGCGGCCAGGAAGCCCGCCTGCCGCCCGATCCGCTCCCAGTCCAGCAGGATCAGCGCCAGCACCCCCCAAATCGCGATATCGTCCAGGCTGGCATAACGCAGGATGCGCTGGCCGAAGGCGGTGCGCAGGATCTCCAGCTTTTCCATCAGCAGCACAAGGATGGGCAGGGCGGTGACCGCGCACGCCATGCCGACCCCTAGCGTCGCCTGCCAGCGCGTGCCGTTCGCGCCCATCCAGCCGCCGGTCTGAAGCAGCAGCGCCGCCGCGACGCAGCCGACCACCAGCGGCACCAGCAGCGCCAGGCTCGCGGTTGCCGCGGTCTCGCCGCGCTTCGCCCAGGCTTCGGTGAGATCGAGCTCGATCCCGGCCGCCCAGACGAACATCATCACCGCCCACCAGGCGATGCCGTTCAGCGCGCCGATCACCGGGGCCGAGAAGACGTGGGCGTGGAACTCGGGCGCCGCCACGCCCAGCACGCCCGGGCCGAGCAGGATGCCGCCGACGATCTGCACGACCACCAAAGGCGCCCAATAATCGGTACGCAGCAGCCGCCATACGCCGTACGGAACGGCGAAGATCAGCACCATCGCGATCAGGAACATCTCGGTTGTCGACATCACCCTCCCCTGCGGGGAGCGATCCTACCGTTGCGGCCTCAGCTTGAATAGACGAGCGCCACGTCCACTGGTGCGAGGACGCCGGCCAGGATGGTCAGCGCGCCCAGGCCGAGCGACAGTGGCACCCGCAGGCCCATCCATCCGGGCGGCGCCTGGTCTTCCGAGACGAGCATGCGGTCGATCAGCAGCGTCAGCATCACGACAATGCCCAGCAGCACCAGCGCCAGATCGGACTGGAGGCCCAGGATGCGCGCGATCATCAGCGCGAATCCCACCAAAGTCGGCAGCACCGCGATGGCGGCAATGCGCGGCTGGCCGCGTCCGTCCTGCATCGCGATGCCCCACCAGATGCCGCCCAGGAAGGAGACGATCAGCACCGCATATCCGAACGCCAGCAGCGTCCCCAGCGCGGCATCGATGCCGGTGGCGATCAGCAGCACCGCGATGAGCTGCGGGACCAGCCCGGCAAAGCCCAGCAGCCGAGCGGTGGTCGAGATCGTTCGCGACATTCTTCGCGCTTCCCCTAATCTCGATCAGGAATGCCAAAGCGCGGCAGCGCGGCATTCGTTCCGCAGTGCGGGGTAGCGCTTGCGGCGCAGCGGGACTAAATCGCGCCCTCACTCCAGTTCCGGGTTCCTGCCTTGCGACTCGCCCTTGCCGCCGATCATGCCGCCGTGGCCCTCAAGGGCGCCGTCGCCGACTGGGCCCGTGCCGCCGGGCACGAGGTGGTCGACCTCGGCACGCACGGCACCGGCAGCGTCGATTATCCCGATTACGGTTATGCGCTCGCCCAGGCGTTGGCAGACGGGCGCGCCGAGCGGGGCGTGGCGTTGTGCGGCTCGGGCATAGGCATCGCCATCGCCGCCAACCGTCACCCCGCCTGCCGCTGCGCGCAAGTGGCCGAACCGCTCTCCGCCCGGCTCGCCCGCACCCACAACGACGCCAACGCGATCGCGCTCGGCGCCCGCCTGATCGGCGAAGCCATGGCGATCGCCTGCATCGAGGCGTTCCTGTCCGCCGAGTTCGAGGGCGGCCGCCACCAGCCACGCGTCGACCTGCTCTCCCGCCCGCCGCTCGCCTGGAAACCGGCGATGCCGCCCGAGAGCGGCGTACCGTTCACCGAGGAACAAGCATGAGCACCCAGCCCGCCAATGATGTCCAGCCGGACGGCTTCTTCACCCGCGACCTCGCCGATGCCGATCCCGCGGTGTTCGCCGGGATCACCCACGAGCTGGAGCGCGAGCAGACCCAGATCGAGCTGATCGCCTCGGAGAACATCGTATCGAACGCGGTGCTGGAGGCGCAGGGCAGCGTCTTCACCAATAAGTACGCTGAGGGCTACCCGGGCAAGCGCTACTATCAGGGCTGCCACCCCTCGGACGAAGTCGAGCAGCTGGCGATCGACCGGGCCAAGCAGCTGTTCGGCTGCGGCTATGCCAATGTCCAGCCGCATTCGGGCGCGCAGGCGAACGGCGCGGTGATGCTCGCGCTCGCCAAGCCGGGCGACACGATCATGGGGTTGAGCCTCGATGCCGGCGGCCACCTGACCCATGGCGCGCGCGCGGCGATGAGCGGCAAGTGGTTCAACGCGGTCCAGTACGGCGTCCGTGCCGAGGACCACCTGATCGACTTCGACCAGGTCGAGGCGCTGGCCAGGGAGCACAAGCCCAAGATCATCATCACCGGCGGTTCGGCCTATCCGCGCCACCTCGATTTCGCCCGCTTCCGCGCGATCGCCGATGAGGTGGGCGCCTTGTTCATGGTCGACATGGCGCATTTCGCCGGCCTGGTCGCGGGCGGGGTGCACCCGACGCCGTTCGGCCACGCCCATGTCGTCACCACCACCACCCACAAGACGCTGCGTGGCCCCCGCGGCGGCATGGTGCTGACCGATGACGAAACGATTGCCAAGAAGATCAACTCGGCGGTCTTCCCCGGCCTCCAGGGCGGCCCGCTGATGCACGTCATCGCCGCCAAGGCGGTCGCGTTCGGCGAGGCGCTCCGGCCGGACTTCCGCGCCTATGCCGCCGCGGTGGTGGAGAATGCCAAGGTCCTTGCCGCCGCCCTCAAGGAGCGTGGCGCCGACCTCGTCTCGGGCGGCACCGACACGCACCTGGCGCTGGTCGACCTTTCCCCGCTGGGCGTCACCGGCCGCGACGCGGACGAGGCGCTGGAGCGCGCGGGCATCACCTGCAACAAGAACGGCATCCCCAACGATCCTTTGCCCCCGGTCAAGACCAGCGGCATCCGCGTCGGCTCGCCCGCCGGCACCACCCGCGGCTTCGGCCCGGCAGAGTTCCGCGAGATCGGCAACATGGTCGCCGACGTGCTCGACGGGTTGCGGGCGAAGGGCGAGGCGGGCGATCCCGCGGTCGAGGCCGAAGTACGGAACCGCGTGCGGGCGCTGTGCGCTCGTTTCCCGATCTATCAGTAAGGGAGACCGCATGTCCAAGATCGAGGAAGTCCAGGGCGAGATCCGCAACACCCCGGGCCTGGGCCGCAGCATGGCCAAGTGGAGCGCGCTGGGCGCCGTGGTCGCGATTCCGGTGCCGGTGGTCGGCCCGGTGTTCGGCGCCATCGCGGGCGCCACCTATGCCTATATGAAGCGCCACAAGAGGTAGGATGCGCTGCCCGTTCTGCGGCCATGACGCGAGCCAGGTGAAGGACAGCCGCCCCACCGACGACGGGGCGGCAATCCGGCGCCGGCGCCAGTGCGAGGGCTGCGCCGCTCGCTTCACCACATTCGAGCGCATCCAGCTGCGCGAGCTCACCGTGGTCAAGAGCGGCGAGCGCCGCGAACCCTTCGACCGGGAGAAGCTCGCCCGCTCGATCGGCATCGCCGCGCGCAAGCGCCCGATCGACGGCCTCGCGATCGAGCGCCTCGTCTCGGGTGTCCAGCGCCAGCTCGAGACCTCAGGCGAGACCGAGGTCACCTCCGAGCGGATCGGCGAACTGGTGATGGAAGGGCTGAAGGGCCTCGATCCGGTCGCCTATATCCGCTTCGCCAGCGTCTACCGCGACTTCAGCGAGGCGCGCGACTTCGAGGCGTTCGCCGGCGCGGTGGAGGAGGCGGGGCGGGGGTAGGGCCTGGTGCACGGGCTGCACCCACCTCCGTTCGTGCTGAGCGAAGTCGAAGCACATGCGCGACAATCCGCCAGGATGGTGCAATCTCCCCTCGAAATCGCCTAGCTGAGTGTCATGGTATTCTTCGCCTATATCCTGCGCTGCTCCGACGGCAGCTATTACGCGGGTCATACCGACAATCTGGAACACCGGATTGCCCAACACACGGCCGGTGGAGTTGAGGGCTACACGCAGGGCCGCAGGCCCGTTACGCTGATGTGGTCGCAGAATTTTCCCTCTCGCCTCGAAGCGCGGGAAGCGGAGCGTCAGATCAAGGGTTGGACCCGCCGCAAGAAGGAGGCGCTGATCCGGGGCGATTGGGCGGACCTCCACGATGCTGCGATTCCGCCGTCGGAGCGTGCCCTTCGATTTCGCTCAGGGCGAACGGAGGTGGTGGAGAATAGCCCAATGTCCGTTCGTGCTGAGCGAAGTCGAAGCACCTCTCCCACCCCCACCCCACCCCCCGCCATCATCCTCGTCCGCCCGCAGCTCGGCGAGAACATCGGCAAGGCCGCGCGCGCCATGCTCAACTTCGGGCTCACCGAAATGCGGCTCGTCGCTCCCCGCGACGGCTGGCCCAACCCGGCCGCCGGACCCGCCGCCAGCGGCGCCGACAGCGTGCTCGCCAATGCCAAGGTCTACGACACCGTCGCCGACGCGGTCGCCGATTGCGCGCACGTATACGCCACCACCGTGCGCAAGCGCGGCGTGACCAAGCCGGTGGTGACGCCCGAGGCCGCTGCGCAGGCGATCCACGCCGGCCCCGGCCGCTCGGCGATCTTGTTCGGCCCCGAACGCTCTGGCCTCGAAACCGACGACGTCGCGGTCGCGCGCACCATCCTCACCGTCCCGATCAACCCGGAGTTCGGCAGCCTCAACCTCGCCCAGGCGGTGATCCTGGTCGCCTACGAATGGTCCAAGGGGGAGGCGCTCGCCTCTCCGCCCGAGGTCGAACTGCCGCAGCCCGCGCCGCAGGAGGAGCTGGACGGCATGATCGCGCAGCTCGACGCGATGCTCGACCGCGCAGGCTATTTCTTCCCGCCCGATCGAATCCCCGCCACGAAGCGAACGCTGCGCACGCTGCTGACCAAGCCGGCCTGGTCGAGTCAGGAGGTCCGCACCCTGCGCGGCGTGCTCTCCGCCCTCACCGGCAAGACGCCGCGGGAGCGGAACTGAGGGACCTTCCAGACCTCCGTTCGCCCTGAGCAAAGTCGAAGGATAGGCGCCGCGCTCGCCACGGTGCTTCGACTTCGCTCAGCACGAACGGCTGATGGAATCATCCCCCCGCCACCGCCGCCGCCGCGCGCGGACCCAGCCGTTCCACCGCCGCGGCATGGATCGCCGGCGCGCTGGTCAGCACGCCGAAGGCGCGGGGCGGGTTGCGGTTGAACACCAAGGGCGCGCCCAGCGCATCCGTCACGCTAGCCCCCGCTTCCGCTGCGATCAGCGCCGCGGCGGCGATGTCCCATTCGTTGCCCCAGCGCAGGGTGGCGACCAGATCGGCCTCGCCCGCCGCCACCATCGCCATCCGCAGCGCGATCGAGTTGGGCTTGGCCACCGCCGTGAAGGTGCCGCGATCGGCCTTGGCCAAAGCATCCGCCGGCACCCGCGCGCTCTCCAACTCGGCGCGCGTCGACGCCGCCAGCCGCGCCCCGTTGCGCCACGCGCCGCCGCCCGCGGTCGCCAGCCAGCGCTCGCCGCGCGCGCTGGCATCCAGCACGCCGATCACCGGGCGTCCGTTCTCGACCAAAGCGATCGAGATCGCCCAGCCCTCGCGCCCACGCACATAATCGCGCGTGCCGTCGATCGGGTCGACCACCCACACGCGCGTGCGCGCCAGCCGCGCGGGATCGTCGGCAGTCTCTTCGGATAGCCAACCGGCCTCGGGATCGAGCGCACCCAGCCGCGCATGGAGGAAGCGGTCGACCTCCAGGTCCACCGCGCAGATCACGCTGCCGTCGGGCTTGGCGCCGGTGTCGAAGCCGGTGCCCCAGCGCGACAGCGCCAGCGCGCCCGCCTCGCGCGCCACATCGGCGACGGCGGCGGAAAGGTCAGCCACCCGCCACCGTCATGCCGTCAATGCGGATGGTCGGGACGTTGGTGGCGTGGCGGAACTCCAAATCGTTCGCCGGGGTCAGCGCGCGGAACATGTCCTTGAGGTTCCCCGCGACGGTGAACTCGCTCACCGGCCGGGTGATCGCGCCGTCCTCGATCAGGAACCCCGCCGCGCCGCGGCTATAGTCGCCCGTCACCGGATTGACCCCCTGGCCGATCAGCTCGGTGACGAACACGCCGCGCGCGATGTCGCCGATCAGCGTCTCCACCGGAACCTTGCCCGCCGCCATGTAGAGGTTGGAGGTCGAGGCACCGGGCGCGCCATTCACCCCGCGCGCGGCATGGCCGGTCGGCTCCAGCCCGAGCTGCCGGGCCGAGGCGGAGTCGAGCAGCCACGTCTCCAGCACCCCCGCGCTGACGATATCCACCGGCGACACCGCCAGCCCCTCGCCGTCAAACGGGCGCGAGCGCAGACCGTGCGGCAGGTGCGGGTCGTCGCGTACCGTAACGCCGCTGGCGAACGCCTGCGTGCCGAGCGCGTCGAGCAGGAAGCTGGTCTTGCGGGTGATCGCGCCGCCGCTGATCGCGCCGACGAGGTGGCCGAGCAGGCTGGCGCCGACGCGCGGATCGAACACCACCGGCATCGCCCCGCTCGCCACCCGGCCCGGATCGAGCCGCGCCACCGCACGCGCACCGGCGCGCGCGCCGATCTCTTCCGCCGCCTCCAGCCGGCTGCGGTGCCGCGCCGAATGATAGGCATAGTCGCGCTGCATGCCGCTGCCCGTGCCCGCGATCACGCTGGCCGACAGCGAATAGCCGGTGGTGGCATAGGCCCCCGCAAAGCCGTGGCTGGTCGCCAGCGCCCACACCGAACGCGACGCGCTTGCGCCGCCGCCCTCGCTGTTGGAAACGCCCGGCACCGCGCGGGCGGCCTCTTCCGCGGCAAGCGCCATCGCCTTCAGCTCGGCCGGCGCGACTTCGCCGCCGTCGTCGAGGTCCAGGCTGGGCGGCTCGCCGTGGAGCAGCCGCGCCTCGGGGGCGAGGCCGGCCCAGGGATCCTCGGGCGCCTCGCGCGCCATCGCCACCGCGCGCAAGACCAGTTCGTCCATCGCCGCGCCCGACAGATCGGAGGTGGAGACCGAGGCGGAGCGCCGCCCGACGAACACGCGCAGCCCCAGTTCCTCGCTTTCGGACCGGCCGACATCCTCCAGCACGCCCAGGCGCACGGAAACGTCGCTGGCGGCATCGGCGGCGAACACGGCATCGGCGGCATCGGCACCCGCGCGGGTGGCCCGCGCGACGATCTCTGCGGCGCGCTCGCGCGCCTCGGTCGGGGTCAGCATGGCCCGCGACTTAGGGGCGCGGGGCCGCGGTTGCTAGAGACGCGTCCCCACCACCACGCACGCCAAGAACACCAGCAGCCCCGTCGTGCGGTTCGCGCGGAACCGCGCCAGCGCGTTGGCCCCGTCCGCAGACCGCAGCGTCGCCACCTGCCAGCCGAGGTGCGCCGCCGCCGGCAGCAGCGCCAGCAGCACCAGCGGATCGCTCCGCGTCGTCCAGAATGCCGCCGCCCACAGCACCAGCGCCGCGGCATAGAAGCCCGCTACCCCCGACCGCACCGCCCCGCCCAACGCCCTCGCCGAGGAGCGCACGCCCACCAAAGCATCGTCCTCGATGTCCTGGAGCGCGTAGATGGTGTCGTAACCGATCACCCAGGCGATCGCCCCGGCGTAGAGCAGCAGGCCCGGCAGCGCGAGCGTACCCCACGCCTCGCTCCACCCCACCAAGGCCGCCCAGGAGAAGACCAGGCCAAGCCATGCCTGCGGCCACCAGGTGATCCGCTTCATGAACGGATAGGCTGCGACCGGCGCAATGCTGGCGATCGCCACGACCCGCGCATACCAGCCCAGTTGGAGCCACACGATCAGCCCGGCCGCGAGCAGCACCGCCAGCCAGATCGCCGCCGCGCGCACCGAGACGCGCCCGCTCGCCACCGGGCGGCTGCGCGTGCGCGCCACCTGCCGGTCGAGATCGCGGTCGACCACGTCGTTGTACACGCATCCCGCGCCGCGCATCGCGATCGATCCTGCCAGCAGCCATGCGATCAGCGGCCAGCGGTTCACCGCCTCGCCGGCCAGTGCCACGCCCCAGGCACCCGGCCAGAACAGCAGCCACCAGCCGACCGGCCGGTCGAAGCGGGCGAGCAACGCGAGGTCACGCACCCGCTGAGGCAGCCGCGCGACGAGCCCGCGATGCTCGCTGTCGGGGACGATTTCGGTCATGAGGAAGCGCTTTACGATTCGGGCAGAAGTGCGCAACTGCACTTACCTCCGTTCGGCCTGAGCGCAGTCGAAGGCCAAGCGCCGCGCCCGCCCAGGTTCTTCGACTTCGCTCAGCACAACGGAGGTGAAAGGGTGCACACCTTTCACCCGTTCGGCCTGAGCGCAGTCGAAGGCTAAGCCTCGCCCTCGGCCAAGTGCTTCGACTTCGCTCAGCACGAACGGTATGAGGGCAGGGTGTTCCAGCCCAATTCCCCCGCATGATCCACCTTTCCGTCGCGATCGGCCGGTTCGTGGAGGCGCTCTTCTACGCCATCCTCACCGTCGCGGGGACGGTGACGCTGGTGGTGGTCGGCACCGCCTTCGCCGGCCTGGTGCTGTTCCTGACCGCGCGTGCCCTCATCGCCCGGGGCCGCCGCTGATGGGCGCCACCCCCGCTTGGCCGCCGCGCTCCACCCCGCGACTGTTCGTGGACGAACCACTCGCGCCGGGCGCGCGCCGGATCGAAGGGCCGCAGGCGCATTACCTGCTCTCGGTGATGCGCGCCAAGCCGGGCGATCCCGTCCGCCTGTTCGACGACGCCACCGGCGAATGGCTCGCCACCGTCGCCGCCACGGCCAAGCGCGACCTCACCCTCGACGTCACCGAACGCCTCGCCCCGCGCGAGCCGGTGCCTGACCTGTGGCTCTGCTTCGCCCCGCTCAAGAAGGGCCCGATCGACTGGCTCGCCGAAAAGGCGTGCGAGCTTGGCGCCGCGCGCCTCGTCCCCGTCGTCACCCGCCGCACGGTGGTGGAGACGCCCAAGCTCGACCGCCTGCGCGCGACCATGATCGAGGCGGCGGAGCAATGCGGACGCACCGCGCTTCCCGAACTCGCCGAGACCGTGAAGCTGCCCGCCCTGCTCCGCGACTGGCCGGCGGATCGCGCGCTGTTCTTCGCCGACGAGCTCGGCGGTCTGCCCGCGGCGGAAGCGATGCGTACGCACCCCGGCCCGGCGGCGATCCTGATCGGCCCAGAGGGCGGCTTCGACGATGCCGAGCGCGAGTCGATCCGCGCGCTTCCTGCCGCGGTCGGCATCGACCTCGGCCCGCGCATCCTCCGCGCCGAAACGGCCGCCGCGGCCGCGCTCGCTATTTGGATGGCGGGCGCCGGAGACTGGCGCTAACGGCGCGCGATGACCACCAAGACCGCCACGGACAGCCGCTCGCCGGTGATCGAGTCGCGCGACCAGCTGATCGCGCACTTTGCGAAAGGCGAGAAGCCCGCCGAGCGCTGGCGGATCGGCACCGAGCATGAGAAATTCGTCTATGCGGTGGGCGATCACCACGCGCCCTCGTGGGACGAGCCGCATGGCATTCGCGAATTGCTCACCCGCCTCCAGCGCTTCGGTTGGCAAGCCGTGGAGGAAAACGGCAAGCTGATCGCGCTCACCGGCGCGGACGGCTCGGTCAGCCTGGAGCCTGCCGGCCAGTTCGAGCTGTCCGGCGCCCCGCTCGAGAACCTGCACGAGACCTGCGCCGAGACCGGCCGCCACCTCGAGCAGGTCAAGGCGGTGGGCGCGGAGCTCGGCATCGGCTTCCTCGGCCTCGGCATGTGGCCGGACAAGACGCGCGACGCGCTGCCGATCATGCCCAAGGGGCGCTACGCGATCATGCGCCGCCACATGCCCCGTGTCGGCAGCCTCGGGCTCGACATGATGCTGCGCACCTGCACCATCCAGGTGAACCTCGATTATGCCAGCGAGGCGGACATGGCGCAGAAGTTCCGCGTCGGCCTCGCGCTCCAGCCGCTGGCGACGGCGCTGTTCGCCAACTCGCCGTTCACCGAGGGCAAGCCCAACGGCTATCTCAGCTATCGCAGCCACATCTGGTCGGACACCGATCCCGCGCGCACCGGCATGCTGCCCTTCGTGTTCGAGCATGGCTTCGGCTACGAACGCTACCTCGACTACATGCTCGATGTGCCGATGTACTTCGTCTACCGCGACGGCACGTACATCGACGCCGCCGGCCTGAGCTTCCGCGACTTCCTCGACGGCAATCTCTCCGTTCTTCCTGGCGAAAAGCCCACGCTGGAGGACTGGAACGACCATCTCTCCACCGCCTTCCCGGAGGTCCGCCTCAAGACCTTCCTGGAAATGCGCGGCGCCGACGGCGGCCCGTGGAACCGCATCTGTGCCTTGCCGGCGCTGTGGGTGGGCCTGCTCTACGACCAGGGCGCGCTCGATGCGGCGTGGGACCTGGTCAAGGGCTGGTCGATCGAAGACCGCCAGGCGCTGCGCGACTCGGTGCCCAAGCTCGCCCTCGACGCACCGCTCCCCGGCGGCGGCAGGCTGCGCGACATCGCCGCCGAGGTGCTCGACATCGCCGGCGCCGGCCTCACCGCCCGCGCCCGCCTCAACAAGGCCGGCGACAATGAGAGCGGGTTCCTCGACCCCCTCCGCGAGATCGTCCGCACTGGCAAGGTCCCCGCACAGGTGCTGCTCGACCGCTACGCGGGGGCGTGGGCCGGCGACGTCTCGCGGGTGTATTCGGAAGAGAGCTTCTAGGCGGACTCCCCTCCCTGGAAGGGAGGGGCTGGGGGTGGGTGGATGCACACGGTACGGCGCCACGCATCGACCGCGGCTGGCTGAGTCCCGGACGCCACCCACCCCCGACCCCTCCCTTGCAGGGAGGGGAGTGGATATCCCCCTTGCCCGCTACACCCCGCCGCCGCATCCTCCCGCCCCATGAAATACCTCATCTCCTTTCCGAGCGAGGCGATGATCCTCACCGAGGACGAGTTTGCGCAGGCGGTGATCGACTCGCATGCGGTGATCGAGGAGGCCAAGGCCGCAGGCGTCTACGTCTTCGGCGGCGGCATCGCCGAGGACATCGCGCCCGTGCGCGTCTCCGCCGACGGCACGGTCTCGCCCGAGACCTATCCCGGCAGCCACCTCACCGGCGGCTTCACCGTCCTCGAAGTGCCCACCCGCGAGGAGGCCGTCGACTGGGCGCGCCGCATCGCGGTCGCCTGCCGCTGCGCGCAGGAACTGCGCGAATTCATGTACGACCCGGCGAGCTGAGCCCGCCGGCCCGTCAGAACTCGTCGCTGGTCAGCTTGCCGTCGCCGTTCTTGTCCAGCCGCTCGAACCGGCGCGGGCGGCCCTTGAACTCGTCGCGGGTGATCGTGCCGTCGTTGTCCGCGTCGAACCGTTCCACCCGACGACCCCCTCGCGCGCCGCCGTCGCCACGCTCGCGCCGCTCCTGCCGCGCCTCCCGGCGCTCTTCGCGCCGTTCCTGCCGGGTCTCCTTCTTCGATTCGGAACAGGCCGGCAGCAGGGTCAGGGCGATCAGGACGAGAGGCAGCGCGCGCATCACGGTTCCTTCCTGGATATCGGCCGCGCGTTGGCGGGTGCCGCCACCGCCGTCAAGGCCGATGCTGCACCGCATCGCTTGCATCCCGCGGACCGAGGCGTAAGGACATCCGCCAACGAAAGGATCGCTCTTGGCCAGCCGCCCCGCACCCCGCACCCGTCCGATGAGCCCCCATCTCCAGGTCTGGAAATGGGGCCCGCACATGACGACATCGATCGTTCACCGCGTCACCGGCTCGGGCATGGCGACCGTTGGCGCGGCGCTGCTGGTCTGGTTCCTTGCCGCGATGGCGAGCGGCGAGGCGGCCTATTCCACTTTCCGCGATACCTTCACCTACACCGACGGGCGGCTCAACATCGTCGGCTGGGTGGTCGGCGTCGGCCTCACGTGGTCGCTGTTCCAGCACATGATGAGCGGCATCCGCCACCTGATCATGGACACCGGCGCCGCCTTCGAGCTCAAGACCAACAAGACCCTCGCCAATCTGACGTTCGTGTTCGCCGCGCTGCTGACGCTCGTCTTCTGGCTCTACATGGGGACCAAGTGATGAAGTCCGGCACCCCGCTCGGCCGCGTCCGCGGCCTCGGCTCCGCCCATGCCGGCGTCGAGCATTGGTGGAACCAGAAGCTCACTGCCGGCAGCAACATCCTGCTGATGAGCTGGCTGATGATCTCGATCGCGCGCCGCCCGTCCTACGATTACGCCGCGATGCACGACTGGCTCTCCTCCGCCTGGGTGGCGGTGCCGATGGTGCTGCTGGTTGCCTCGGTCTTCTACCATTTCCGCCTCGGCCTCCAGGTCGTGATCGAGGATTACCAGCATAACGAGAGCCGCGTGCTCGCGCTCGTCC